>NZ_JBQYFW010000050.1:0-32624 GCF_056313565.1 Pseudomonas sp. 3B-A001-10F
CAGGTACAGCGTGATCCTTGTGGGAGCGAGCCTGCTCGCGAAAGGGCCCGTCAAAGCACTGCAAAACTCAAAGTGACCGCGCAATAATCTCCTTCATGATTTCATTGGTGCCAGCATAGATCCGCTGCACCCGCGCATCCGCCCACGCCCGGGCCACCGGGTACTCCCACATGAAGCCGTAACCGCCATGCAACTGCACGCACTCGTCGAGCACCTTGCATTGCAGATCGGTGCCCCAGTATTTCGCCATCGCCGCCGTCGGCACGTCGAGCTTGCCTTGCAGGTGCAGCTCCAGACATTTATCGACGAACACTCGGCCGATCTGAATTTCCGTGGCCATCTCGGCCAGCTTGAAGCGGGTGTTCTGGAAGTCGGCAATGGCTTTGCCGAAGGCCTTGCGATCGCGGGTGTAATCAAGCGTCCATTGCAACGCAGCTTCAGCTGAAGCCAGGCCACCGATCGCCACCGTCAGACGTTCCTGAGGCAATTCCTGCATCAGATAAGCAAACCCGGCCCCGGCCTGCCCCAGCAGGTTTTCTTTCGGCACGCGCACGTCCTGGAAAAACAATTCCGACGTGTCCTGCGCCTTCATGCCAACCTTCTCAAGGCGCTTGCCCTTATCGAAACCCGGCGTACCCGCTTCCACCAGAAACAGGCTGGTGCCCTTGGCGCCGGCCTTTGGGTCGGTCTTGGCCACCACGATCACCAGATCCGCGAGAAAGCCGTTGGTAATGAAGGTTTTCGAACCGTTGATCACATAGTCGTCACCGTCCAGCACAGCGGTGGTCTTCACACCTTGCAGATCGGAACCCGCCCCCGGCTCGGTCATGGCGATGGCCGTGACCATCTCGCCCGAAACCAGTTTCGGCAGGTATTTGTGCTTCAGCGCCTCGCTGCCGTAATGCAGGATGTACGGCGCGACAATGTCCGAATGCAGCGAGAAGCCGATGCCGGTCAGGCCCAGTCGCCCGACCTCCTCGATCACCACCGCACTGTAGAGAAAGTCCGCCCCCAGGCCGCCGTATTCTTCCGGCAGGTGCGAGCAGAGCATCCCCGCCTCCCCGGCCTTGTTCCACAGTTTGCGGTCGATATGGCCCTGTTTCTCCCATTGCGCATGGAACGGCACCGCCTCTTTTTCGAGGAAGGTGCGGACGCTGTCGCGAAACAATTCGTGCTCGGAGCTGAACAAGGTTCTGGGGATCATGCGGCACCTTTCTTTGTTGTTGGCGGGAGATGGCCTTCAGAGACTAAGCCTCCCCTCTGACACAGGACACTGGACACATCCGACAAAAAATAAGACGATCCAGCCGTCTGGTGACCACTTTCCCTTATAAAAACAAAACAAAAGTTGAATTATGTCCAAGCAAGTCTCCACGCCCTTGCGGCGCGTCAGCATCCTGGCAATCGACCGGGTTTTCGCTTCCACTCTCATGCAAGCCAAGGATTTCTTCCATCTGGCCAGCCTGCGTTATGGCAAACAACTGGGTCACGGCCTGACACCGGCGTTCGAAACACGCCTGGTCAGCCCCGACGGCAAACCGGTGAACAGCTTCAGTGACGTGGTAATGCCGGTCGACGGTGGCCTGGAAAACGCCGACGTCATTATCCTCCCGGCGTTCTGGGACGATTTCGACACGCTGTGCGGCCGTTATCCCCAAGTGTTGCCCTGGCTGCGTGAACAGCACGCTCGTGGCGCGGTGTTGTGCGGCGAAGCCACCGGGGTGTTCTGGCTGGCCGAGGCCGGCCTGCTCAACGGCAAGGAAGCGACCACCTACTGGCGTTTCTTCAATGCATTCGCCGAGCGCTTTCCCAAGGTCTATCTCAATCAGGACAAGCACCTGACCGATGCCGACAACTTGTATTGCGCCGGCGGTACCACGTCAGCCTGCGATCTTTACATCTACTTGATCGAGCGTTTCTGTGGGGCCAACGTCGCGCAAGCCGTGGCCCGCGACATTCTCTATGAAGTGCAGCGCAGCTATGCGCCGGGACGCATCGGTTTCGGTGGGCAGAAGCTGCATCAGGACGTGATTATCCTGCAGATCCAGCACTGGCTCGAAGAGCATTTCGCCGACAAGTTCCGCTTCGAAGACGTCGCCCGCGAGCACGGCATGAGCATCCGTAACTTCATGCGCCGCTTCCAGACCGCCACCGGTGACAAGCCATTGCATTACCTGCAACGCCTGCGTATCGAAACCGCGAAAGGTTTGCTGTCCGGCAGCCGCAAGAGCATCAAGACCATCAGTTATGAGGTCGGTTACGACGATGCGAGCTTCTTTGCGCGGCTGTTCCGTCAGCATACTGAACTGTCGCCGAACCAGTATCGGCAGCAGTTCCAACAAGCCGCCTAACCCTCCCCCCCGTTGATCGTTCCCACGCTCTGCGTGGGAATGCTGCCAATGGACGCTCTGCGTCCGCCCCGGAATGTGACGCAGAGCGTCACGGTATGCATTCCCACGCGGAGCGTGGGAACGATCAGTGTGCGCGGGCCGGTGAATTCGAGATAAAAAAAGGGCCTGCAATTGCAGGCCCTTTTTTGTTTCGCGATTCTGCTTAAGGCTTGTGCGCCCGCGACAGGAATTCGTGCGATTGCATCTCCAGCAGACGGCTCAGCGTACGCTGGAATTCGAAGTTCAAACGGCCGCCGGTGTACAGATCCTTCAGCTCGACTTCAGCCGAAATGATCAGCTTCACGTTACGGTCGTAGAACTCGTCGACCATGTTGATGAAGCGGCGCGCAATGTCGTCAGTGGTGACGCTCATCTGCTCGACACCGCTTAGCAGCACGGCGTGGAAGATCTTGCCCAGTTCGATGTAGTCGTTCTGGCTACGCGGGCCGTCGCACAGCTCACGGAAGTCGAACCACGCCACGTCGTCACATGTGCGCAGGGCACGGATTTCGCGGTTTTCGATCATCAGCACATCGTTTTCGACCGCAGCAGTGCATTCCGGCGTCAGCGCCTTGAAGCTCTTGCGCAGACTTTCGTGAGCAGCTTCGTCGAGCGGATAGTGGAACAGCTCGGCTTGTTCGAGGTGACGCAGACGGTAGTCGACGCCGCTGTCGACGTTGACGATCTCGGTATTCTGCTTGATCAGCGCAATCGCCGGCAGGAAACGCGCACGTTGCAGACCGTCCTTGTACAGGCCGTCCGGAACGATGTTCGAGGTCGCGACCAGGGTCACGCCGTTCTTGAACAGTTCTTCCATCAGCGTGCCGAGGATCATCGCGTCGGTGATGTCGGAGACAAAGAATTCATCGAAGCAGATCACCCGCGACTCAGTCGCAAAGCGCTTGGCGATGATGGTCAGCGGGTTTTTCTCGCCGCCGAGGGTTTTCATTTCTTCGTGCACACGCTTCATGAAGCGGTGGAAGTGAGTGCGGGTCTTTTCCTTGAACGGCAGTGCTTCGAAGAAGGTGTCGACCAGGTAAGTCTTGCCGCGACCCACGCCGCCCCAGAAATACAGGCCCTTGACCGGCGTCTGATCCTTTTTGCCGAACAGTTTGCTCAGCAGACCCGGCTTGTTCTGATCGGCGGCGATCAGATCCTCGTACAGACGCTGCAAATGACGCACAGCAGTTTCCTGCGCGGCGTCATGGAAGAAGTCCGGGCGTTTCAGATCAGCTTGGTATCGTTCTAGGGGCGTCATAATTCGTTAGCAAGGCAACAAAAACGGGCCGTCACTGTAGCGACGGCCCGTGGGAATGGCAATCGGCCCTTGGTCGGACCGTGCCGCCGATTAGTCCTGAACCGGGGTCAGCGCGACGCGCAGAGCCTCGATGGCCGCGTCCCGCGCAGCAGTGTCAGCGAATGCCGGGCTGTCGCCAACACATTCGCCCTCCAGCCAGACGCTGAAGCTCAGGTCTTCGCTGCGCACGTCCAGCGGTTGGCCGGATTGCAGTTGCTTGGTCACCTGCCCGGCGGTTTTGCCGTCGGCGAAGTTGCGCGACAGCAGCAATTGCTCGCCATCGGCCGCCAGCAGACGGAAACGGAAGCTGCCGTCGTCTTCGCGGAAGCTGACGAAACGTGCGGATTTTGCGGCTTTCTTCTTTGTCGTCGCGGCGACTTGCACCTGATTAACGAAGGAACGCAGGCCAACGGCTTCGCGCAATTCATTGAGGAACGGCGTCGCCACGGCGCGGGCCTTCTTGGCGCCGATCTGCAGGATGTCTTCCAGGTCTGCCGGGCGCTCGATCAACTGGTGATACTTGTCGCGCGCTTCGCCCAGTTCGTTGTCGAGCAACTGGAACAGACGGTTCTTCGCCTCGCCCCACCCCAGACCACCGAGCAGTTCGCTGCGGAACTCATCAGCCTGCGCCGGTGTGGCGAACGCCTGAAACAAGGTGAACAGGTGCGAGTTGTCCGGATCCTTGGCTTCGCCTGGCGCTTTGGAGTCGGTGACGATCCGCGAAATCGCGTCCTTCATCTCTTTGGCGCTGGAGAACAACGGGATGGTGTTGTCGTAGCTCTTCGACATCTTGCGCCCGTCGAGGCCTGGCAACGTCGCCACGCTCTCTTCGATCAGTGCTTCGGGCATGGTGAAGAACTCTTTGCCCTGACCGAACAGATGGTTGAAGCGCTGGCCTATATCACGGGCCATTTCCACGTGCTGGATCTGGTCACGACCGACCGGCACCTTGTGCGCGTTGAACATCAGAATGTCTGCGGCCATCAGCACCGGGTAGCTGTAGAGGCCCATGGTGATGCCGGCGTCCGGGTCTTCACCGGTTTCGACGTTCTTGTCCACCGACGCCTTGTAAGCGTGCGCACGATTGAGCAGGCCCTTGGCGGCAACACAGGTCAGCAGCCAGGTCAGCTCAGGGATTTCCGGGATGTCGGACTGGCGGTAGAAGGTCACGCGGTCGACATCGAGGCCACCGGCCAGCCAGGTCGCGGCGATTTCCAGACGCGAGCGCTGGATGCGCAGCGGGTCATCGCATTTGATCAGGGCGTGGTAGTCGGCCAGGAAGTAGAACGAATCGGCATTGCTGTCGCGGCTGGCGAGGATCGCCGGGCGGATGGCGCCGGCGTAGTTGCCCAGGTGCGGCGTGCCGGTGGTGGTGATGCCGGTGAGGATACGGGTACGGTTCGTCATGGGTAATCGCTTGTCAGACTGCAATCAATTCGAGAGACGCGGCAGGATCAGATCCTTGAGATCGGTCAGCTTGCCATGAAAAAAGTGTCCGCATTCTGCCACTTTCAGCAGCTCATGGGGGCGCTGGAGTTTTTCCGACCAGGCGTAGACCAGCTGCGGATCGATGACTTCGTCGGTTTCCGGCTGGATCACGGTGAGTTCGCCATCTTGTGGCAATTGATCCTGTTCGCTAAGACGCATCACCGCTGGCGCGACCATGAACAGGTGCTTGAGCTGCACGCCCTGCGCTTCGAGTCGACCGCCGAGACTTGCTGCAACAAATCCGCCGAAGGAGAAACCGAACAGGGTCAGCGGCAGATTCGGGTGTTTCTCGCGCAGCCAGGCAGCGGCAGCCTGAGCATCGTCGACCTCGCCGGTGCCCATGTCGTGGGAGCCTTCGCTGGCGCCAACGCCGCGATAGTTGAAGCGCAAGGTGATCAGGCCGGCGTCGCGCGCGGTGCGCTGCAAGGTCGAGACGACCTTGTTGAGCATGGTGCCGCCCTGCACCGGGTTCGGATGGCAGATCAGCGCGATGCCGATTGGCTGCTCGTTATCCAGGTACAGAGACTCAAGTTGACCCACAGGGCCGTCAATCACTACAGGGGTTTCACGCATCAGCAAGGAAGGAACTCCGTGACCTCGAATCGGGTCGACTCGTCTAGCAAATTGTCTGTGCCAATCTATTGCGAGTGAATCGCGGTATACAGCGCAGGTTCGAGCCGTTAACGTAAAGCAAAGCCGTTTATAGAGGAAGGACTCGTGGAACACTCGCTCTTAGTTTGGTTGTTACCGACTCTTGCCCTGGTTGTGGGTGTCGCCATTGGATTCCTGATCGCGCGCGTTGCGCCGAACGCTGCGCCGAGCCGTACGCAGCGTCAACTGGATGATATCCAGGAGCGTTTCGACAGTTATCAAAACGAAGTGGTCACCCACTTCAACAGCACCGCGATGCTGGTCAAGAAGCTGACCCAGAGCTATCAGGAAGTGCAGGATCATCTCGCCGAGGGTGCCAATCGTCTGGCCCTGGACGAGCAGACCCGCCAGCGCCTGATCGCTGCCCTGCACGCTGACGCGGCAGTCGCGCCACGCGAACGCCTGACGCCACCGCGCGATCAGGAGCCACCGCGCGACTACGCACCGAAGACCCCGAACTCGCCGGGCATGCTCGATGAGCATTATGGTCTGAAGAAGTAATCAGTCTTCGCTGAAAACAAAAAGCCCCCGGACAGTGATGTGTCCGGGGGCTTTTTTGTATCCGATGATTTGTGCCTGATTGTTATGCCCCCTTCGCGAGCAAGCTCGCTCCCACAGGAATTGATGATGTACACAAAAGTTGTGTTCCACACCTAACCCTGTGGGAGCGAGCTTGCTCGCGAAGGGGCCGGCACAGGCCAGACAAAAAAATGCCCGATCGCAGGACCGGGCATTTTTTTCATTCTGACAAGCGCTTACGGATACTGCTGAACCGTACCCGGCTGCTGTTGCTGCTGACCACCATACTGCTGGCCCGGGATCGCCTTCAGGTTGACTTCAACCCGACGGTTCTGCGCCCGGCCATTCACATCACCGTTGCTGGCAATCGGGTTATCCGGACCGGCGCCACGGGCCGACAGGTTGGCGCCGCTGACACCTTGCGAAGTCAGGTAAGTCGCCACGCTCTGCGCACGACGCTGGGACAGGTCCATGTTGTGCTGGCGGCTGCCGGTACTGTCGGTGTAGCCGACAATTTCGATCTGGTTCTGGTTGAATTCTTTCAACGAGTTGGCCAGGTTGTTCAGCGGCTGGTAGAAGCTGGACGCGATGTTCGCCGAATCGGTAGCGAAGGTGATGTTGCCCGGCATGATCAGTTTGATCTGATCGCCTTGGCGCTGCACTTCAACGCCAGTGTTGGCCATGCTCGCGCGCAGTTTCTTTTCTTGCTGGTCGGCGTAATAACCGTAACCGGCGGCGGACGCACCCACCACCGCCGCACCGATCAAGGCACCTTTGCCGCGGTTGTCGTGACCGATGGCGGCACCGGCCAGTGCGCCGGCGAGTGCACCGAGGCCACCGTATTTGGCGGTTTTGCTCATGCCTTGCGAGCCACCGTCGGCCTGGCCCTGATTGTCATACGGGTTAGGCGAGGCGCAGCCGGACAGCAAGGCCACGGCAGTAGCGACAATAATCAAACGACGCGTGGTGAACATGGAGAGCTCCTGGTTTTTCGCATTCTGTGGTGCAGCGGCCACTGGGTTAAATGGACCTGCGCGGGCGTTTGATCATGACAATGCACAAAAATTCCGCCGGGCACTCGTGACAAAATATTTAGGCGCGCACAAACGGGTTTTCGCGCATTTCATCACCCAGACGCGTATCCGGCCCATGTCCGGTCACCACGGTCGCGTCCTCGTCCAAGGTGTATAGCCGCTGCTTGATCGAACGCACGATGGTCGCCTGATCGCCGCCCCACAAATCCGTGCGCCCTACGCCGCGACGAAACAACGTGTCGCCGGCTATCAACAGCTTAGCCTCGGAAAACCAAAAGCTCATGGAACCGGGTGTATGTCCCGGCGTGTGCAGGGCAACACCGCAACCGCAGGCCAGTTCCTCATCGTCGCTCAACCAGCGATCTGGCGATGGCACCGGTGTGTACGGCACACCGAACATCTGGCACTGCATTTCGAGGTTGTCCCAAAGGAACTGGTCTTCCTTGTGCAAATGCAGGGTCGCGCCGGTTTTTTCCTTCATCTGCCCGGAAGCGAGGAAGTGATCGAGATGCGCGTGGGTGTGAATAATGCTGACGACTTTCAGGCCATGCGCATCAAGGCGCGCCATGATCAGGTCAGGATTACCACCCGGGTCGACGACGATGGCTTTTTTGCTGATCGGGTCGCCGATGATGGTGCAGTTGCACTGGAGCGGGCCGACGGGAAAGGTTTCGCGGATGAGCGCTGTGTTCGGGGTTTGCATGGTTTTGATCCTGATGCCAAGGCGTGCCACTGCGGTTGTGATGCGCAAAATTGATGGGGTATCCTCGCGCCGTGCCAATTTTGAAACAAGACGGCAGGAAGCCAATGCCCCACTCTATGGAACACGTGCTCGTCGATAAAAGCGTCCTTTTTCTGGACCCGGACATTATCAACCGCATTCGCGCCAGGAATGGTCTGCCTTTTATCGCCCATTCCGATCTTCTGAAGCTTCAGTCCCTGACCGAGGGAAACGAGCAGGTCCACCGCAACGCACGGGATTTTTTTCGCTACTTCATCGGCAAACCGTCTCGGCCGCACCGTGCGCTCCCTAAAGGTACAGCGCTGCATCCCGGCGATCTGCTGGCCGAATGCTCGTTCAATGGCCAAGCGATCTTCGCGCTCAAACGCACGACCGCGCCGCCGGAGCAAAGCCCGTCGGTAGAAGTCGTCGACTTGTGCCGCCATTACGATCTGCTGCTACTGACATGCGACGAATCGCAGCTCGCGCAGTGCAAAGCCGCGCAGGCCAGAGCCCAGCGCTGGACCGGACAGGCACCGTCGCGACCACCTAAAAGTGCACCTGCACCAGCACCAGCACCAGCATCGATCGTGCCTTTCGACATGCCGGCAACCCCGCTCCTCACTGCCGACATGGTTATTCGCAACCAAGGTGAACGTGTCGCGGAAGGCTCGGTGGTGACCACCTCGAGCGGTCGTCAATTGACCCTGGATAAAGCCATCAGCGCCGGCGGAGAAGGAACGATCCATGCCGTGGCTGGCAACGCAGAAGTCTGCAAGATCTATCACATTGAAAAACTCACGACCCGGCGCCGCGAGAAAATCAGCCTGATGGTGACGCGTAAAATCGTCGAACCCGGCATTTGCTGGCCGACCGAGCTGGTGTTCAATGCGCAAAAGGAGTTCGTCGGTTATGTCATGCCTCGCGCGGATGGCAGAACACTTCACAGCACGGTATTCGTCAAACAGGTACTGCTGAAGACCTTCGCGAAATGGACGCGGCGTGACCTGGTGAATGTCGCGAGCGCCTTTTTGAAACAGGTGCACTATCTGCACTCGCTGAATATCATCGTGGGCGACATCAATCCGATGAACCTGCTCGTGACGGCAGACAGCAACAAGGTCTGGATGGTCGATACCGACAGCTTCCAGATTGCACATTTCCCCTGCGAAGTGGGCACGGTGCCGTTCACCGCGCCGGAAATCCAGGACGAAAAATATGGCGACTACCTGCGCACAAAAAATCACGAGCTCTTCGCCATCGCCACCATGCTGTTCATGATCCTGCTGCCGGGCAAACCACCCTATTCTCAACAGGGTGGCGGAACGGCTTCCGACAACATCAAGAACATGAACTTCCCCTACCGATTCAAAAAGGGCAGCGGCATCGGCCGGGCAAGCGTCGCGCCGGTGGGCGTCTGGCAGCATATCTGGAGTCATTTGCCGTATCCGCTCAAACAGGCATTCAGCAATACTTTCGAAGACAATCAGCGACGCCCCATTGATGACTGGCTGAAACTGCTGACTCAGTACGGCGAAGGGTTACGCAAAGGCAAACATTGCGATGATTTGTTTCCTGCCGCGTTTCATATCAAAGATCCCGTTGAAGACGTCTGTGGCAGTTGCAAAAAGCCCCACAAGGTGGCCAAGGACTGGTTTGAAAAAATGAAGGCGGCAGGCAAGCCGACCATATGCTCGGACTGCCAGAAAACAGCGAAACTGAAAAAGCTGGCCAGTGAGAGCCAAAAGAAAATCGAGCAGGCCGGCCAGCGTGCGGCGCCACCTCCGGCGCCCATCGCGCCTCGACCAACGCCGCCCCCGCCTCCCAAAGTGGCGGCACCGGCACCGAACCGTCCTGCGCCCACGGCTGCACCTGCGACCGCTAGCCCAACAGCGGCAAGGCCGCTGCAGCAACCGACTTCCGCTCGACCGCAACCCTATCGACCATTGCCAGTGCACGCGAGCAATCGGCAAAACATCTTTTTGCGCTGGTTCAAACGACTCTTGAAGCGTTGGCTGTAACGCTCACCCCACAAGGACAATTCCATGCCAGACAACTATCTCCTCAGTCAGGAAGAACTTGCTGAGAACCCGACCACACGCGTACCCGTCTGCCTCGTGCTGGATGTCAGCGGATCGATGGAAGGCGAGCCTATTGCAGAACTGCACTCGGGCGTTCAACAGTTTTTCGAAGCAATCAAGGACGATGAAATAGCGCAATATGCCGCTGAAATCTGCATCGTGACTTTTGGCGGAACAGCGCAGAAAGTCATGGATTTCGGTTCCATCAGCCGTCAGGACGTGCCGCCGCTGGTCGCTTCCGGCATGACCCCGATGGGGCACGCCGTGGGCATCGCTCTGGATTTGCTGGAAGCGCGCAAAGAGGATTATCAACAGGCTGGCGTGGATTACTTTCAGCCGTGGATGGTTCTCATGACGGATGGCGAGCCAACCGATGACATTAGCGAAGCAGCCACTCGCGTCAGCGACATGATCAGCAAACGCAAACTGACCGTGTTCCCCATCGCAATCGGTAAAGCCGCGAACGTAGAATCGCTGGCTCTATTTTCGCCGTCACGCCCGCCACTGCGCCTCAAAGGCCTGCGCTTCAACGAGTTTTTTGCCTGGCTGAGCAAAAGTGTTTCCCGTGCCTCACAGTCGACACCCGGTGACGCAGTGCCACTGGATATCAAAGGCATCGAAGCCTGGGGACAGGTCTGAGCCATGTCTGACCTCCCGGACTTCACCTGTAAAACCGCTTTCGCGTCGGTCGCGGGGCGCTCGCACCTGAAAACTCAAACACCTTGCCAGGACTATGTCGCGGCAAGAGAGTCCAACGGCGTGACCTGCATAGCCCTGGCTGACGGTGCGGGCTCCAGAGCCCGGTCGGACATCGGCGCCCAGGTCGCGGTCACCGCGACACTCGCCTACGTCTGCAAGAATTTTGAAAGCCTTTGGCAAAATATGGAAAAAATCCATGCGAAGGCAGCCCAGCGTCTGGTCAATCGCTGTCTGGACGCATTCAGGCGCAAATCCGCCAAGCACGGCGGCGACATCAACGATCTGGCGTGCACCCTGTCGTTCGTTGCTTACTCGCAGGGTCGCTACATGGCCGGGCACTTGGGCGATGGTGTCATCGCAAGCATTGATTCGGACGGGCAACTCCAGACTCTCTCGCCTCCAGAAAACGGTGAATACGCCAATACCACCTGGTTTCTGACTGACCCTAAAGCGATATCGAAGCTACGGTTGTACCGCGGCCACATCGACACGCCAACCGGCTTTGCGATCATGAGTGACGGCAGCGCAGAAAGCCTTTATCAAAAATCCAGCGGAGCACCCGCACCGGCAGTCAAGACACTGCTGGGGTGGAATGCGACGTTGCCTGGGAGAAAATTCAAAGCTGTGCTGAGCGAGAACCTGCAACAGTCCATCGCCAGCAAAACTACCGATGATTGCGCCTTGGGCCTGATGTCGATTCTTGAACGTGAGCGGTCGATAAAAGGCGTGGACGCTGACGAAGCGAAGTGATCGACAACCTCTGGCCCAAGGTTCGCCTTGCGCCAGAGGCATCCAG
Organism: Pseudomonas sp. 3B-A001-10F; assembly: GCF_056313565.1. NCBI lineage: Bacteria > Pseudomonadati > Pseudomonadota > Gammaproteobacteria > Pseudomonadales > Pseudomonadaceae > Pseudomonas > Pseudomonas sp. 3B-A001-10F. The sequence continues at coordinate 11,677 of NZ_JBQYFW010000050.1, forward strand.
CTACGGTTACTGCAACACCCCCAATTCTTTCGCCCGGGCCACCGCTTGCGTGCGCCGCTCGACCCCCAACTTGCTGTTGATATGGCTGGCGTGGGTTTTCACGGTGTGCAAAGAGATAAACAACTGTTCACTGATCTGCTGATTCGAACAGCCTTGGGCGATCAGGCGTAGTACCGCCAGTTCGCGGCTACTGAGTTGCTCAGCCACTGCGCAATCCACAACCGGGCGAGACGTCGCTGGCGGGAAGTGTTCAAGCAGTTGCTGTCCTGTGAGCGCCGGCGAAGTCTGCAATTGGCTTCGCAGCCAATTCTCGTGCCCCTTCATCAAGGCATCGAACGGCTGCAGCACGCCTCCGGCGGCTGCTTCCAGCGCCTGACCCAATGCCTTGCGGGCTTCTGCCTCTCGACCGCCTGCCAGCAACAGCGCCACCTTCTGCGTCAACGCCATCACACTGAGCAACTGCCGGCCGGTTTGCTGGCCGTTTTCATGCAAGACGTTCAAACGCCCTTCGGCGAGCATCGGTTGGCCCTGATTCAGGTCGAGCAAAGCCTGTTGCAGTTCCACATGCAGCGGCAGTTGTGGATGGAACTCCGGCGGCGCAGCGGCGCGTTCGCCGGTGTAGGTCTGGCCCAACCGCGCCAGCCACGCCTCGGCCAGATCAGTACGGCCCTGCGCCAGCCATAGTTCACATTTGACCAGCGTGATCATCGCCAGATAGTAGATCGGCGGCACGTCCCAGATGTGCATCAGGCGTTCGGCTTCGGCGAGTTCGGCAAAGGCCTTGGCGAACTCGCCGCTGCCGCCATCCAGTCGAGCGATGACGCAATGGCCGATCAATACGCTGATATCGCGACAGGCTCGTGCCTCGCTGATCCCGGCCAACAACCGCACGCGTGCCGCCTGAGGCTGCAAGCGCATGGCCAACAGAAAACCCTCATACAACGTCAGCCGAGCGCGCACCGCGTACAGACGTTGTGGCGACAAACCACGCAGTCGCCCCAGGCCCTGATGGACTTCATCGAGTGCGCGCAGGATTTCGCCACGCGATTGCAACACCCGTGCACGGTCGTAATGGGCCAAAGCTTCGAACAACGGATTGCCGACCCGCTGCGCCAGCTCCAGGGATTCGCGGTTAAGACCGCGTGCGCGCCACAGATCGCCATCGGCAATGGCCAGATTGGACAAGGTCGATAGACACATCAGCCGTTGGCCATAACGTTTGGCCGGCAGGCTTTCCAGGGCCTCGGTGCAATATCTGATCGTCAACTCCCGATGCCCACGCCCTCGAGCGATGATCCCGCTCAACGCCAGCCATTGCGCCAGCATCGACTTTTGCGCGGTAGCGGAAGGCGCCGGCAGGAAACGGCTCAGATGGCTGGACAACTCTTCGGCGGCATCCAGCTGACAGGCCAGCCCCAGCGCCCAGCTGTACAACACGATCAAGCGCGGGGTGCTGATCAACAGGCTGTCTGGCAGGTCCATTTTCCAGCGCAGCAGCATGCCGACGTTTTGCTCGGCCAGCAGTTGCTCCTCCGAGAGGTTCTGTACCAGATTTGCCGCGACATCCAGGTGACCGGCACGCAACGCCTGCTCCACGGCTTCATCCAGCAGCCCTTGTGCGTTGAACCAGCGACAGGCACGCAGGTGCAGCGTTGCAGTCGGCACCATCGCCTGAGCAATCGGCCGACTGCGCAACAAATCCGAAAATAAATGGTGATAACGATACCAGTGACCGTGCTCGTCCAGCGGCACCAGAAAGACCTGATGGGCCAACAGGAAACGCAGGATCTCGGCGCTGTCGTGGGCTTCGCGAACGGCGTCGCACAACTCGCTGCAAAAGCGTTCCTGGGGGGCGGTGTCGTACAGAAAGGCTTGCACCTCGGCCGGCAGGCAATCGATGACCTCTTCCAGCAGATAGTCGCGGATCAGCCCTTCCCCACCGTTCAACGCTTGCGGTAACGCAGCATCGCTGCCGGCCTCAGACACCGCGAGCAGCCAGAACCGCAAACCGGCGACCCAGCCTTCGCTGCGCTGGATCAGGTTTTCCAGCGCTTCACCGCGCAGCGAACTGCTGTGGCGATCGAGCAAGGTCAGGGCTTCGTCGTGAGTCAGGCGCAGATCCGCTTCATGCAACTCCAGCAACTGCCGTGACAGACGCAAGCGCGCCAGATGCCAGTCCGGGCGCTGGCGACTGGTGACCATGACCAGCAAGCCATCGGGCAAATGGTTGAGGAAAAACTGCAGGCAGCGATCGAGCACCGGGCCTTGCGCAAGATGGTAATCGTCGAGCACCAACAGCAGTGGCGCGCCGGGATCGAGGTGCAGGGTCAGTTCATCGAGCAAGCCGTCGAGCCATTCTTCGAAGGCAAAGGGCTGATGGCGCTGGCGCATTTTCAGCAGGCCGAGTGCGCGACTGCCCAGTTGCGGAAAGTAGTCCTGCAAGCCTTCGAGCAGACGTTCGAGAAAGCGCCCCGGGTCGCTGTCGCGAGGACTCAGGCCCAGCCAAAGGCTTTGCCAGTGTGCCGGCAGACTCTGACAGAACTCCACCGCCAGCGAGCTCTTGCCGAACCCGGCGGGAGCACTGACCAGCAACAGACGCCCACCGAGCCCGGCCTGCAGGCGCTCGCAAAGGCGTGGTCGCAAGACGTAGCCGTCGGGCAGCGGCGGGCGGAAAAAACGCCCGTCCAGTGCCGCGATGGCAACGCTTGCGGGACCCGGAAGTGGGGACAGATCAGTCATGGCCGGCTCTTGTTCGAATTGCTGTTGGCGGCGTTGCAGATGTCCGCAGACTAGCCTTAAACGAACCGGTTATGAAGGTTGCTGCTACAAATGGCTACAAAAAGGCTACACGCAAAAAAACGCCCCGAACCAGTCGGGGCGTTTTCACGAGGATGCGGCCTCGGGTTACAGCGGGTTAGCGAACGCCATCCTGACGCAGTGCGGCCGGGGTGAAGTCGCTGGTGGTGGCGGTGAAACCGAAGTCATACGCACTCTTTTCCTCGTTCTTCATGCCCAGTGCCAGATAGCGGCCGGACTGCAAGTCGTAGAGGGTTTCCAGGGCATACCACGGCACTTGCTTGTCGTAGTAGTTCTCGGCATGCGCTTCGGCGACGCGCCACAGTTGGCCACGACCGTCGTAGTGATCGATCACGGCGGCTTGCCAGGTGTCTTCGTCGATGTAGAAGTCACGTTTGGCGTAGATGTGACGCTGACCTTCTTTCAGGGTGGCAACCACATGCCAGACGCGGCGCAGCTCGTAACGTGCCAGATCCTGGTTGATGTGACCGGCCTTGATGATGTCGGCGTACTTCAGTTTCGGATCGTCGAGCTTGTAGCTGTCGGAGGCGATGTACATCTCTTTCTTGCCTTCGAGCTTCCAGTCGTAGCGATCCGGCGCACCGTTGAACATGTCGAGGTTGTCGGAGGTACGCAGGCCATCCGCCGCAGTACCCGGGCCGTCGTAGGACACTTGTGGCGCACGACGCACACGACGCTGGCCGGCGTTGTAGACCCACGCCGAACGTGGTTCCTTCACCTGATCGAGAGTTTCGTGCACCAGCAGCACACCACCGGCCAGACGTGCCGGCGCGGTCACTTTCTGCTTGAAGTAGAACAGGATGTTGCCCGGGTTCGCCGGATCGTAGTCCTTCATCTTGTCGCGGAACACGAACTGATCCTGGAAGTACACCAGGCTGTACGAGCCGTTCGGCTGAGGTGTGGCCTGGGTCACCAGACGGGTCACGCTGCCGCCGCGATAGCGGGTGATGTGGTTCCAGATGACTTCCACACCGGTTTTTGGAATCGGGAACGGTACAGCGGTATCGAAGTTTTCCAGACCGTTGCCGCCGGACACCAGGTTGGTGGTGGTGGCGTTTTTCTTGATCGCTGCGAACACGTCATCCGGCACGGTCGCACCACGATGGGACGGGTAGACCGGCATCTTGAAGGTGTCCGGGTAACGCTTGAACATCGCGTACTGACCTGGCGCCAGCTTGTCCTTGTACTTGTCGACGTCTTTCGCAGTGATGGTGAACAGCGGTTGCTCACTGGCGTATGGATTGGACAGGAAACCCTTGCTGTCGACCGAGCCGGCATTCTTCGGCAGCGGCTTCCACGCCGGGATCGAACCGTCGGCGTTACCGGCCATTTCCGCGCCCATCGGCGTCAGGCTCTTGCCCAGTTTGTCGGCTTCGGCAGCAGGCACGGCGGCCATGACGCCGGTCGCCAGCAGCGACAGACCCAGAACCCCGGCGTGGAACAGACTCTTTGTTATTTTCATAAATTCGTTCGTCCTGAAATGCAGTGCTTAGAAGTTCACGCCGAAGCTGAGCGCAACAAAGTCGCGGTCATCCACAGTGGTGTACTTGCCGTCGAAGAAGTTGGTGTACGCCAGGCTCGCGGTGTAGGTGTTCTGGTATTCGGCATCGACGCCCAGGCTGACCGCTTTGCGACCTTCCTCGAAGTTGCCGCCAGGGCCTGGCGAGTAACCGCTGACGTCGTGGGACCAGGCCACGTTCGGCTTGAGGTTCACACCGGCGAAGACGTCGTTGTATTCCCAGATGGCGCGACCGCGGTAGCCCCACGACATCGAGGTGGTGAAGCCGTCGTTGTCGCAATTGCGGCTGCGGTTGTTCTGCGGTGAGCCCGGCCCGGCACCATTGATGGTGCTGGCGTTGAGAATATTGGCGCAGGTATTCACACCGCCAGTGGCCGGCAACTCACCCGGGCCGTATACCGGATCGCGGCCATAGCGCTTGTCGGAACGGCTTTCCAGCCCGCCGACGTAGGTCGCGCCGACTTCGCCGACGAGGGTCAGACGGCTGGCGCCCATGACCTGATCGAAGAAGTGCGTGAACGTGGTCTGGATCTGGGTGATTTCCTTACGCTCGTAACCGTGCAGGTCCTGACCCGGCACGCCATTGAGGATCGAAGCGTTGGTCAGTGCCCCGCCGATCGGACGCACACCGGCAAACAAAATGTCGGTGGAGTTCAGTTGTACCGGCGCGTTCGGCCGGTAGCTGATCTCACCGCTCCACGCCGTACCGGTAGGCAGGGTGGTGGAGAAGCTCAGACCGTAGAGGCGAATGTCTTCAGGGTATTCAATGAAGTAGTTCGAGTTACCCGCGACCAGCAACGGTGCAAGTGCCGCAAACGGCCCCGGCAGCGCGCGCGCGGTGTTGTAGACCGATTGCGGAGCACCGGTGGCGCTGAAGATCGGCGCACGGCTGTGGTAGTTCATGAAGTAGGCGCCGAACTCGGTGTCCAGCGGTTCGTACATGTACTTGAAGGACGCGCCCCACTGGCCGCTGTCACGGGCATCGCGGTCCGGACCACGGCGCACCAGAACGCCTTCTTCGTTGACGTTGACACCGTTGGCCGCCAACGGCCCCAGGGCGATGGCCGGGATTTGCGAACGCTTGTTCAGCACGCGCAGGTTGTCGTTGCAACCGTCGGCAACGATGTCTGGCTGCGAGAAGAACGTGCCGCAGTTATCGACGACGGTCTGGTCCCATTCCAGCTGATAGAACGCTTCGGCCGAAAGGTTTTCGGTCAGGCTCTGGGACACGTAGAACATGTTGACCGGGATCAGGCCTTCCTTGATCTCGGCGCCCGGACGACGGAACGCGGAAACGTCGATCGGGTTGATCGAGTTGATGCCGCCACCGATGAAGGTACTTTCACCCCAGCTCACCACCTGCTTGCCCAAACGCACGGAACCTGGCTGATCGGCGATCGCGTAGTTGTGGTAGACGAAGGCGTCGAGGATCTGCCCGCCGGACGACTTGGCACCCTCTTTACGGCCCGAATCGCTGATGTCCTTGAACTCGCGGCTTTCGTCCTTGAGCTCAAAGTCGTACCAGTATTTGCCACGGACAAACACGCCGGTGTCGCCGTATTTCAGTTCAAGGTCATGGATGCCCTTGAAGATCTTCGAAAAGGTTTCGCCGCTCTTGAAGTTGGCGTGGCCATCGTCAGAAGTCTGCGACAGACCATGGCCGCCGTTGTTGACGCCGATGAGGTTCTTGTTCGGGCTCTGGGTAGACCAACTGGCACCGATCGACAGGGAAGAGTCGAACTGGCCTTCGATTTCACCGACGTTGAAACTGACGCCGAATGCGGGCCCGGCGAGCGAAGAGGCAAGACTGACTGCCAGAGGCAGTTTCGCCCGGCGCCAGAACTGGTTTACTGAGGTCATCGACGCTACTCCATGTGCATTATTGTTATGGCAGTGAGTACTTTTAAAAACGCCTGAAGGACCGGGTGCCAGAGACAACCCGAAATCACTCCAAAAATGCATCGCCCCGTTTTGTGCGTGTGCCCCGTTCTTAAAAATCCTTGAGCGGACTATAGCCAGCAGGTGGTACTGCTTGATCCCTCTAAAGTGTGATTTGCAGCTGCCAACCACTCTGGAACAGTCCTTTCGCCAGTCCGACGCATGTCGGCACGGCAAGGATGGCTGATTTTTTCGATTTCACAAGCCAAGCGCTTGCTTGGTGGGTCTGGCGCGCCGGTTTCGGCGCGCCAGCAGACACTCAAAGTGTCGAGAGGAAGGTGCTGTTGTTGGCCTGCCATTCGGTGATGTCGAGGCGGATGCGCTTCTTGTCGAGCTTGCCGACACTGGTCTTGGGAATTTCGGTAACAAGGGCGATCTGACTCGGGATCGCCCACTTGCTCAGGTGTCCCAATTCCACGAACGGCTTGAGGTGTTCCTTGAGCTCGCGTGCCCCGATCACATGCCCTTCACGGATTACTAGCAAGGCAAACGGACGCTCGCCCCACTGCGGATCGGCGATGCCCACCACTGCTACTTCGCGTACCGCAACGTGACGGCTGATCAGGTCTTCGAGATCCAGCGAAGAGATCCACTCGCCGCCGGTCTTGATCACATCCTTGATGCGGTCGCGGATGTCGATCACGCCCATGCTGTCGAGTGTGGCAACGTCGCCGGTGTGCAACCAGCCACCAGCCCAGAGCTCGGCGCCCTTCTGCGGTTCGTTGAAATAGCCTTCGGTGAGCCATGGCGCACGCAGCACCAGTTCGCCCTGGGTCTCGCCGTCGGCCGGGAGAAAGTTACCCTCGGCATCGACAATCGCCGCTTCCACCAGCGGCCCCGGCACACCGGCCTTGATCCGGTAGGTGGTGCGTTCGTCTTCAGTGCCGGCCATCAACTCATCATTGAGGTGCGCACAGGATACAAGCGGCCCGGTTTCCGACATGCCGTACGCAGCGGTGAGCTGAATGCCCCGCGCCTTGGCGGTTTCATACAAGGTGCGATTGAGCGCGCTGCCGCCGATGACAATTTTCCAGCCGCCGAAATCGGTGCCTTGCGCGCCTTTGGCGTTGAGCAGCATTTGCAGGATGGTCGGCACGCAGTGGGAGAAGGTAACCTTCTCCTTGCGCCACAACTCGACGAGAAACTCCGGATCGTAGCGCCCCGGATAAACCTGTTTGAGGCCAAGCATGGTCGCCACATACGGCAGGCCCCAGGCGTGTACATGGAACATCGGTGTGATCGGCATGTACACGTCGTTGGTGCCGAGCAGGCGTACGCTGTCGATCGCGCCCATGATCGTCGACACGCCCATGGTGTGCAGGACCAGTTGCCGATGGGTGAAATACACGCCTTTCGGATTGCCCGTGGTGCCGGTGGTGTAGAACGTGGTGGCGACCGAGTTTTCGTCGAAGTCCTGGAAGTCGTACTGCGGGCTCGCGGCGGCCAGCAGTTGTTCGTACTCACCGACCAGGTTCGGCAGCTCGGCGGTTTTTTCCGGCAGATCAGTCAGCAGCAGGGTTTTCTCGACCGTGCTCAGGTGCGGTGCGATTGCCTGGTAAAGACCGACGAACTCGCTGTTGACCAGCACAAAGCGGTCCTCGGCGTGGTTCATGGTGTAGAGGATCTGTTCCGGCGACAGGCGCACGTTGATGGTATGAATCACCGCGCCAATCATCGGGATCGCAAACATGCACTCCAGGTAACGATGGCTGTCCCAGTCCATCACCGCCACGGTGTCACCGGCCTTCACACCGGCCGCCGTGAGCACGTTGGCCAACCGCGCCACACGCTCGATCAGGGTCGGGTAGCTATAGCGAATCTGGTCACGGTAAATGATCTCGCGGGTTTTCTCGTAACGGGCGCCGGACATCAGCAGCCGTTTGATCAGCAATGGATACTGGTAGGCCCCATCGGCCGGGGGAATGACGCGAGTCTGCAACATAAGAATCCCTTTTCTGACTGCACGGTGTTGGCGTAGAGATTGGTACTCTAGAACCCTTATACGCCAGCCAAATCAGCCAAAGGAATGATTTGCAAAGCCGTACAAATGCTAGCTTTGCGCCAGCATTTGCCGGTTTTCGCTAATGATCAGGCTGTTTGCCCTACAGCCTCCTCGGAAGGCGTCCGTGGGAATACGACTGCTGCAAGGAAGGTCAAAGCGCCGAAACCCGCAAGAATCAAGTACAGGCCTACAAAACCATGGCGCGGTTCGACATAGGAAATCAGCGGAATCGCCGCCGCACTGGCACCGAACGATAAACAGTAACGCAGGGCGAACACCCGTGATTGCCATTGCGGGGCGACGAAGTTGGCGACCATCGCATCGTTGACGGTGACCTGACCGAAGACCACGAACATGAACGCTGCGCCGAGGGCGATCACCGCCCAGCCGTCGGCATAGGCCAGCGCAAACAGCAGCGGTGCCTGGCACAGCGTCAGGACAATGAACGGCCATTTCAGGCTGAGCCGATGCAACATCCGACCAATGCTCAACTGTGCAACCGCACCAAAGGCATAGGCCAGACTGACCACCACACCAAGGGTTTGCGGCGAGGCAAACAGCTCATGCAAACGCTCCTGAAACAGCTTCGGATAGGTCATGGTGGTGGCGTTGAACACCACGCCGCCAGTGGCCGTCGCCAGCGCCAGCACGCCGAACACCATGAGCATGGAAATACGCTGGCCAGCGGCCCCCTTGAGTGGCGTGTGCGCACGCTTCGGAATCGGCTCTTCACGCACGTGCAAGGCGAAGCCAACTCCCAGCACAATCGCCACTGCGCCCGGTATCAGAAACGCCGAGCGCCAGCCGAATTGCGCCACCAGCAAACCGGTGATCAGCGCCGAAAACGCCACACCCAGATTGCCCCACATACCGTTGATGCCGATTTCCCGGCCGCGATTTTGTGCATAAGCGACCAACATCGCCGTGCCGACCGGGTGATAAATCGCCGCAAAAATACCGATCAGGGTCAGACCGATCACCAGCATGGCCGGGCTGCTGCTCAGGCCAGTGAAAATCGCTGAAGCGCCGATGCCGAAGAAAAATACCAGCATCATCTGCCGCCGACTCCAGTGATCGCCCAGCCAACCAGCGGGTAGTGAACACGCGCCGAAGGCAATGAAGCCGCCCAGTGACAGGCCGATCAGCGTGGCGTAGTCGAGACCGAAGGCCTGCGTCATACCGAGCACGGCGGCGGGAAATATCAGCATGAACATGTGATCGATCACATGGGCGGCGTTGATATAGCGAATGACGTTTCTGGATTGATTCATGGCGGCACGCTTTACGTTGTTGTGTGGCGCTATGCTAAGTTGGCCACAAAGCGCATTCCTGCCAGACAAGTCATCGAATCAGACATGTTGATCAGCCATTTCGAACACGGCCCGGTGAGCGCCTACCCCCGGGATTATCTGGATGGCGCCCACCAGCCGCTGCACCTGCATCGCGAGGCGCAGTTGTTGTATGCGGTCAGCGGGATCATGCGCGTGGTCACGGACTCGGGTGCATGGGTGATTCCGCCTAGTCGCGCGGTGTGGATTCCGCCAGAAGTGGCGCACGAGATTTTCATGAGCGGCGACGTGCAGATGCGCTCGCTGTTCATCGCGCCAGAACTGTCACCCGCCAGCCTGCAACAGTGCTGCGTATTGGCGGTGACGCCGCTGCTGCGCGAGCTGATCCTGCGTGCCGTGCAAGGGCCGCCGCATGCCGACAATCCGCTGATTCAGCAGTTGATGCTGGAAGAACTCGCCAGTCTGGAAAACCTGCCGCTGCACATTCCGATGCCAACCGACCGGCGTCTGCAAAATATCTGTCTGGCACTGCTGCACACCCCCGATCACACCAATACGCTGGAAGACTGGGCGCAGCAGGTCGGCGCCAGCTCACGCACGCTGGCGCGGCTGTTTCAGCAACAAGTGCAGATGAGTTTCAACGCCTGGCGCCAGCAACTGCGCCTGATGGAAGCCCTGCCGCGCCTGCTCGCCGGGGACAGCGTGCAGCGTGTGGCGCAGGACTTGGGTTACGGCAGCGCACGGGCGTTCAGCGCGATGTTTCGCCGTTTGCTGGGAGAGAATCCCCGCGACTACCTGAACACCCTGAGCAAACTCAGCGAACTGGTGTAAGGCCCTGTGGGAGCGAGCCTGCTCTTAGTGCATCTCGGTGAACGCGATTTTCACGCCGAGAGCGATCAGCACCGCGCCCATGGTGCGGTCGAACCAGTGGCCCATGCGGGCGAAACCGGCACGCACCCGCTGCTGACTGAACAACATCGCCACCAGACAGAACCAAAACGCAGTCGCGACCGCCAGGTAAATCCCGTAACCGGCCTGCACCGCCAGTGGCGTGTGCGGGTTGATCACCACAGTGAACAGCGACAGGAAGAACAGCGTGGCTTTCGGATTAAGACCATTGGTCACGAAGCCCGACGTGAACGCGCCGCGAGCCGTGCGTACGCCGGCCTCTTTGTGCAAGTCATCGGCCACGGCTTTGGCGGGTTGCGCGCGCAATGCCTTGAAGCCGATGTACAGCAAGTAAGCCGCCGCCGCCCATTTCAACGCGTTGAACAACACGATCGATTGCGACACGATCAGGCCGATACCGAGCAGCGAATAACCAACGTGCAGGAAAATCGCCGTGCCCACGCCCAATGCGGTCCAGGTACCGGCGCGACGACCGTGGGTCACGCTCTCGCGCACCACCACCGCAAAGTCCGGGCCGGGGCTGGCGACAGCCAGCAGATGGATCAGTGCAACGGTCAAGAACTCGGTCCAGTACATGGGGGCTCCTTTCGGCCAAGCGTATCAATTTGTTTCATCTGGTAGGCTCGGCAGATTACGCCCTACGCTCACAGCACGAAAGGTACAGTTGATGACGAACACGCACCGCGCGGTATTCCTTGATCACCCTTCGCTGGATCTCGGCGACCTCGACCTCAGTCCGCTGCGCGAGTGTTTCAGCGATCTGCAGCTTTTCGCCCAGACCTTGCCCGAGCAGGTTGCCGAGCGCCTGCAAGGGGCGACGGTGGCGATCACCAACAAGATCATGATCAACGCTGCCGCCATGGCCGCCAACCCCGCTCTGAAACTGATCCTGATCACCGCCACGGGCACCAACAACGTCGACCTCGTCGCCGCTCGTGCTCAGGGCATCACCGTGTGCAACTGCCAGGGTTACGGCACGCCGTCGGTGGCGCAACACACGATCATGCTGTTGCTCAACCTCGCCACGCGTCTGGCCGATTATCAAAAAGCCGTTGGCGAAGGTCGCTGGCAGCAAGCCAAACAGTTCTGCCTGCTCGACTATCCGATTGTCGAGCTGGAAGGCAAAACCCTCGGCCTGCTCGGTCATGGCGAACTCGGCGGCGCTGTGGCGCGATTGGCCGAAGCGTTCGGCATGCGCGTGTTGCTCGGGCAGATTCCCGGGCGCCCTGCTCGTCCGGATCGTTTGCCGCTGGATGAACTGTTGCCGCAGATCGACGCCCTCACCCTGCACTGCCCGCTGAACGAACACACTCGCCATTTCATCGGTGCTCGCGAGTTGGCGTCGATGAAGCCCGGTGCGTTCGTGGTAAACACCGCGCGTGGCGGTCTGATCGATGAACAGGCGCTGGCCGAAGCCCTGCGCAATGGTCACCTTGGCGGCGCGGCCACCGATGTGTTGAGTGTAGAGCCGCCGACCCAAGGCAATCCGTTGCTCGCGGCGGACATCCCACGCCTGATCGTTACGCCACACAATGCCTGGGGCAGCCGCGAGGCTCGGCAGCGCATCGTCGGCCAATTGACCGAAAACGCTCAGGCGTTCTTCAGCGGTAAGGCGCTGCGGGTCGTCAGTTGATAAACTGCGGCACTTTTTTTTGAGGAGCAGTTATGGATCCGCGCAGTGAAGTACTGCTTCGTCAGCCCGAGTTGTTTCAAGGTTCGTTGTTGTTGGCCGGTTTGCCCGCCGATGATTTGCTCGGACGCCTGCCCAACGCATTCGGCTGGTGCTGGCATGCCGGCGACCAGGCCGCACTGGATGCCCGTTTCGAAGGGCGCAGCCATTTCGGCGTGAACATTCCCGAGCGCGAGTTCGACAGCGCCGTGGTGTTCCTGCCCAAGTCCAAAGACCTGACCGATTACATCCTCAATGCCGTGGCCTCGCGTCTGGCCGGGCGTGAAGTATTTCTGGTCGGGGAAAAGCGCAGCGGCATCGAAGGCGCATCCAAGCAGCTCAACCCGTTCGGCAAGCCGCGCAAACTCGACAGCGCGCGGCACTGCCAGCTCTGGCAAGTCACCGTGGCCAACGCCCCTGAAGTGAAATCCCTGGAAAGCCTGGCGCAGACCTATGAATTGCCTTTGGCCGAGGGTCCGCTGAAAGTTATCAGCCTGCCGGGCGTGTTCAGCCACGGTCGCCTGGATCGCGGCAGCGCCCTGCTGCTGGAGCATCTGGACAAATTGCCGAGCGGCCATCTGCTCGACTTCGGTTGCGGTGCCGGGGTTCTGGGCGCTGCGGTCAAGCGTCGCTACCCGCACAATCAGGTGACCCTGCTTGATGTCGATGCGTTCGCCGCCGCCAGCAGTCGCCTGACATTGGCGGCCAATGGTCTGGAAGCTGAAGTGCTGACTGGCGACGGTATCGATGCCGCGCCGATGGGTTTGAGTGCGATTCTGAGCAATCCACCGTTCCATGTCGGCGTGCACACCGATTATTTCGCAACCGAGAACTTGCTGCGAAAAGCGGCCAAACATCTGAAAAATGGCGGCGAACTGCGCTTGGTGGCGAACAGCTTCCTCAAGTATCAACCGCTGATCGAAGAGCATCTGGGCGTCTGTGCAATCAAGGCCGAAGGCAATGGTTTCCGGATTTACCGGGCCAAGCGCGGCTGAAAATTTGTTCTTGCTCAATCGGATTTGCGAAGGCAGAATCCGCTCCGTCCTAGGGGAGTAGTCTCCCACGAGCGCCAAGCTCGTCCGGCATACGTCAACATACTTGATCCTCAGATCATGGCGTATGCGACCCAAGCGTCCGCAGCAGACGGATCGCAGGGTTTGACAAGACCTATGACACGCACACCTTACCCGGGGCGGGAAGGCTGTACGTGTCATAGCCGTGTCGACCCGCCCCTTAGGAAATCCTGATGCTGGACTCGTTACTCGTTCCCACCGCAATCGTTGCCTTGGCCGAAATCGGCGACAAGACGCAACTGCTCGCGCTGATTCTCGCCGCTCGCTTCCGCAAACCCTGGCCGATCATTGCCGGTATTGTCGCCGCGACCCTGGCCAACCACGCAGCAGCCGGTGCGGTAGGCGCCTGGTTTGGCAGCTTCTTCTCGAATGCCACGCTGCACTGGATTCTCGCCGCAAGCTTTACGGCCACGGCGCTGTGGACACTGGTTCCGGACAAAATGGATGACGATGAAACCAGCACCGCACGCAAGTTCGGGCCGTTCCTGACCACGCTGATTGCGTTCTTCCTGGCGGAAATGGGCGACAAGACTCAGGTCGCGACGGTGATGCTCGCCGCGCAATATCCGGATCTGTGGCTGGTGATTATCGGTACCACGGCAGGCATGCTGATTGCCAACGTGCCGGTGGTGCTCGCAGGTAACTTCGCCGCAGACAAACTGCCGCTGACCTTGATCCGTCGCCTCGCGGCTTCGGCATTCATGATTCTGGCGATTGTTGCGGTGTACAAGGCGATGCAGAGCAGTGGCTGGGTTTAATCCTCAGTGAAGGATCGTTCCCACGCTCTGCGTGGGAACGATCACTGACTCAGGATTTAGGAGCCTTTTCGTACAACGGCATGACCTTCGGAATTGCCGCCTGCAACGAGGCAATCCGGCTGGTCGAAGCCGGGTGAGTGCTCATGAACTCCGGCGGCGAACCTTCCGACGCCTTGCTCATTTTGTTCCACAGCGTGATCGCGGCGTTCGGGTTGTACCCGGCGCGTGCGGCCAGTTCCAGACCAATCAGGTCGGCTTCGTTTTCGTTGGCGCGGCTGTTCGGCAGGGTCATCCCGTAGTTGGCCACGGTATCAGCCAGCGCCAGACTGTCCTGCCCCAGGCCGAGCAACGCACCCGCGCCCTGTTTGGCCATTTCAATCCCGTACGCCTTGGACATCGCTTCACGACCGTGCTCGCGCAAGGCGTGGGCAATTTCATGGCCCATGACCGCGGCGATTTCATCGTCGGTGAGTTTCAGACTGTCGATCAGCCCGGTGTAGAAAATGATCTTGCCGCCAGGCCCGCAGTTGGCGTTGAGCTCATCGCTCTTGATCAGATTGACTTCCCACTGCCATTGCGCAGCATCCGGACGGAAGTTCGGCGCCTGGGCGATCAGACGGTTGGCAATCGCCTGAACCCGCTTGGCCTCGGGACTGGTCTTGTCCAGCACACCTTTGCTGGACGCCTCGCCGACGGTCTTCTGATACGACTGCGCATACATCTGGTCGACCTCTTGCGAGGACAGCATGCTGAACATGTACTGCTTGCGCTCCACACCCACGGCACCGCCGCTGGTGGTGTTGACCGACTGACAACCGGCCAGCAACAGCGCTGCGCTCAGTGCACTTACAACCAATGTCTTGTTCATTCAAAAGCTCCCTGAAAACCTGCGCGTATCCTAGGCGGGTAATTGTATCGACGCCAGATACAACGGACGTGTTGCAGCGACTTTCAGACGTTTCCCACCATGGCTGTCGTAAAAAATTCACAGCAACGGCAAAGCCTCTGCCACTGCGTCGCGCACCGATCCATTTGCGACATCGGCTTTCAATTGCCACTGCCCGCGCTCATGGCCCAATGCCGCCTGCCGATACATCAGCGCAGACGTCCTCTTGCGTGCGGAGCTCCCATGAAGTTCAAGTCGATCCAGTTTTCCGTCGCCGCCCTGGCCGGCGCCATCGTCCTCAGCGTGGTCGCCGCGCTGGTGCTGTATGCGCTGTTTTCCGGCGCGCGCACGCAAGAGATGGTGCAACAGCGCACCCAGGCGCAGTTCGAGCAAGTCATCGAACAGCGCCTGACCTCGCTGGCGCAAACCCAGGTCAGCCAGATCCAGCGCGAGCTCGAAGCGCCGCTGCTGATTGCCGGCGGCCTGGTGCGAGTCAACGCCCTGCTCGGCACGCCGGGCGCCGATGGCCAGCCACGCCTGAGCGTCAGCCGCGAGCAACTGATCAGCCTGATCAAAGAAAACGTCGAAAAGAACACGAAAATTCTCGGCACCTACATCGGCTGGGAAAAAAACGCCCTCGATCACAACGACGCGGCCTATATCGGCACCAGCGTGGTCGGGATCGATGCCGCCAACGGGCGCTTCCTGCCGTGGTGGTTCCGCAACGATGACGGCACCCTCGGCCTGGACAAACTGGTCGACGTCGACGACCAGAAAACCCTGTCCACCGGCGTGCGCGCCAGCGAGTACTACTTGTGCTCGAAGGAAACGAAGAAAGCCTGCGTGATCGATCCGGCGCCGTACAAGGTCGGCGACAAGATCGTCATGCTCGCCTCCTTTATCGAGCCGATCATGCTTAACGGCGCCTTCCAGGGCATTGTCGGCGCCGACCTGTCGGTGAACTTCATTCAGGAAATGCTCCTCGGCGCCAACCAGAAGCTGTACAGCGGCGCCGGGCAAATGGCCCTGATCGGCGGCAACGGCCGGATCGTTGCGTACACCCAAGACCCGAGCAAATTCGGCGAAAAAGTCAGCGATATCCTCGACGCTGAGCAGACCGCCAACATGGCCAACCTCAAACGCGGCGAAGTGACTTACTCGGTCAACAAGGACAAGGGTCGCATCGAACTGTACCTGCCATTCGGCATCGGCCAGACCGACGCACGCTGGACATTGATGCTGCAATTGCCACTCAACGCGGTGATGGCTGATCTGCAAAAACTACAGGCCGATCTGGATGCTCAGCGCAAATCCGACACCTTCGGCATGGCCATGGTCGGTCTGCTGATCGCCGGCCTCGGTCTGCTGGTGATCTGGCTGGTCGGCCACGGCATCGCCAGACCGCTGAAGCAAATGGTCGCCATGCTCAATGACATCGCTCAAGGTGAAGGTGATCTGACCCGACGTTTGAGCAGCGATCGCAGTGATGAACTGGGTTTGATCGCCAAGGGCTTCAATACCTTTTTGGCCAAGTTGCAGGCGATGATCACGCAGGTGGTGACGTCGGTGCAGAGCGTCAGCGATTCCTCGGAACACACCGCTGACATTGCCATTCGCACCAACATCGGCATTCAAAAACAAATGGCCGAGATCGATCAGGTCGCCACGGCGGTGCAGGAAATGACCGCCACCGCGCAGGATGTCGCGCGGAACGCGACGCAGGCGGCACAAGCGGCCAGTCATGCCGACCAGGCCGCCAGCCAGGGCATGCAGATTGTCCGCGATACGTCCAATTCGATTGGCGTATTGGCAGTGGAAATCGGCAAAGCGGTGGATGTGGTACAGACCCTGGCCAAGGACAGCGAGAACATCAACGCCATTCTCACCGCCATTCGCGGCATCGCCGAGCAGACCAACCTGCTGGCCCTGAACGCGGCGATCGAGGCGGCGCGTGCCGGTGAACAGGGTCGTGGGTTTGCCGTGGTGGCCGACGAGGTGCGCAATCTGGCGCAGAAAACCCAGAAAGCCACTGAAGAAATCCAGAGCATGATCCAGCAACTGCAACAAGGCACCCGCGATGTCGTGCGGGTCATGGAAGACAGCCAGAACCGCACCGATGAAAGCGTGCAGCATGCGGCGAAAGCGGCTGAGGCGCTGGAAACGATCACCCAGGCGGTTTCGGTGATCAACGACATGAACACGCAGATTGCCAGTGCGGCGGAAGAGCAGAGTGCGGTGGCCGATGACATCAACCGCAATGTGATCAACATCGGGCAAGTGGCCAATGAAGTGGCGGGGGGCGCGGATGAGTCGAGTTCGGCGAGTGCCGATTTGACCAAACTGGCGGAGCAGCAGCGGCGGTTGATCAATCAGTTCAAGGTCTGAAAAGCGAAAAGCCCCTCACCCCAGCCCTCTCCCGGAGGGAGAGGGGGCCGACCGAGTTGTCTCCCGTCATACATCGACCTGAAAAATCGTGGCGATTATGGATTCGGTGAAAAGCTTTCAAGTCGGTGTGTTTCGTCAATATCCCGCGGTCAGTCCCCTCTCCCTCTGGGAGAGGGCTAGGGTGAGGGGCTTTTGATCTGCAGGCTTTAGCCCGGGGTCAAACACTCCGGCCCGTTGAGCTTCGGATCATTGATCAGATTCGCCAACACCCGCTCACGCAGCGCCGCCGGTTCACTGGCCAGCAACCCCTGCAACACATGCAACGGCGTCTCGGGATCGAGCCACGCCGCCTGCCCCGCCTCATCGAGAATCAACGGCCGGCGCTGACTCGACGCCGGCTGAGTAATTACCGCCGTACTCAACCACACCTGTTCCTGCACCGGATAAGCCTCCCAGATCGCCGCGAAAAACAGTGAAGAACCCTCCCCCGGCGTCAGCCAGAACGGCCGCTTGCGCTGGGTCCCGCGCCATTCGTAAAAACCATTCGCCGGTAGCAGGCAACGACGCTGGCGCAGCGCCTCACGAAACATCGGCTGCTCAGCCACGGTTTCCGCCCGGGCATGTGCCGGGGTTTTCGACAGATCGGTCAGCCACGGCGGCGTTAATCCCCAACGGGCGCGGGCCAGGCTGCGCTGGCCATCTTCACTGGCACGCAGCATCAGCACCGAATCATTGGGGGAAATGTTCCACTGCGCCTGCTGATCGGCGGGAAAACCAGGCAGGGCCGCGAAATCGCGGTTCCAGCGAAACAGGGCATAACGTCCACACATGGGGCAACACGACTCTGAAGTAATACGAAGCTCAGCCTAACAGACCAGCGTCCCGGGGAAGCTCTCCGGTTCATCGCCGGGCAGCGGCAGCGCGGCATTGTACGCGGTGATCAGCTCACGGGCGTATTCGGCCTGATCGTTATCCACAGATAAGCCCAACAGACCGAAGATCGGCAGCTCGCCCGTTCCACCGAGCAAATCGCGGCCAATCAAATGCGCCTCGATGCCTTCGCTGGCGAGCATGCCCTTGAGCATTTCACCTTCCATCAGATTTTCCGGCTCGTAGATTCGCTGCATGGGCGCCCCTTATTCGTTCTCACTGAAAACTTCCAGAAACCAGTCCTCTCCATGGACCTGCAATACGAACGTTATTGGCCGACAACACACCTGACAGTCCTCGATATAGGTCTGATCGCCGGCGGACAAGTCCACCGACGTCTCAACAAGCTCCCCACAATAAGGACATTCGTATTCAGCGGTTTCCAGCATCGCGGTCTCCCAAGTGACTTGTGCGTATAATCGCCGGTCTATTTGCAGGGCTATTTTTGTCTGGCTACTTTTTCAGACCGTGCCCCGCGGGTTTTCGATCAAAACCTTTACTTACCCTAGCCGTTTCCAACAAGAGAGCATGATGGGCGAATTCGATGCCATCCGACCTTACGACGACAGCGAAGTACCTGTGGTACTGGCAAGACTGCTCGGCGACAAGGCGTTTCTAGATATCCTCACCCACTTCCGCTTCCCGCGTTTTGCCGGTGCCTTCGGCTGGATGCTCAAACCACTTATAGCCCATCGGCTACGTCGTGAGTTCGCCGACGTAACTTCGGTGGCGACGTTGCAGGACAAGGTCGAGTCCTACGTCGACCACACCATCGAGCGCGCCACCGATGGCGTGACCTACACCGGTGTCGAGCAATTCAAGTCCGGCAGCGCCTATCTGTTCATCGCCAACCACCGCGATATCGTCATGGACCCGGCCTTCGTCAACTACGCCGTGTACCACGCCGGCCTGCCGACGCCGCGCATCGCGATCGGCGACAACCTGCTGCAGAAGCCGTTTGTCAGCGATCTGATGCGTCTGAACAAGAGCTTCATCGTCCACCGTTCGATCACCGGCCGTCGCGAGAAAATGGCTGCTTATCAGTTGCTGTCGGCGTACATCAACCACTCGATCCGCAACGATTGCGCGTCGATCTGGATCGCTCAGGCTGAAGGCCGGGCGAAGGACGGCGACGACCGCACCGAGTCGGCGATCCTCAAGATGTTCCACATGAGCCGCAAGGACGAGCCGTTCGGCGAAGTCATCCGCTCGCTGAACGTTACCCCGGTGTCGATCAGCTACGAATATGACCCGTGCGACCAGGCCAAGGCTCGCGAGTTGTACATCCGCGCCACCACCGGCACTTACGCGAAAGCGCCGGGCGAAGATGACGTGAGCATCGCCAAAGGCATCACTGGCTACAAGGGCCGGGTGCACGTGAACTTTGCCGCGCCGATTACCGAGCTGTTCGAAGACACCAAGCAATTGGCGATCGAGATGGACAAACAAATTCTCGGTGGCTACCGGTTGTTCCCGGTGCACTACCTGGCGTACGCCCAGTGGGCCGATGCCGATCCGCAGTTGAATGTGCCGAAAGCTGCCGAGGTGTTCCCGGCGGATGAGCTGGCCAAGGCGCAGCAAGAGTGGCAGGAACGCTTGGATGCGTGCCCTGAGGAGCATCGTCCGTATCTGGTGCTGCAATATGCGACGCCGGTGCGTAATCAATACCGGGTCAAGGCTGGGTTGCCGTTGTAAAGCAACGGCAAGATCAAAAGATCGCCGCCTGCGGCAGCTCCTACAGGGGATTCGTGTAGGAGCTGCCGCAGGCGGCGATCTTTTGCTTTTAATAGCGCGTGCTGATCCAGGAGACGATCAGGGCCAGCCCGAGGCAAGCAAAACCAAAACGATAGAAAAACCGGTTCATGCGCAAGGTCGCCCAATCAAGGATTGGTTCGGCATTCGGTTGCGCCTGGCGCTGAGCGGCAATGCTGGCCATCGCACGTTGTTCACGGCGACGAGTGGCGTGCAGCAGCCAACTCCCCGGAAACGCCAACAACAACGCGAGCAAGTTGATCAACTTGGCGGGATGGGCGGTAAACAGCGTCATCAAGTGCAGCGACATCACAGACCTCTATCTGAACCGGTGTGGCAGACGCCAGATCGACGACTGCGGCGCGGATTCTAACCAAACCTGCCGGTTCACCCCCAGTCTTTGCGACAAATAACCTGACAATCGACCGATGGCTGTCCTGTGTCACGGCATCGTCATGTGGATACACCAAGATGCGCGCCTCGAAACGCACATGGAACGCGACATGCTTCACGCTGAAAACCAGGATCGTCTGTACCTCATTAGCCCTTACGACGAGCAACAAAGCCTTGTCGGCAGCCTCGCCTTCAATGTCCAGGATCGCCATTGGCTGGTGTATTGCGCGCTGGGCGGGCATCAGCATGCGGATTTGCCGGAGACTGATTTGTTGACGGGTGTCAGCGTTCTCGACTTTTATTCCCAGGCTGCCTAAAAGCAAAAGCACCCTCACCCTAGCCCTCTCCCCGAGGGAGAGGGAACCGACCGAGTTGCTTATACGAGGTCCATCGACCTGAAATATCCAGCCGAACTCAAATGCTGAAAAGCCCCCGATCGGCTCCCTTTCCCCCTCGCCCCCCTGGGGGAGAGGGCTGGGGTGAGGGGGTACGATTTCAAGTTGTCTAGTCCTGAAATAGGTTTACACCTATTCACCCCAACGCCCGATGCACCGCATCGGGCGTTTTGTATTTTAAGGAAAGGTGCGGCCGCTCTTGGTTGTAGATCGTAATAGCCTCCCGCACCATC
>NZ_JBQYFW010000051.1:0-31582 GCF_056313565.1 Pseudomonas sp. 3B-A001-10F
CTCCACAAGCACCCACACGAATTGCTTGATTCAGTTGTTAAAGAGCGGTTGGTTAAGATCTTTCGTCTCAACCGAGGCGCGCATTCTACAGCAGCCTCATTTGCTGTCAAGTGATTATTTTCAGAAGCTTTCGAAGAATTCTTCAACAACTTCAACCACTTGCGCTTCCGATCTCTCGTCAGCGGGAGGCGAATTCTACAGCGTTACACGCTGCTGTCAACACCTCTTTTTCAACTTCCTTCTAGCTTCGATGAACTGAAACAACTTACCGCCGAAACCTACATAACTCATTGAATCTCAAGGAGTTTTCCGTTTCGACTGCGCCGGAAGTGGGGCGAATTATAGACATCTGAAATTCGCCGTCAACACCTATTTTCATAATTCTGTCACATCGGTCAAAAAACCCCGAAAACACGAAGGCCGACCCCAAGGGATCGGCCTTCGTTGCATCGCCCTTCTACTTACAAGCTAGGGAAGGCGAACTGCGAAGCCTCATGGCTGGCACGCTGCGGCCAGCGCTGAGTGATCGCCTTGCGACGGGTATAGAAGCGCACTCCGTCCGGACCATAAGCGTGCAGGTCGCCGAACAGCGAGCGCTTCCAGCCGCCGAAGCTGTGATAAGCCACCGGCACCGGCAGCGGTACGTTAACGCCAACCATGCCGACTTCGATCTCGTCGCAGAACAGACGCGCGGCTTCACCGTCACGGGTGAAAATGCAGGTGCCGTTGCCGTATTCGTGATCGTTGATCAGTTGCATCGCCTCTTCCAGGCTGTTCACGCGAACGATGCACAGAACCGGGCCGAAGATCTCTTCTTTATAGATGCGCATTTCCGGGGTGACGTTGTCGAACAGGCAGCCACCGAGGAAGAAGCCTTCTTCATGACCGGCCACGCTGAAACCACGACCGTCGACCACCAGGGTCGCGCCCGCCGCCACGCCGTCGTCAACGTAACCGCTGACTTTGTCGCGCGCCTGACCGGTTACCAGTGGGCCCATGTCCAGACCGCACGAAGTGCCGGCACCGATTTTCAGCGCTTTGATCTGTGGAACCAGTTTGGCCACCAGCGCATCTGCCACTTGATCGCCAACACACACGGCAACCGAGATCGCCATGCAGCGCTCGCCGCAGGAACCGTAAGCCGCACCCATCAGTGCGCTGACTGCGTTGTCCAGATCGGCATCCGGCATCAACACTGCGTGGTTCTTCGCGCCGCCCAGTGCCTGAACGCGTTTGCCGCGTTTGGTGCCTTCGGCGTAGATGTATTCAGCAATCGGCGTCGAACCAACGAAGCTCAGCGCTTTGACTTCCGGCGCTTCGATCAGCGCGTCCACCGCAGTCTTGTCACCGTGCACCACGCTCATCACGCCTTTCGGCAAACCGGCTTCCAGCAGCAACTGTGCGATCAGCAGTGTCGAGCTTGGATCGCGCTCGGACGGTTTGAGGATGAAGCAGTTACCGCAGACGATCGCCAGTGGATACATCCACAGCGGCACCATGGCCGGGAAGTTGAATGGGGTGATACCGGCAACAATGCCCAGCGGCTGAAAGTCCGACCATGCGTCGATGTTCGGGCCGACGTTGCGGCTGTACTCGCCCTTGAGGATTTCCGGAGCAGCGCAAGCGAACTCGACGTTCTCGATGCCACGCTTCAGTTCACCGGCGGCGTCTTCCAGGGTCTTGCCGTGTTCTTCGCTGATCAATTGCGAGATGCGCGCTTCGTTCTGCTCCAGCAGTTGCTTGAAGCGGAACATCACTTGAGCACGTTTGGCCGGT
Source organism: Pseudomonas sp. 3B-A001-10F (assembly GCF_056313565.1). Lineage (NCBI taxonomy): Bacteria > Pseudomonadati > Pseudomonadota > Gammaproteobacteria > Pseudomonadales > Pseudomonadaceae > Pseudomonas > Pseudomonas sp. 3B-A001-10F. The sequence continues at coordinate 1,777 of NZ_JBQYFW010000051.1, forward strand.
GGCGTGTTGCGCCATGCCGGGAACGCAGCCTTGGCGGCATCGATGGCTTTCTGGATGGTGGCCTGGCTGGCCAGTGGCAGCTTGTGGATAGCCTGACCGGTAGACGGGTTGAACACATCTACCGCGCGACCGTTCTCGGTCACCAGTTCGCCATTGATCAAATGCGGGATAACGCTCATCGAAAACTCCTGAATTCTTGTCCGCAGAGGCCCACGAGGGGCGCCGGCTGTTTGTACTTATATATAGAGGGAAAAATCAGTCGAGCTTGTTCAACACTTCGCCGACCGCATCGAACAGACGATCGAGGTCTTGCGGCTTGCTATTGAAGGTTGGGCCGAACTGCAGGGTGTCGCCGCCGAAGCGCACGTAGAACCCGGCTTTCCACAGGGCCATGCCCGCTTCGAACGGACGCACGATGGCGTCACCGTCACGCGGGGCAATCTGGATCGCACCGGCCAGACCGAAGTTACGGATGTCGATAACGTTCTTCGAACCTTTCAGCCCGTGCAGCGCGTTTTCAAAATGCGGTGCGACGTCTGCAACGCTCTGTACCAGGTTTTCCTTTTGCAGCAGGTCGAGAGCCGCCAGGCCAGCGGCACAAGCCACCGGGTGTGCCGAGTAGGTGTAACCGTGCGGGAATTCCACGGCGTATTCCGGAGTCGGCTGATTCATGAAGGTCTGGTAGATCTCGGAGCTGGCAATCACCGCGCCCATCGGGATCGCACCGTTGGTGACTTGCTTGGCGATACACATCAGATCCGGGGTCACACCAAAGGTGTCGGCGCCGAACATATTGCCGGTGCGGCCGAAACCGGTGATCACTTCGTCGAACACCAACAGGATGCTGTGCTGATCGCAGATTTCGCGCAGACGCTTCAGGTAACCCTGTGGCGGAACCAGTACACCAGCGGAACCGGCCATAGGCTCTACGAATACCGCGGCGATATTCGAAGCATCGTGCAGCTCAATCAGTTTCAGCAGTTCATCGGCCAAGGCGATACCGCCCTGCTCCGGCATGCCACGGGAGAAGGCATTGCTCGCCAGCAGCGTGTGCGGCAGGTGATCGACATCCATCATCGCCTGACCGAACAGCTTACGGTTGCCGTTGACGCCGCCGAGGCTGGTGCCGGCGATGTTCACGCCGTGGTAGCCACGGGCACGGCCGATCATTTTGGTTTTGGTCGCCTGACCTTTCAGGCGCCAGTAGGCACGGACCATTTTCACGGCGGTATCGGCGCACTCGGAACCCGAGTCGGTGAAGAACACGTGGTTGAGATTGCCTGGGGTCAGCTCAGTGATCTTCTCGGCCAGCTGGAACGACAGCGGATGACCGTACTGGAAGCCCGGCGAGTAATCGAGGGTGCCCAACTGCTTGGAGACTGCTTCCTGAATTTCCTTGCGGGTGTGGCCGGCGCCGCAGGTCCACAGCCCGGACAGCGAGTCGTATACCCGGCGGCCTTTGTCGTCGATCAGCCAACTGCCTTCAGCACCAACGATCAGACGCGGGTCGCGCTGGAAGTTACGGTTGGCGGTGTAAGGCATCCAGTGCGCATCCAGCTTCAGTTGGCTGGCCAGTGGCGACGGCGCGTTTTCAGGCATGTTCATCGGGCAAAACCTCGCAGGGCATAAGCGTCAGGGAGATAAAAAGCGTTGTTGCAGCTAAATTGCCACGCGGATAAAGTCGGTGAAATTCAACTCTTCTAACCTTCAGTTAGAACTTCGATAAACAATGAGAACAATAAGATGAGCAACCGTCGCCCCGATCCGCTGGCCCAGGTCAGTGACTTTGATATCCGCTTGCTGCGGATTTTTCGCAGTGTGGTGGAGTGCGGCGGCTTCTCGGCAGCGGAAACCGTGCTCGGCATCGGTCGCTCGGCGATCAGCCAACAGATGAGCGATCTGGAGCAGCGCCTCGGTTTGCGTCTGTGTCAGCGTGGTCGAGCCGGTTTTTCGCTGACCGAGGAAGGTCGCGAGGTGTATCAGTCGGCACTGCAACTGTTAAGTGCACTGGAAAGCTTTCGCACCGAAGTCAACGGCCTGCACCAGCATCTGCGGGGTGAGTTGATCATTGGCCTGACCGACAACCTCGTCACCCTGCCCCACATGCGCATCACTCACGCCCTCGCCCAATTGAAAGAACGCGGGCCGGATGTGCAGATCCAGATCCGCATGATTGCGCCCAATGAAGTCGAGCAAGGCGTGCTCGATGGGCGTCTGCATGTCGGCGTGGTACCGCAGGCCAGTGCGTTGTCGGGCCTCGAATATCAGCCGTTGTACAGCGAGCGTTCGCTGCTTTATTGCGCGGTTGGTCACCCGCTGTTTTATGTCGATGACAAGCAACTCGATGACGAGCGCCTGAACAGTCAGGACGCGATTGCGCCGACTTTTCGTTTGCCGGCGGAGATTCAGGCGCATTACCAGGCACTCAATTGCACCGCCAGCGCCTCCGACCGTGAAGGGATGGCGTTTTTGATTTTGACCGGACGCTACATCGGTTACCTGCCGGATCACTACGCCAGCCTCTGGGTGCAGCAAGGTCGTTTGCGTGCGCTGAAATCGCAAACACGTTTCTACGACCTGAGCCTCGCATCGGTCACGCGCAAGGGGCGGCGCCCTCATTTGGTGCTGGAAAGCTTTTTGGAGAGTCTGGCGGCAACGCGTTGAAAATCCGCCGAGGCCCGCCAGCGTTGGGCCCTGGCGACAAATCCGGCAAATAACCTGAGCAAGTGGACAGCTTTTTGCAGAGCAGGATCAACCCGATCCTTCAACAAGAAGCCTTAAGCCATGCAGCCAGATTCCGCACCGTCCAGCGACCTGATCTACGGCCTCAACGACCGCCCCAAACCCGCCGCTGCAATTCTTGCCGCGCTGCAGCACGTGCTCGCCAGTTTCGTTGGCATCATCACCCCACCATTAGTGATCGGCTCGGCCCTCGGGCTGACTGCGCATTTGCCTTATCTGATCAGCATGGCCTTAATGGTTTCGGGCGTCGGCACCTTTATTCAGGCGCGGCGGCCGTTCGGGATCGGCGCAGGGATGATCTGCTTACAGGGCACCAGCTTCGCCTTTCTCGGTGCGGTGCTCTCCGCTGGTTTTCTGGTCAAGCAGCGCGGCGGCAGCCCGGAAGACATTCTGGCGATGATTTTCGGTGTGTGCTTTTTCGGCGCAATCGTGCAAATCGTCCTCAGCCGCTTTATCGGGCAATTGCGCCGCGTGGTCACGCCGTTGGTGACCGGAATCGTCATCACGCTGATAGGCATCAGTCTGATCAAGGTCGGCATTACCGATCTGGGCGGAGGCTTCAATACGCCGGACTTCGGTGCGCCGGGCAATCTGGCGCTGGGGGTGTTTGTGTTGCTGACGATCATCCTGCTTAACCGCTCGAACACGCCATGGGTACGCTTGTCGGCAATCATCATCGGTTTGCTGCTCGGCAGCCTGGCCGCGTGGTTCAGTGGGAAACTGGTACCGCAGCAATTGCCTGACTTGCCGCTGGTGAGTTTTCCTACACCGTTCAGGTTTGGCTTCAGCTTCGACTGGACAGCGTTCCTGCCGGTCGCGCTGATTTATCTGATCAGCACCATCGAAACCGTCGGCGACCTCACTGCCAATTGCATGCTCGCTCGCCAACCGATCAGCGGCCCTTCCTATATAAGCCGCCTGCGCGGTGGCGTACTCGGCGATGGCGTCAGCTGCATGATCGCCGCGACCTTCAGCGCCTTCCCCAACACCACGTTCGCGCAGAACAACGGCGTGATTCAGTTGACCGGCGTCGCCAGCCGCTACGTCGGGCTGTACATCGGCGCGATTCTGTTTTGCCTCGGCTTGTTCCCGATGATCGGCGCGGTGCTGCAACAGATTCCGAAACCGGTGCTCGGCGGCGCGACCCTGGTGATGTTCGGCGCGGTGGCGGCTGCCGGTGTGCGAATCCTCGCGCAGTCGCCGCTGGATCGACGCAGCATGTTGATCATCGCCACATCGTTCGGCGTCGGCCTGGGCATCGCCGCACAACCGACCCTGCTACACCTGCTGCCGAAACTGGTGCAGAACCTGTTTGATTCGGCGATCACCAGCGGCGGCCTGACCGCAATCATCCTGTGCCTGCTGCTGCCGGAGTCAAAAACCGAGGCCGCTGAAGCGCACGCGCCGCTGAACAAGATCGAACAGGCGTAACGGTTTTTCGCGCAAGGACTTGTCGGATGCCTGTGGGTGCGCTATCAACGCAACTGGTTGCACCCACAGACAAACCCGGAAGTGCCTATGACCTTTGAAGTCCCTGCCCATGGCGGCAAACCCGCCAGCCGCATTCGTCAGAAGAACGAAGAGACCATCCTCAAAGCCGCCGAAGACGAGTTCGCCCGTCACGGGTACAAAGGCACCAGCATGAACACCATCGCGCAGAATGCCGGGTTGCCCAAGGCGAACCTGCATTACTACTTCACCAACAAGCTTGGCTTGTACGTGGCGGTGCTGAGCAACATCATCGAGTTGTGGGACAGCACCTTCAACACCCTCACCGCCGAGGACGATCCGGCCGAAGCACTGACTCGTTATATTCGCGCCAAGATGGAATTCTCTCGCCGCCAGCCACAGGCCTCGCGGATCTTTGCGATGGAAGTGATCAGCGGCGGCGAATGCCTCAGCGAATATTTCAATCAGGATTATCGCGCCTGGTTCACTGGCCGCGCGGCGGTATTTCAAGCGTGGATCGATGCGGGCAAAATGGACCCGGTCGATCCGGTGCACTTGATCTTCCTGTTGTGGGGCAGCACTCAGCATTATGCCGACTTCGCCACGCAGATCTGCCGCGTCAGTGGTCGCAGCAAGTTGACCAAGCAGGACATGGAAGACGCCGGCAACAACCTGATCCGCATCATTCTCAAAGGCTGCGGCCTCACTCCTCCTCTATAAGACGTTTATGCCTTTCACCCTCAGCGGTTTTTGCGAGTACCGCGAAGAGATTCGCAAAAGCCGCTTTAACACCTTCGCCACGCCGATCGGCAGCCCTGCCGACGCGCAGGCGTTTTTCGAGCAGTACAGCGATCTGAACGCCTCGCACAATTGCTGGGCGTGGAAACTCGGCGATCAATACCGCAGCAATGACGACGGCGAACCGGGCGGCACGGCCGGGCGCCCGATTCTGGCGGCGATTGAAGCGCAGGATTGCGACCAGGTCGCAGTGCTGGTGATTCGTTGGTACGGCGGCATTCAACTCGGCACGGGTGGTTTGGCCCGGGCGTATGGCGGGGGGGCGAACAAGTGCCTGCAGACGGCGGCCAAAATCGAATTGTTCAGCCGGGTGCCGTTGAGCTGTGCTTGCGGGTTTGCCGAGTTGGCGCTGGTGAAGTTGCGGCTGGCCGATCTGGGTGGATTGGTTGTCGAAGAAAACTTCACGGCAAACGGCGTTGAGTTGAAGTTGGCGGTGGGTGAGGCGCAGATCGATGTCTTGCAAACCCAGCTAGCTGATTTGAGCCGTGGGCGGATTTTGCTTCAACGATAAAAGATCAAAAGATCGTCCGATCGCGGCCCGAGCGTTCCGCAGCTCCTACATTTGAAATGCGCTCCCCTGTTGGAGCTGCCGAAGGCTGCGATCTTTTGGGGCGATCCCGAATTTCCTTATTCCACAGAGTTGCCCACATCGGCTGTGCACCCGACTGTGGATAACCTGAGTACATTCCGCTGTAACCCTTCTGTCACGTGGCTTTGCGCGGTTTGTTCACTTTTCGTTCAATTCACTCGACGAAACGATAATTTCAAACAGAAACAGTCAGTTAGCGCGGTTTATCACCATTAGAAGAAAGCACCGCAGTGCTTATGCCCGGGTTTGCAGCTTGCGCACAATAACTGTGGAACAAGCTGTGGATAACCCGTTCATGGCTGGCGCAGTCGCTGGATCCATCTAGCCCCCAAGGGATTGCTCGTTTTTTGATCATATCGCGACGGGCAAAACTGGCGCCCGAGCAACGGCTCTGCTCTGAATTGGTGCCATCGTCGTACGTGATTCGGCCTTCAATGCTCTATACCGAGTGCTGCCACACGCGGCCCGCTCGCGTTCCTGACTCAATGGCCAGGAAATTGCTTTATCCACAGGCACAACTCCAAGCAAGTCGAGCCTGTCATGCCAATTGCTTCCAACACCCCGCGCCTGCAACTGCGCCACATCAGCAAACGCTACCCCGGTTGTCTGGCCAACGATGCCATCGACCTGAGCATCACGCCCGGTGAAATTCACGCCCTGCTCGGTGAAAACGGTGCGGGCAAAAGTACGTTGATGAAGATCATCTACGGCGTCACCCAGGCCGACACCGGCGAGATGCTTTGGCAAGGTCAGCCGGTGAATATCCGCAACCCGGCGCAGGCGCGGCAGTTGGGGATTGGTATGGTATTCCAGCATTTCTCACTATTCGAAACCCTCAGCGTGGCGCAAAACATTGCTTTGGCGATGGGCGCAGCAGCCGGCACGCCGAAACAACTGGAACCGAAAATTCGTGAAGTGTCGCGTCGTTATGGCATGGCGCTGGAGCCGGAGCGACTTGTCCACAGCCTGTCGATCGGCGAGCGGCAACGGGTGGAGATCATTCGTTGCCTGATGCAGGACATTCGCCTGCTGATTCTCGACGAGCCGACCTCGGTGCTGACGCCGCAAGAGGCCGACGAATTGTTCATCACCCTGCGCCGCCTCGCCGCCGAAGGCTGCAGCATTCTGTTTATCAGCCACAAACTCGCTGAAGTGCGCGCGTTGTGCCACAGCGCGACGGTTCTGCGCGGTGGGCGCGTGGCCGGGCATTGCCTGCCAGCGGAGTGCTCGGATCAGCAATTGGCGCAGATGATGGTCGGCGAAGCGGCGGCGTTGATTGGCGACTATCCGAAGGTCAGCGGCGGCGCGGCGTTTTTGCGGGTGAAGGGCTTGAGTTGGCACAACCCGGATCCGTTCGGCTGCTCGCTGACTGACATTGATGTGCAAGTGCGCAGCGGCGAAATTGTCGGCATCGCCGGGGTCGCTGGTAATGGCCAGGATGAGTTGCTGGCCCTGCTCAGCGGCGAGCAAACCTTGCCTCGGGCGCAAGCCGCGACCATTCGATTTGCCGAGCAACACGTCGCCGATTTGCGCCCGGATGCCCGCCGCAAACTGGGCCTGGCTTTCGTCCCCGCCGAACGCCTCGGGCATGGCGCGGTGCCGGAATTGAGTCTGGCGGACAACGCCCTGCTGACGGCTTTCCAACAAGGCTTGGTCAGCAACGGGCTAATCCAGCGCGGTAAAGTCGAAGCCCTCGCCCAACAGATCATTCAGCGCTTCGGCGTGAAAACCCCGGACACGCAAACCGCCGCGCGCAGTTTGTCCGGCGGCAATCTGCAGAAATTCATCCTCGGCCGGGAAATCCTCCAGCAACCGAAACTGCTGATCGCCGCGCACCCGACCTGGGGCGTCGACGTTGGCGCCGCCGCGACCATTCACCGTGCGCTGATCGCGCTGCGCGATGCCGGCGCGGCGATTCTGGTGATCTCCGAAGACCTCGACGAATTGTTCCAGATCAGCGACCGCCTCGGCGCCTTGTGTGGCGGACGCCTGTCGGCGCTGCACACCACCACCGATACGCAACTCAGCGACGTCGGCGGCTGGATGGCCGGCCAGTTCGACAACCCACCTTCTGCCGCCACGGTTTAACGGAGTTATACACATGCTGCTTTCCCTCGAACCCCGTGGCCAGCAATCGCGCCTGATGCTGTGGTGTTCGCCGTTATTGGCGGCGGCGCTGACGCTCGGTTGCGGCTCGCTGCTGTTTATCGCCCTCGGCCACGACCCGCTGCAAACCTTGCACACGCTGCTGATCGCACCGGTCAGCGATTTGTATGGCGTCTCTGAATTGTTGGTCAAGGCGCTGCCGATTCTGCTCTGCGCACTGGGCTTGGCAGTGGCCTATCAGGCGCGAATCTGGAACATCGGCGCCGAAGGTCAATTGCTCCTCGGCGCTCTCGCCGGCAGCGCTTTGGCGGTGAACATCATCGACATGCAAAGCCGTTGGGCGCTGGTGTTGATTCTGCTCACCGGCACCCTCGCCGGCGCGGCGTGGGCCGGGCTGACCGCGTGGTTGCGCACACGCTTCAACGCCAACGAAATCCTCACCAGCATCATGCTCAATTACATCGCGCTGAACCTGCTGCTGTTCTGCGTGCACGGGCCGCTGAAAGATCCGGCCGGCTTCAACTTTCCCGAATCGGCGATGTTTGGCGACGCCAGTCGTTTGCCGCTGCTGATGGAGGATGGCCGCGTGCACGCCGGGGTGTATTTCGCCCTGCTCGCACTGGTCGCGGTGTGGGTGTTGTTGCAGAAAAGCTTTGTCGGTTTCCAGATCAAAGTGCTCGGGCTGGACAAGCGCGCGGCGGGGTTCGTCGGCTTTCGCGAGAAGCGTTTGATCTGGCTGGCGCTGTTGATCAGCGGCGGCTTGGCCGGGCTGGCAGGTGTCTGCGAGGTCACCGGACCAATTGGCCAATTGGTGCCGCAGGTGTCGCCGGGATACGGCTACGCGGCAATCACCGTGGCGTTTCTCGGACGCCTCAATCCGATCGGGATTCTGTTTTCCAGCCTGTTGATGGCGCTGCTGTATATCGGCGGCGAGAGCGCGCAGATGACCCTGAATCTGCCGCAGGCGATCACCCAGTTGTTTCAGGGAATGATGCTGTTTTTCCTGCTCGCCAGTGACGTGCTGATTCTCTATCGGCCACGCCTGAACCTGCGTTGGGTGAAGCGCACTTCGACCACTGCCGTAACCGCCGGAGCGCTGTGATGGATATCGATCTGTTGAGCAATATTTTCTACGCCATGGTGCGTTGCGGCACGCCGTTGTTGCTGGTGGCGCTGGGGGAATTGATCTGCGAGAAGAGCGGCGTGCTCAACCTCGGGCAGGAAGGGATGATGCTGTTTGGCGCGGTGATCGGTTTTATCGTCGCGCTCAACAGCGGCAACCTGTGGCTTGGCGTGTTGTTGGCGATGCTGGCCGGGATGTTGTTGTCGTCGCTGTTTGCGCTAGTGGCGTTGGTGTTCAACGCCAATCAGGTAGCGACCGGATTGGCACTGACGATTTTCGGTGTCGGGCTGTCGACCTTTGTCGGCGCAGCTTGGGTCGGTAAACCACTGGCCGGTTTTGAGCCGTTGGCGATCCCTTATCTGAGTGAGATTCCGCTGATCGGGCGGATGCTGTTTGCTCAGGATTTGCTGGTGTACCTGTCGTTCGCGCTGTTTGCGCTGGTGGCGTGGGTGATTATCAAAAGTCGTGTCGGGTTGATCATTCAAGCGGTCGGCGAGAATCCGGATGCGGCCAGTGCGATGGGGTTGCCGGTGTTGACCGTGCGCACGTTGGCGGTGCTGTTTGGCGGGGCGATGGCCGGGCTGGCCGGAGCGTATTTGTCGCTGGCGTACACGCCAATGTGGGCGGAAAACATGACCGCCGGGCGTGGCTGGATCGCCCTGGCGCTGGTGGTGTTTGCCAGTTGGCGGGTGTGGCGGTTGTTGCTCGGGGCTTATTTGTTCGGCCTCGCCAGCATCCTGCACTTGGTGGCGCAGGGGTTGGGGCTGGCGATTCCGTCGAGTCTGCTGGCGATGCTGCCGTATGTGGCGACGATTGTGGTGCTGGTGCTGTTGTCGCGGGATGCGCTGCGCACGCGGTTGTATGCGCCGGTTTCGCTTGGGCAGCCTTGGCAGGCGGGGCATTAATTATTGTTTGGGCGGGCCTCTTCGCGAGCAGGCTCGCTCCCACATTTGACCGAGTTCACTCAGATTCCCTGTGGGAGCGAGCCTGCTCGCGAAGACTTACTGACAGGCAACACCTGAGCAATGCCCCACGCCAGTTCGAAGATCAGGAAAACAATCAGAATCGAACTGGCGCCGTGCAACAAGGCATACCCCTGCCAAGCAGCAAACAAAAACCGCCCCACCGCGTCATACCGTCCATAAAGCGCCTGCGGATCACGAATCCGCAGCACCGCCCACACGCACACCACCGAGCCCAGCAGATTCGCCATCAACAGGTGCACAGGCGCAAACGCCGGCAGTTCACCGGGCAAATTCAGTGCGGTCAAAAACCCATGCAAAGCGGCAAAACTCCACGGCGTGGCAAATGCCACCGTGACGATCAGGTCATACCAGGCACTGCCAAGCACCACATTGCGATACTGCGTTGAAGTCCACATCATCCATGCTCCGCAAAATTCAGGGAGCAAGCACGGTAAAGCCTGGAGTATGCTCCAGGGTCAATAGCCTTTTTGAGAGCCCGCATGCGTATCGGTGAATTAGCCCAGGCCTGCGCCGTCAGTCGTGACACGCTGCGCTTCTACGAGCAGCGCGGGCTGATTGCCGCGCAACGCCGTGCCAACGGTTACCGCGACTATCCGCCAGACATGGTGCAACTGGTGCTCTATATCAAAACCGCGCAACGCCTGGGATTTACCCTCGGCGAGATCAGTGACAGCGTTGCCGCGCTGTGGAACGCCCCCAACCCGGACAACGCCGTGGCGCAGTTGCTGCGCGACAAACTGCAACTGATCGAAACCCGTATGCGCGAACTCGACACGCTGCGGCAAGAGTTGCAACTTCGCCTCGGTCAGGCCTGTCCATTGAATCCATGATCCTCATTCATCAAGGAAGCCCATCATGTCTGCAAAAAACGCACTGATCATCGGCGCCTCCCGAGGCCTCGGCCTTGGTCTGGTGAAAACCCTGCTGGCCGACGGCTGGCAAGTCACCGCCACCGTGCGCAATCCGCAAAACGCCGAGGCGCTGCAAGCGCTGGGCAAGGTGCGGATCGAGAAGCTCGACATGGATGACCAGCAAGCGGTGATCGCCCTGAGTCAGCAGCTCAAGGGCGAAACGTTTGACCTGATGTTCGTCAACGCCGGGGTCAAAGGCCCGGCGGACCAGACCCCGGGCGGCGCGACACTGGCTGAGGTCGGTCAGCTGTTTTTCACCAACGCGGTGGCACCGATCAATCTGGCCCAGCGGTTTGTCGGGCAGATCCGCGATGGCAGCGGCGTGCTGGCGTTCATGAGTTCCGGGTTGGGTAGCGTGACAGTGCCGGACGCACCGGAGTTGGCGCTGTACAAGGCGAGCAAGGCTGCGCTGAATTCGATGACCAACAGTTTTATCACGCAACTGGGTGAGCAGAAGATGACAGTGTTGTCGCTGCATCCGGGTTGGGTGAAGACCGATATGGGTGGCGAAGGGGCTGACCTTGACGTGGATACCAGCACCCGAGGCTTGGTCGATCAGGTGAATGCGTATACCGGCAAGGGCGGGCATCACTTCATCAACTACAAAGGTGAAACGATTCCCTGGTAAGCATACAAATCCCCTGTAGGAGTGAGCCTGCTCGCGATAGCGGTGTGTCGTTCAGCAAAAGTATTGCCTGATACACCGCTATCGCGAGCAGGCTCACTCCTACAAGGGACCGTGTTGTCCTGTCGGGTCGGGCTTGCCCGATGCAGCGATTTGTTTGAAACTGCGCACCTCGTCCTCGCGGCGACCCTGGATCAGCAGACAGGGCATCACTGAGCTGGCAACCCTGAACCCCATTTTCAGAGGAGCCGGCAACATGCCCGCGACCCGTACCTGGTTAAAAAATCCCTTCGCCATTTTCACCTCCAACGAGCTCGATGCCCGTGGCGGTCTTGTTGTGCAAGACGGTGTCATTGTCGAAGTCCTCGCCGCTGGCCAACAGCCGTCGGCGCCGTGCAATGCAGTGTTCGACGCCCGTGAACATGTGATCCTGCCGGGCCTGATCAACACCCACCATCACTTCTATCAAACCCTCACCCGTGCCTGGGCGCCGGTGGTCAATCAGCCGCTGTTCCCGTGGCTGAAAACCCTGTACCCGGTGTGGGCGCGCCTGACGCCGGAGAAACTCGCGCTCGCTACCAAAGTCGCTTTGGCCGAGCTGTTGCTGTCGGGCTGCACCACCGCTGCCGACCATCACTACCTGTTCCCGGACGGTCTGGAAAACGCTATCGATGTGCAAGTCGAAAGCGTTCGCGAACTGGGCATGCGCGCCATGCTCACCCGCGGTTCGATGAGCCTCGGCGAGAAGGACGGTGGCCTGCCGCCGCAGCAGACCGTGCAGGAAGGTCAGGTGATTCTCGACGACAGTCAGCGCCTGATTCACGAGTACCACGAGCGTGGCGACGGCGCGCAGATCCAGATCGCTTTGGCGCCGTGCTCGCCGTTCTCGGTGACCCCGGAAATCATGTCGGCCAGCGCCGAACTGGCGAACACGCTCGACGTGCGTCTGCACACCCACTTGGCCGAAACCCTCGACGAAGAAGATTTCTGCCTGCAGCGTTTCGGCCTGCGCACCGTCGATTATCTCGACAGCGTCGGCTGGCTCGGCCCGCGCACCTGGCTGGCCCACGGCATTCACTTCAACCCGGACGAAATCGCCCGCCTCGGTCAGGCCGGTACCGGTATCTGCCATTGCCCGAGTTCGAACATGCGTCTGGCCTCCGGCATCTGCCCGAGTATCGATCTGACTGACGCCGGTGCGCTGTTTGGTCTGGGCGTCGATGGTTCGGCGTCCAACGATGCGTCGAACATGATTCTCGAAGCGCGTCAGGCGCTGTACATCCAGCGCCTGCGTTACGGCGCCGAGAAGATCACCCCGGAACGCGTGCTGGGCTGGGCGACCAAAGGTTCGGCGAGTCTGTTGGGGCGCACCGACATTGGTGAGTTGGCGGTGGGCAAGCAGGCGGATCTGGCGTTGTTCAAGCTCGATGAACTGCGCTTCTCCGGTAGCCATGACCCGATTTCGGCGTTGCTGTTGTGCGGTGCCGATCGTGCGGATCGGGTGATGATTGGCGGCAAGTGGCGCGTGGTCGATGGCCAGGTTGAGGGTCTTGATCTGAAAGGCCTGATTGCCGATCACAGCCAGGCGGCTCGCCAGTTGATCGCAGGTACCTGATCCCCTCCCCATATGATCGTTCCCACGCTCTGCGTGGAAATGCATCTCGGGACGCTCCGCGTCCCAGCGGCGGACGCAGAGCGTCCATGGCGGCGTTCCCACGCGGAGCGTGGGAACGATCAATCATCAGAGACCGAGCAGGGACAACATGATGAACGTCGCAAACAGCACGAAGTGCGTCATGCCTTCGATGGCATTGGTCTCGCCGTCATTGAGGTTGATCGCGCTGACGATCAGCGTGATGAAGATCATCACCGTCTGCACTGGCGTCATCGCCATCTGAAACGGCTGGCCGGTATACAGCGCCATCGCTTCCATCACCGGCACCGTCAAAATCACCGTCGACAGTGACGCGCCCATCGCAATGTTCACCACCGACTGCATGCGGTTGGCCAACGCTGCGCGCAACGCGGTCAAAATCTCCGGCGCTGCTGAAATCGCCGCCACCAGAATCGCCGTGATCACCGGCGGCGCGCCCGTGCCTTCCAGGCCCAGATCGAGGGTCTTCGACATCACTTCGGCCAGTGCGCCGATCACCACAATGCCAAACACCAGAATGCCGATCGACAGGCCGATGCTCGGCGCATTCGTCTGCGCGTCCTGCGGTTCTTTCTTGCGGCGTTTGTCCGGGTAGCTGTAGCTGAAAAAGTAACTGTGCGGGCCGACCTGCATGCGCAGAAACAGCGCGTAAAGCACCACCATCGCGCCGATGGTGAACGCCGAATAAATCTTCCAGTTGGCCTCGGGAATAAACTCCGGCACCACCATCGACACCCCCATGGCGGTAAGGATCATCACGCTGTAGCTGCGCGCGGAATCGTCGTTGTAGGACTGCTCGCCATGTTTGATCCCGCCCATCAGTGCGGCGAGGCCGAGGATGCCGTTGATGTCGAGCATCACGGCAGAATAGATCGTGTCGCGCACCAACGTGGGCGACGCTTCGTTGCTCATCATGATCGCGAGAATCACCACTTCGACCAGCACGGCCGCAAGCGTGAGGATCATCGTGCCGTAAGGGTCGCCAACCTTTTCCGCGAGCAATTCGGCGTGATGGGCGACGCGCATCGAGGCTGCGACGATGAAGGCGATCAGCACCAGACCGCCGAGCAGCGCGACGATCTGGCCGCTGTGCAGCAGCCAGTGTTCCAGGGGATAGGCAACGCACGCGGCGATGACTGCCAGCAGCAGAAAGCTTTCTTGCTTGAGAATTGTGAGCATGGCGGGCCTTTTGCCGAAAGAGAGCGAATGAGCTACTGACTGCGGGGCGGCGCTAACGTTTCGTTACACCTTAGCGCACCAAGCGATGGCAGCTGGTTTCAGGCATGCACTTTTATCGGCCCTGCCGGCCCCTTCGCGAGCAAGCTCACTCCCACATTGAAATGCGTTCACCTGTGGGAGCGAGCTTGCTCGCGAAGGTCACACTGCGGTTTCGAAGGAGTTTGTTGTCCTGTTGGTCAGCAATTTGCATTGGCCCTGACCACACACAACAAAATGGAGTTCGAATTCATGCAAATACGTCCGCTGCACAAACTGCTGTGCGCCGCCCTCGGTCTGGGGATCAGCCTGAGCGCCAGCGCTGCCGATCCGCTCAAGGTCGGTTTCGTCTATATCGGCCCGATCGGTGACCACGGCTGGACGTATCAGCATGAGCAGGGGCGCAAGGCCCTCGCGGAAAAATTCGGCAATCAGATCACCACCAACTATGTGGAGAACGTCGCCGAGGGCGCCGACGCCGAGCGGGTGATCCGCAACATGGCCAAGGATAAATACGACCTGATCTTCACCACCTCCTTCGGCTACATGAACCCCACCGTGAAAGTCGCCAAGCAATTTCCCAAGGTGACCTTCGAACACGCCACCGGCTACAAGCAAGACAAGAACCTCGGCACCTATCTGGCGCGCACTTACGAGGGTCGCTACGTCGGCGGTTTCCTCGCGGCGAAGATGACCAAGACCAAGAAGATCGGTTACGTCGCTTCGTTCCCGATCCCCGAGGTGATCCGCGATATCAACGCGATTCAACTGGCCTTGAACAAGTACAACCCCGGCACCGAGATCAAAGTGGTGTGGGTCAACTCGTGGTTCGACCCAGGCAAGGAAGCCGATGCCGCCAACGCGCTGATCGATCAGGGCGTCGACGTGGTGTTCCAGCACACCGACAGCCCGGCGCCGATTCAGGCCGCCGAACGTCGTGGCGTGTACGCGGTGGGTTACGCCTCGGACATGGCGCATTTCGGGCCGAAAGCCGTGCTGACGTCGATCGTCAACGACTGGGCGCCGCATTACATTCAGGCAACGCAGAGTGTGATCGATCACAGCTGGAAACCTCAGGATTACTGGGGTGGGTTGAAGGAAGGCACGGTTGAACTGCCGATCAGCGACCTGGTGCCGGCACCGGTGAAAGCCGAGGCCGAGCAGATCATTGCCGATATCAAGAGCGGTGCATTGCAGCCGTTTACCGGGCCGATCAAGGATCAGGCCGGGGTCGAGAAAATCCCCGCAGGCGTAAGCGCGACCAATGCGCAACTGGCGTCGATGAACTATTACGTTGAAGGCATGAAGGCTGAGATGCCGAAGTAATCCCCCTGACCCCGATCGTTCCCACGCTCTGCGTGGGAATGCCGCCCGGGACGCTCCGCGTCCCTGCCAAAAGCGGACGCAGAGCGTCCATTGAGGCATTCCCACGCGGAGCGTGGGAACGATCACAATAGAGAATGCGAAATGGATCAGCTTCCGATCATCGATATCAGCCCGCTCTACTCCGCCGATGAAAACGCCTGGCCCGCCGTCGCCGCGCAAATCGACCTGGCCTGCCGCGAATGGGGCTTTTTCTACATCAAGGGTCATCCGATTTCAGCGCAGCGCATCGACGCCGTGCTCGATCAGACTCAGCGTTTTTTTGCCCTGCCCGCAGCGGAAAAACTCAAGATCGACATCACCCAGACCCGCCACCATCGTGGCTACGGCGCCATCGCCACCGAGCAACTCGACCCGAGCAAGCCCAGTGATCTGAAAGAAACCTTCGACATGGGCCTGCACCTGCCGGCCAATCATCCCGACGTGCTCGCCGAAAAACCGTTACGCGGGCCGAACCGTCATCCCGCGCAGACCGGATGGCCTGAGTTGATGGAGCAGCATTACCTCGACATGCAGGCCCTCGCGCAAACCCTGCTGCGGGCGATGACCCTCGCGCTAGGCATCGAACGCGACTTCTTCGACAGCCGTTTCAATGATCCCGTCAGCGTCCTGCGCATGATCCATTACCCACCGCGTCACACTGCCAGCTCCGCCGAGCAGCAAGGCGCCGGCGCGCACACCGATTATGGCTGCATCACCCTGCTCTATCAGGACAGCGCCGGTGGCTTGCAGGTCAGGAACGTGCGAGGCGAATGGATCGACGCGCCGCCCATCGACGGCACCTTCGTGGTCAACCTCGGCGACATGATGGCGCGCTGGAGCAACGACCGTTATCGCTCGACCCCGCACCGGGTGATCAGCCCGCTCGGCGTGGATCGCTACTCGATGCCGTTCTTCGCCGAGCCGCATCCGGACACCCGCATCGAATGCCTGCCGGGTTGTCAGGACGCAGAGCATCCGGCGAAATATCCGACGACCACCTGCGCCGAATTCCTGCTGTCACGCTTCGCCGATACCTACGCCTATCGCCGCGAGCAAGAAGCCGTGTGATGGATCGCTTGGTCAGGTTTTGCCAATTGTTTCGGCGAGCATCTGTAGAATGCCGTCATTGCACCTGATGAGAAAAGAATATGTACGACTGGCTCAACGCCTTGCCCAAGGCTGAACTGCACCTGCATCTGGAAGGCTCGCTGGAGCCTGAGCTGCTGTTCGCCCTGGCCGAGCGCAACAAGATCGCCCTGCCGTGGAACGACGTGGAAACTCTGCGCAAGGCATACGCCTTCAACAACCTGCAGGAATTCCTCGACCTGTATTACCAGGGCGCCGACGTATTGCGCACCTCGCAGGATTTCTACGACCTGACCTGGGCCTACCTGTTGCGTTGCAAAGCGCAGAACGTGATTCACACCGAACCGTTCTTCGACCCGCAGACCCACACCGACCGGGGTATCCCGTTCGAAGTGGTGCTCAACGGCATCGCCGCGGCACTCAAGGATGGCGAACAGCAACTGGGCATCACCAGCGGTTTGATCCTCAGCTTCCTGCGCCACTTGAGTGAGGAAGAAGCCGAGAAAACTCTCGACCAGGCACTGCCATTCCGTGACGCGTTTGTCGCGGTCGGTCTGGACAGCTCCGAGATGGGCCACCCGCCGAGCAAGTTTCAGCGCGTGTTCGATCGTGCCCGTCACGAAGGCTTCCTGACCGTCGCCCACGCTGGCGAAGAAGGCCCGCCGGAGTACATCTGGGAAGCCATCGATCTGCTGAAAATCCAGCGCATCGACCATGGCGTGCGCGCCATCGAAGACGAGCGTCTGATGCAGCGGATCATCGACGAGCAAATCCCGCTGACCGTGTGCCCGCTGTCGAACACCAAACTCTGCGTGTTCGATCACATGTCGCAGCACAACATCCTCGACATGCTCGAGCGTGGCGTGAAGGTCACCGTGAACTCCGATGACCCGGCGTACTTCGGTGGTTATGTGACCGAGAACTTCTACGCGCTGCATGAACATTTGGGCATGACCCAGGATCAGGCCAAGCGTTTGGCGCAGAACAGCCTGGATGCGCGACTGGTAAAACCCTAAGCAACACCGAAGTACCCATGTGGGAGCGAGCCTGCTCGCGAAGAGGGAGTGTCAGTTAACATTTTCGTTGAATGACACTCCGCTTTCGCGAGCAGGCTCGCTCCCACAGTGGGTTCTTTGTTCAGCCTGGGATTTGGGCTTCAGTCAGCTCTTCCAGGGTCTTACCCCGCGTCTCCATCCCGAACAACCACACCACCCCCGCCGCAATCGCAAAGCACGCCGCGCCCAGCGCAAACACCCCGCCCTGCCCGGTAATCGGGAACACCAGTCCGGTCACCAACGGCCCGAGCAGTGAACCCACGCGGCCAATCGCCGAGGCGAAGCCCGAGCCGGTCGCCCGCGCCGACGTCGGATAAAGCTCCGGCGTATAGGTGTAGAGCACCGCCCACATGCCGAACAGGAAAAACTGCATCAGCAACCCGGTGCCGATCAGCAGTGCCACGTTGCCGCCAAACACCGCGCTCTGCCCATACAGGAACGCCATTACACCTCCGCCGAGCAACGTCACGATGCATACCGGTTTGCGCCCCCAGCGCTCAACCAGCCATGCGGCCATGAGAAACCCGGGAATCCCGCCCAAGGAAATCAGCACCGTGTAATACACCGACTGCGTCACCGCGAAACCCGACTGTTGCAACAGCGCACTGAGCCACGACGTCAGCCCGTAAAAGCCGAGTAGCGCAAAGAACCACAGACTCCAGAGCATCGTCGTGCGCTGGCGATACTGCGGCGACCAGATCTGTTTCAGCGCCGCAAAGAAGTTGCCCGGCGGCGTCACGGTACGCGGCAATCGAATCGGTTCCGGCAACGCGGCACCGCCGAGCGACGAACGCACCCGCGCCTCGATGCCGTTCAACACCTTATCCGCAGCGTCATCGCGCCCCGCCTGCTCCAGCCAGCGCGGTGACTCGGGAATGAAAAACCTGATCGCCAGTACGAACACCGCCGGCACCGCCAAGACCAGAAAGATATCGCGCCAGCCAATCAGCGGCAGCAGAAAGTAGGACAGTACGCCGGCAGCAACGAAGCCGAGCGGCCAGAAGCCGTCCATCAACGCGATGTAACGTCCGCGGCGCTGCGCTGGAATCAGCTCGGACAGCATCGACTGGGCGATCGGAAACTCCATGCCCATACCGATCCCCAACAGGATGCGGAACAGCGTCAGCGTCTCGACCGTTTGCGCTGTCGAGCACAGATAACTGGCCACGCCCCACAGCACGATGCTCCACTGAAACACCGGTTTGCGCCCGAAGCGATCGGCGAGCATGCCGGACAGCGACGCCCCCAGCACCATGCCGAAAAAACTCGAGCTGGCGAGCAATCCCGCTTGCGCACTGCTCAGGCCGAACTCGGCTTTGATCGAGCCGAGCAGGAAGGTCATCATCGCCAGATCCATGGAATCGAAGAAAAACGCCAAGGCGATGATGATGAAAATGATCCGGTGATAACCGCTGATCGGCAGTCGTTCCAGACGTTCTGCAGCGCTGTAGCCGTGAGTCTCCATGCCACCTCCCCCCATCCGAAAAATATCCCCGGATCGAGTGTGCTTGATCGCGAAACGGCGTTCGTGCTGGATACGACCTGTTCGCAGTCGCGGGCGACGCCAGAAGCGCTTACGCAGTTCCGGACGTCGATTGCGAGTGCTCTACAACGCCATTTCCAGCTCGGTTTCCTTGGCAAAGCGATGCAGCTCCCGTTGGCCGGTGGCGGTCAATTGCAAAGCTCTCGAGTCGTTGGGCAGGGTCAGCCAGCCGGACTGCATGAACAACTGCAATAACGCGGCGCCGAGTGATCCCCCCATGTGCGGACGACGTTCGCTCCAGTCTGGACAAGCACACGCCACCTGCACGTTGCGATGGGCCAGCGCCTGAATGAACACGCCACGTCCAGCCAACAGTTTCGAACCCTTGTGGGTCACCACGACGCGTTGTTCGAGCTGTTCGATCCAGCCGGCATCGAGCAAGCGCTGATACAGGTCCGCCGCCAGCGTACCGCCGAGGTGGTCATCGCAAAAACGCGCGCGCAACAATGAGGACGGCGCGGTTTGCGGTTTGGCCATGGGGGTGGTGCGTTTGAAGACCTCGGGAATTTCCCGTGGAGCACTGGCGATGGTGGCGCTGGCCAATGCTTCTATCGCAGCACCGACCTCCGGTGCCGAGAGACGGAAAAAGCGTTTGCGACCACGGACTTCGACCTTCAACAGACCACCCGTGGATAGCCGCGCCAGATGCGCGCTGGCCGACGATGGCGACAGCCCTGCCAGTAGCGCAAGCTCCTCGGTTTGCCGGGCCGAGCCATCCATCAACGCCCACATCATCGCGCTGCGCTTGGGGTCGGCCAGCAACGTGGCGATCTGGCTGATGCAAGGTGCATGTTCCATGTGTTCACTCCCTGTTGAATCGTATCGTCTACTGCTCGGAGACATCTTGGCCGGTAATGAGTCATCGGCCAAGACGCGAAAATCGCCATGAACCGGGGCGAGGCAAGCCGCTGACGCAGCCTGCTCCGGCACAGAACCCGCAGCAGTTGCGCGACTGTCACTCGAAGACTGGCGACGCGGTGCGAGGGTCTCCGGGCCGGGGTGGCGGTGCTGGCATGAGGCGGGCGCTAGTATAAGCGGGTTAGCCCGCGCGTCCTGCGCCGGGGCCTGCGCAGGTGGTGATTGTTCCTGACAGAAATTTCTCTATTTACCTGCGACTAATGATCAACTTCCGAAAAAGCGGGAAATTGACTACTCACTTCAGCGCATCGGCTGGCGAGCATTTCCCTCAGAAGGTTCACCGGCTTACTCAATTGGGCGCGATGGGCGCACAACAAATTCAGCGGTGCGCGCTCACAAAGCAGCTCTGGCAGCAGCACTTTGAGCCGCCCGGCGAGCACATCGGCGCCCACGTCCAGCCACGACTTGTAGGCAATTCCGGCGCCGGCCACCGCCCACAGACGCACAACGTCGGCGTCATCGCTGAAACGGTCACCACTGACGGTCAGACCAACTTCACGTTTACCGTCATGAAAACTCCAATGGTCATGCACCCGGCTGCCGAGCATGTACAACAGGCAGTTGTGCTGGGCCAGTTGTTCGAGCTGCCGCGGTTCGCCGTGTCGGGCCAGATACGCCGGGGAGGCGCACAGCACACGGCGGTTGTGCGGGGCGATAGGCAAAGCAACCAGACTTGAGTCCTCCGGCTCGCCGTAACGCAAAGCGATGTCCACGGGTTGGCGGAACAGGTCGGCGATGCGATCGCCGAGCAGCAAGCGCACGGTCAGCTTCGGGTGCTCGCGCTGGAACTCGTCGAGCCACGGCAGCAACAGGTTGCGGCCGAAGTCCGAAGGCGCCGACAACTGCAAGACCCCACTGACCTGATCTTGTCCGCTGGCCAGCAAGCGCCGGCCTTCATCAAGGTTGCTCAGCGCCGCCCGCGCGTATTCGAGAAAGCCGTCGCCCTCGGCTGTCAGGCGCAGACTGCGGGTCGAGCGCGCGAGCAAGCGCGCCCCGAGCTGCTGTTCGATCCGTTTCAACGCCGCACTCGCCACGGCAGCGGACATGTCCATCACCCGCGCGGCTGCCGACAGACTGCCCAGATCCGCCGCCCGGACAAACAACTGCAAATCGTCAAAACGCAGCATGCTCAGCCTCGATTATCAAAAAAATATTGAAAGAGACTGCTCTTTTAGCCGGTTTTATCTCGCAGAGAAATAGCCAATCATCTCTCCATCGCATTCATCCCGCTTCTCTGGAGCCGAGCATGTCCCAGCCCTTCACCGCTATCGCCACCCTGACCGCCAAACCCGGCCAACAGGATCTTCTCGAACAAGGCCTGCGCGCCCTGGTTGAACCGAGCCGCGCCGAAGACGGTTGCAGCCAGTACGATTTGCACCGCGACCTCGCCGATCCGCAGGTGTTTTATGTGATCGAACACTGGGCCAGCGAAGCGATTCTTGAGGCGCACAACGCCAGCGCGCACTTCCAGCATTTCCAGGCAACGGCTGGCCACACCATCGAACACTTCCAACTCAAGCGCCTCGGCGCGATTGTCTGATTCCTTCTTCTATTACCTGTACGGAGCCACTCATGAAAGCCATCGCCTATTACGCTTCACTGCCGATCAGCGACGCCAAGTCCCTGCAAGACATCGAACTGCCAGAACCGCTCGCCGGCCCACGCGACGTGCTGGTGGAAGTCAAAGCCATTTCGGTCAACCCGGTCGACACCAAAGTGCGGCAGAACGCGGCACCGGAAAACGGCGCGGCGAAAGTGCTGGGCTGGGACGTTGCCGGTGTGGTCAAGGCTGTTGGCAGCGAAGTGACGTTGTTCAAGGCCGGCGACAAAGTCTTTTACGCCGGCTCCATCGCCCGTGCCGGCGGCAACAGTGAGCTGCACGTGGTGGATGAGCGCATCGTCGGCCATATGCCGAAATCCCTCGGTTTTGCCGAAGCCGCCGCACTGCCGCTGACCGCGATCACCGCATGGGAGTTGTTGTTCGAGCGCCTGCAAATCCGCGAAGGCAATACCGATGAAGGCCAGAGCCTGCTGATCGTCGGTGCCGCCGGCGGGGTTGGCTCGATCCTGACGCAATTGGCCAAGCAACTGACCGGCCTGAAGGTGATCGGCACCGCGTCCCGCGAGCAAACCCGCGATTGGGTCAAAGAACTGGGCGCCGACCTGGTCATCGATCACAGCCAGCCGCTGAGTGAAGAACTCAAGCGCGCCGGGATCGACAGCGTGACCCACGTCGCCAGCCTGACCCAGACCGACCAGCACCTGGATCAACTGGTCGAAGCGCTGGCGCCGCAAGGCAAACTGGCGTTGATCGACGATCCGAAGTCGCTGGACGTGAGCAAGCTCAAGCGCAAGAGCCTGTCGCTGCACTGGGAGTTCATGTACACCCGCTCGCTGTTCGAGACGCCAGACATGATCGAGCAGCACAAACTGCTCAACCGCGTGGCGGATCTGATTGATGCCGGGACGTTGAAGACCACGGTGGGCGAGCATTTCGGCACGATCAACGCGGCGAACCTGCGTCGCGCCCATGAGCTGCTGGAAAGTGGCAAAGCCAAGGGCAAAATTGTTTTAGAAGGTTTCTAAAAAACCGCACAGCGCAGCCTTCGCCGAACCTAGAGCGGTCGGCGGGGCTGCGCTGTTTTTTGCCGTCAGTCCGATGCTTGACCCTTGTCACAATTGCGATCGTATTCAGGTCTACAATCGAAGCCTCTGCGATACATCTTTTACGCAAGGGAGGTCAGCAATGAAGATCCTGATAAAAGAAGTGGCAAAGTCTCAATGGCAGGTTCGTCTGGACCAACACGCCGTGACATTCCGCAGTGAAGCCGAAGCACTGGCCTTCACCCGCACCCTCGAAGCGCGGCTGTGCGCACCCCATCAGATTCCCGACCGCAGCCAGCAGCGCGCCGCCGGCTGAGGTTATTTATGCCTCGGCCTGAGCTTGCGCCAGTGCCCGGGCATTCTGCAGACGGCGGGTGAGCAGCGCCACGCACACCACCAGCAAACCGCACAGGCTGATGACCATGGCCATCGGCACGGCGGTGCCGTCGTGCAACACCCCCACCAGTGCCGAAGCGCCGGCGGCGACACTGAATTGCATGCAACCGAGCAACGCCGAAGCACTGCCGGCCCGTGCGCCCTGCCCGTTCATCGCGCAAGCGGCGGCGTTCGGGCTGATGCAACCCAGGCTCGATACGCAGATGAACAGTGGAATCAGCAGCGGCCACAAGGATTCGGTGTGCATTGCGCTGACCGCGAGCAACGCCAGCCCGGCGGCGAAGTAAACCCACACCGCCCGCGACAGCAGGAACGCCGGGCCGCGCTTGGCCAACATCCGCGCGTTGACCTGCGCGACCAAAATGAACCCCGCCGCGTTGGTGCCGAACAGCCAGCCGAAATGCTCGGCCGGCACGCCGTAAAGTTTGATGAAAATGAACGGTGAACCCGCGATGTAAGCGAACATCCCGGCGATGGCGATGCCGCCGGTCAGGGCATGGCCGAGGTAAACCCGGTCCTTGAGCAAGCGTCCGTACTGGCGCAGTGCGCCGGACAACGGCTGGCGCGGCATATGCGCCGGCATGCTTTCCGGCAGACCCAGCGCCACGGCCAACCCGGCCAATGCGCTGAAGCCGGTCAACACCAGGAAGATCGACTGCCAGCCTGTGGTGTTGACCAGCAGACCGCCAAGCATCGGCGCCAGAATCGGCGCCAGGCCCATCACCAGCATCAATTGCGAAAAGACTTTCGCCGAACCGACTGCGTCGCACTTGTCGCTGACTACCGCCCGGGAAATCACCATCCCCGCACAGCCGCCCAACGCCTGGACAAAACGCGCACCGATCAGCCATTCCAGGTTTGGCGCATAAGCGCAGGCCAGCGACGCCAAAGTGAACAGCGTCAGACCAACGAGCAACGGAATACGTCGGCCGAAGCGGTCCGCCACCGGACCATAAGCCAGTTGGCCAATGGACAGACCGGCGAAATACGCCGCCAGCGTCATCTGCACGTGTTTCTCGTCGGTGCCGAACGCCAGCGCCATCGAGGGAAAGGCAGGTAAATAGAAGTCGATCGCCAAGGGCCCGAAGGCGG
This sequence comes from Pseudomonas sp. 3B-A001-10F, assembly GCF_056313565.1. Lineage (NCBI taxonomy): Bacteria > Pseudomonadati > Pseudomonadota > Gammaproteobacteria > Pseudomonadales > Pseudomonadaceae > Pseudomonas > Pseudomonas sp. 3B-A001-10F. The sequence goes on from NZ_JBQYFW010000051.1 coordinate 26,034, forward strand.
TCAAGGCACCGAGAATCAGAATGGTACGGAAGTTCATCAGGCATCCAGGTTGGCAAGTCGGCAGCCCGACAGTCTAGCCGCGCCCGAACGCCTTGAACATTCCGATAGCTCGCTAACGATCAAATTCAGACGAGCTTCACCTCATATCCTTCCTCGCGGATCGCTTCGATGACCTGATCAGCACTCATGGCGCTTTCGACGCCGACCTCTTTAGCCGCCAGATCAACCCGCACACTGGCCGCTGGATCCCTGGCCTGCACGGCGTTGGTGATGGCTTTGACGCAGTGACCGCAGGACATGCCTTGAACGTTGAACACTTGCATGGAATGACTCCTTTGAGTGAGGTTGCCGGCAGTCTCGAGCTTGCCACGATGGCAAGGTCAAGTTCTTCAATAAACTGCCGGGCTGGCAATCGGCGTCGCGCTCGGCCAAGCTGCGTACATCAATGACTCGATTCAGGAGATTCAGCCATGCGCTGGTCAGCTTTCAGCCTGTTTGGCTTTCTCAGCCTCTTTGCCGCCGTCCCTCAAGTGCAAGCTGCTGGCGAGGATTATGCGGTGCTGATCATTTCCCGCGAGCGCCTGGAAGTGTCGACTTCTTGCGAGATCGGCGTGTACATCCAGGATCAGCTTTCGGCGCGGCTGCTGCAGGAGCAAAGCATTTCCTTCAACCTGCCGCCGGGCACTGTTTCGCTGCGCTTGAAGTTGCTGCCGGGACAGGTCGCCGGTTGTAACCCGGGGATGCTCGCGCCGGGGTCGCAGGAGATCAAATTGCATGCCGGTGATGTGCTGAAGTATCGGTTGGCGATGAATTCGGAAGGCGTCTACTTGAAACGCGCCGATCTCGAATATTAAGTAAGTCGGGATCGTTCCCACGCTCCGCGTGGGAATGCAGCCACGGACGCTCTGCGTCCCGAAGCGTGACGCGGAGCGTCACAGGAGGCGTTCCCACGCAGAGCGTGGGAACGATCAGATCTTTTGCTTTTCAGATTGGCGCTTGACCTTGCCCGCATGGCAAGGTTGATCCTTGTAGGCATCTACTACAGGGAGTACGACCGATGTCCGATTCCATCACGTTCGATCTGCCGATTGCCGGCATGACCTGCGCCAGTTGTGCCGGGCGTGTCGAGCGGGCCTTGAGCAAAGTCAGCGGTGCCAGTGCCGTCAGCGTCAACCTCGCCACCGAGCAGGCCCGCGTACAGGCACCGGGCGACAGTCTGCCGGCGTTGCTGGACGCGGTTGAACGCGCCGGTTACAGCGTCCCGCAGCAGGCTATCGAATTGAATATCGAAGGCATGACCTGCGCCTCCTGCGCCGGTCGCGTCGAGCGCGCCTTGAACAAAGTCCCCGGTGTGAAAAGCGTCAGCGTCAACCTCGCCAACGAACGCGCCCACCTCGAATTGCTCGGTCAGGTCGATCCGCAAACCCTGATCGAAGCCGTCAGCAAGGCCGGTTATTCGGCCAGCATCTGGCAAGCCGAACATCCACAAACCGATAACCAACAACAGCGCCTGAAACATGAACGCTGGGCGCTGATCTGCGCTATCGCCCTCGCCCTACCGTTGGTGGCGCCGATGTTGCTGCAACCGTTCGGCATTCACTGGATGCTCCCGGCCTGGGCGCAATTCGCCCTCGCCACGCCGGTGCAGTTCATTTTCGGTGCACGTTTTTATGTAGCGGCGTGGAAAGCCGTGCGTGCCGGAGCGGGCAACATGGACTTGCTGGTGGCCCTCGGCACCAGCGCCGGCTACGGCTTGAGTCTTTACGAGTGGGCCACCGCCGCCGGGCGCATGCCACATCTGTATTTCGAAGCGTCGGCGGTGGTCATTGCCTTGGTGCTGCTCGGCAAATACCTGGAGAGCCGCGCCAAACGCCAGACCGCCAGCGCCATCCGCGCGCTGGAAGCATTGCGTCCGGAGCGGGCGATTCAAGTCATCGACGGTCGCGAGCAGGATGTCGCCATCAGCGCCTTGCGCCTGAACGATCTGGTGCTGGTGAAACCCGGCGAGCGTTTCCCGGTCGACGGCGAAGTCATCGAAGGCCAGAGCCACGCCGATGAAGCACTGATCAGCGGCGAAAGCCTGCCGGTACCGAAACAACCCGGAGACAAAGTCACCGGCGGCGCGATCAACGGTGAAGGCCGCTTGCTGGTGCGCACCCTGGCGCTCGGCGCAGAAACCGTGCTGGCACGGATCATTCGTCTGGTTGAGGACGCTCAAGCCGCGAAAGCACCGATCCAGAAACTGGTGGATAAAGTCAGCCAGATCTTCGTGCCAACGGTGTTGCTGATCGCGTTGGTGACACTGATCGGCTGGTGGCTCTACGGCGCCCCCATGGAGACCGCGTTGATCAACGCCGTCGCGGTGCTGGTCATCGCCTGCCCGTGTGCGCTGGGGCTTGCCACGCCGACGGCGATCATGGCCGGCACCGGCGTAGCGGCGCGTCACGGCATTCTGATCAAGGACGCCGAAGCGCTGGAACGCGCCCATGAAGTCAGCAGTGTGGTGTTCGACAAAACCGGCACGCTGACCTCCGGCACGCCGCGCATTGCCCATTTCAGTGCAATGGATGGTGATGAAGACACGCTGCTGAAACTGGCAGGCGCCCTGCAACGCGGCAGTGAACATCCGTTGGCCAAAGCGGTACTCGATGCCGCAGCGGAACGAGGCCTGAACGTACCGGATGTCAGCGACAGTCAATCGCTGACCGGTCGCGGCATTGCCGGCAATCTTGAAGGCCGGCGTCTGGCGCTGGGCAATCGGCGGATGCTCGAAGAAAGTGCTTTGAACGCGGGCAACCTGAGCGAATCTGCCCAGACTTGGGAAGCCGAGGGCCGCACCCTGTCGTGGTTAATCGAGCAAAGCCCGGAACAGAAAGTGCTCGGCTTGTTCGCCTTCGGTGACACCCTGAAACCCGGTGCACTGGAAGCCGTGCAGCAGCTCGCCGCCCGCGATATCCACAGCCATCTGCTGACCGGCGACAACCGTGGCAGTGCGCGCGTGGTCGCCGAGGCCCTCGGTATCAGCAATGTCCACGCCGAAGTGCTGCCAGCGGACAAAGCCGCGACCGTCACCGAGCTGAAAAAAACCGGCGTGGTCGCCATGGTCGGTGACGGCATCAACGACGCCCCGGCCCTCGCCGCTGCCGACATCGGTATCGCCATGGGTGGCGGCACCGATGTCGCCATGCACGCGGCGGGCATTACCCTGATGCGCGGCGATCCACGGTTGGTGCCGGCGGCGCTGGAGATCAGTCGCAAGACCTACGCGAAGATCCGCCAGAACCTGTTCTGGGCCTTCGTCTATAACCTGATCGGCATTCCGCTGGCGGCGTTCGGCTTCCTCAACCCGGTGTTGGCCGGTGCAGCGATGGCGTTGTCGAGCGTCAGCGTGGTGAGCAATGCGCTACTGTTGAAAACCTGGAAACCCAAGGACCTGGAGGAACACCGATGAACATCGGTCAAGCGGCCAGACACAGTGGCCTGAGCGCGAAAATGATCCGCTATTACGAGTCGATCGGCCTGCTCAAAGCGGCGCATCGCACCGACAGCGGTTACCGGGTCTATGGTGACGATGACCTGCATACGCTGGCGTTCATCAAGCGCTCGCGGGATCTGGGCTTTTCCCTGGAAGAGGTCGGCAAACTGCTGACCCTCTGGCAGGATCGCCAACGCGCCAGCGCCGATGTCAAAGCCTTGGCCCGCCAGCACATCGACGAGTTGAACCAGAAGATTCGCGAGCTCGGCGAATTACGCGACACCCTGCAAGACCTCGTTGAGCACTGCAACGGCGACCATCGCCCCGATTGCCCGATCCTCAAGGAGCTGGCGTCGGGCTGCTGCGCGCAACCTGCCCGCGCTTGAATGCCAGAGCTTTCACCAGCAACAACGTACTGAGCGGAATGCCGTGGAACAGCATGACCACGGCACCCGGCGTCCACCACGCGTAGAAAGGCGCGGCGATCAGCATGCCGATACCGAACCCGGTCATTTGCAGCAAAGTCAGCACGCTGAAAATCGGCAGGCGCAATTGCTCGGGTTCACGCTGCAGACGCGACATCAGCCCGACCTCGGAAAAGCCGTCACCCAGCCCTGCCGGCAAGGAAAACAGCAACAGCGCATAGAGGTTGTGTTGCTGGAACATCAGGATAAAGCCACAGGACATCAGCGCCACACCGAAGAAAAACCGTCGTTCGAGGTGGATGTTGTCCGAGCCTTTGAGACGGCTGGCGATGCGCGCACCGAGGAGCTTGCCGCTGGCCCACACTGCGAGCATCAGGCCCAGCGTGGTACTCGCCGACTCCGGGGTGAGCAGTTTGGAGATGATCGGAAAGCCGACGTTGTGCGCGGCGCTGCCCAAGGTGTCGGCCATGGTCACTGCGAGCATGGCGGCAATCACCGGCGCAGAACGCAGGCCTTGCTTGAGCGCTGTCCATTCGCCGCGTTCCGGTGCGTCGTTGACGGTTGCGGGTGCGAACCGCAGCGGCACAATCAATAACGCGGCCAGCAAATAGGTCAGCGCATTCAGGGCGAACACCGTTTCAAAACCAAACCCCGCTACCAGCAAACCTGAAACCAGGCTGCCACCAACCATCGCGGCGGATGAAGCCGAGGTGATCCAGGCATTGGCCTTGAGCAACTGATCGGCGTGGATCAAACGCGGCAACTGGCTGTTGAGGCCGATGGCGAACATCGAGTTTCCCAGGCCCAGACCGAAGGCGATCACCGGCAACAGCAAGGCCTGTTGGCTGACGGGCACGATCAACAACAGACCGAGCACGCTGGCGCGCAGCAGGTCGAAGGCGATCAGCGGTGCGCGTCCGCTGCAACGACGGTAAAACGCGGTGCCGATCAGACTGGCAAAAATCCCCCCGCCGACGCGACTGGCGAGAAAGATCCCGACGCTTATTGCGCTGTTGCTCAGCAGGTAGACGTAGGTGGCCAGCGCGACCATGTTGAGGAAGGCGCCGAAATCGGAGATCAGTCGAGCGGTGACGATCAGGTGGGTGTTGCGGGGGGTGGTCACATTCAGTCCTTGAGTGTGGTTGGAGCGGTGGACAGTAGACTTGAATTTGCGTTGATCCGAAAGAGCCCCTCACCCTAACCCTCTCCCAAAGGGAGAGGGGACTGATTGGGGGATGCTGTGGAGATACGCCGACCTGAAATTTCTTTACCGAATCCAGACAAGTCCAAATGCTGACCTCATCCAATCCATAATCGACTCGTTATTTCAGGTCGATGAAATACGCCAGACACCTCGGTCGGCCCCCTCTCCCTCCGGGAGAGGGGGCTGATTGGGGGATGCTGTGGAGATACGCCGACCTGAAATTTCTTTACCGAATCCAAACAGGTCCAAATGCTGACCTCATCCAATCCATAATCGACTCGTTATTTCAGGTCGATGAAATACGCCAGACACCTCGGTCTGATCTGGTCAAACGATACTGGACACGGTTATAGGGTTTAGGTCATTTCTCATGCTGCCAAGGCTTCCATTGCTACCGGAGTCCGATATCCGTTGTGACTGTGCAGCCTGATCCGATTGTAATAAT
>NZ_JBQYFW010000052.1:0-30947 GCF_056313565.1 Pseudomonas sp. 3B-A001-10F
CGGATGGACACCGTAGCGAGGGAACACTGAGCCTCAGCGAAGTGCCGTACGCCAGGGGCAAAGCCTTTTGCTTACTTTTCGGCGTCTGGAAAAGTGAGTCGCTGTAAGAGCGAAACCGCCAGCGGCAACACCCGCAGCAACGGATATGCCCCCAATCCCAAACAAAATCAAAAGATCGCAGCCTGCCGCAGCTCCTACACTGGGTATTACGGCTTGCCCTTCAAGCCCCAGACAACCACCACCCAAGGAGTCTGTCCCATGCCTGATAAAACCTGTGACTGCCCTAAATGCAATTGCAAGCTCGGCGAGCATCCGGTCGTGCGTCATGGCAAGCATTTTTGCTGCGAGGCTTGCGCCCATCATCATGAGAACGGTGCGGAATGCTCTACCAAGGGCTGTAAATGCGCCCACGAATGACGAACGACGCATAAAAAAGTGGAGCCTAATCAGGCTCCACTTCCAGTTTCAGACTTTCATCGTCCATTCGTTCGGTATGCCGCACCGTACCTTGCAGCCGCCGGCCTTCAACCCTGACCACCACGGTTTTCGCCTGGTCAAGATCCTCCGGCAGCGGTGCCGGCACTCGCAACGCGAAGCGAAACGGATCATCTATGACCGCCTCCAGCCCAACGCGGCAATCCACGCTTTTGGTGATACGCCCAAACAACGTATCAAGGCCATAGTCCAGATGCGCCGGGCTGTTGATGTTGGTCATGGTGCATTCCCCCGAATGATGCCGATCACCAGGCTGAGCTTAGCTGGTCGGTCGCCACACGACGTTTTCCACGCCGAATTTTTCTGCCATCGGCTTGCTGGTCTTCTGCACCTTCTCACGGCCAAAGCGCGGGATGCGACCGACGCCGGCGTCGCAGCTCGCCCAGTGCCACGCCTCGACATTATCCATCTTGTCCGAGCGGATAATGAAGGACTTGGGCGTGCCGTGGAGGGTGTATTCGATGACATAGAGTTTTGCGTTGTTCATAAAGCCCGTATTCCTCCCTGTAGTATTAGAGGGATCGCGGCGCACCGGGAAAATTCATTCGGATTGTCCGACGGTCTCTATCGTTGGCGACGTCGTGGCGCACTGGTTACCATGGTTTCCCAGCCAACCCCAATGAATGCTCGCCATGGCCCTTGCCGCACCGCCCGATCTCAGCGATACCGATGTGCCCGTGCAACCGCTCGCACGCACGTATCCGCGCGGCTTGTTTATCGAGCCACACGAACATGTCTGGGGGCAGTTGCTGTATGCGATGAGCGGGGTGATGTGGGTCGAGACCCCGCACGAAGCGCTGGTGGTGCCGCCGCAGCGCGCAGTGTGGTTGCCGCCGGGGGTGCCGCACGGGATTCGGGTGGTGTCAGATCTGCAGATGCGCAATATCTACCTGCGCCCGGCGCTGGCGGCGACGTTGGACACCACGGTGCAGGTGATCGAGGTCGGTGGGTTGCTGCGCGAGTTGATTGTCAGGCTGGTGGAGCAGGGCGACAGTGGTGAACCGGCCTACTACGAGGCGTTGGTCGGGCTGGCCTTGCTGGAACTGAAACGCGCTAGGCGTTCACAGTTGAAGATCCCGATGCCGGATGATTCCGATCGGCGTTTGATGAACCTGTGCCAAGCGGTAATGGCAGCGCCGTCGCTGGAGATTCCGTTCGAGCAGCACGCGGCAAATGCCGGGGCCAGCGTGCGTACGCTGGCGCGGTTGTTCAAGGACAGCCTCGGCATGGGCTTCGCCGAGTGGCGGCGGCAGGTGCAACTGGCGACGGCGGTGGCGGAACTGATTCAGGGCGTGGCGGTGAGTGTGATTGCCCGGGAGCTCGGCTATTCACCCAGTAGTTTCAGCGACATGTTTCGCCGCGAACTTGGCGTGGCGCCCTCACAATTTGCAGTGGAATACGATTAATAAAACCAGCGCAGATCCAATGTGGGAGCGAGCCTGCTCGCGAATGCGGTGGATCAGTTGACTCATCCTTCACTGACACACCGTATTCGCGAGCCGGCTCGCTCCCACAGGGTTCTGTGGTGTGCATCCGATACTTGTCCGAAATTCAGAAGTCCTTGGCCGATGCCATCCCCGCCGGTTCCCTAAACTCTGCCCATTCCCTTCAAACGGCGGAGTTCCTCCCCATGAACTACCTGATTTCGCTGGCCATTGGTCTGGGCGTCGGCCTGTTGTATGGCGCGCTGGATTTCCGTTCCCCGGCGCCACCGGCCATCGCACTGGTCGGTTTGCTCGGCATGCTTGCGGGTGAACAGTTATGGCCGATGGGCCGGCAACTGGTGACGGGCTGGCTGTCCTGAACTCTTTTTCTCCTTCGGTGGATGTCCCCATGAAAGCACTGCAATTCGATAAAACCGGCGATCTGTCTTCCCTACGCTACGTCGAGGTGCCGACCCCGGCACCCGGCGTTGACGAAGTGCTGGTGCAGATCAAGGCTGCCGGCCTTAATCCCAGCGATGTGAAAAACGTCCTCGGCCGCTTCCCCTACACCACGCTGCCGCGAATTCCCGGCCGGGATTTTGCCGGTGTCGTTGTCGAAGGCCCGCAGGCCTTGATCGGTCAGGAAGTCTGGGGCACTGGCCGTGAGCTGGGCTTTTTTGCCGACGGCTCCCATGCGCAGTTCGTCAAACTGCCGACCAATGGCGTGGCGCACAAACCTTCGCATCTGAGTTTCACCCAAGCCGCCAGCCTCGGCGTGCCCTACACAACGGCGTGGGATGCGCTGGAACGCAGTCTGGTAACGGCTGCAACACGATTGCTGGTGATCGGCGGCGGGGCGGTGGCCACCGCTGCTTTGGCGCTGGCGAAAGTGCGTGGCGCGCAGTTGCTGGCAGCAGCGCGGCGCCCGGAGCAGGTGGCGGAGTTGCAGGCGCAGGGTTATCAGACGATTCAGCTGGATAAGCCCGAAGACCTCGGCGCGCAGGTCAACGCGGTTTATTGCGGCGGCGCCGATGTGATCTTCGACACCACCGGTTTCTGGTTGCCAGCGTCGGTGGCGGCATTGGCCACCTTCGGCCGGATCGCGATCATCGCCGCGCCGGTGGACGGGCATGTGCAATTGCCGGCGCTGGCGCTGTATCGCAAGGGCGGGTCGGTGGTCGGGATCAATTCGTTGTTATATGGCGTTGAAGCCTGTGCGGCGATGCTTGAGCAGTTCGGGCGGTTCTTTGATGAAGGCTTGCTGCCGTTGCCGCAAGGGTTGGTCGAAGCGCCGTTGGCCGAAGGGCTCGCGCGCTACGCCGATGTGAATCAAGGCAGCGGCGACAAGGTCATCCTTATCCCCTGACATACCCCAAAAAAACCTGTGGGAGCGAGCCTGCTCGCGAAAGCGGTCTGTCAGCCAACATCTTGATCGACTGACACAACCTCTTCGCGAGCAGGCTCGCTCCCACATTTTTACTGTGTGTAGCTCAGGATTGCGGTATGCCGTTTTCCCATGCCGACCAGTTTTTCAAGATGTCCTGCACCAGCGGATTACCCGTGCGATAGAGATTTTCCAGCGCCGGCACAAACCCACCCTGATCAGCGTACTTGAGCAGGTTGTCCACTTCACTGCCGCCCGGCTCTGGACGATCAAAATCGGACCCTGCACGCACCACGGCCAGACGTTGCACGTCGACCAGACCTTCGCGACTGGCACGCAGCAAGGCCTCATAGGTCGAGTTGTCTTCCTGTTGCGTCGTGCAGTATTCGCCCTTGTTATCGGTCAACAACTTGGTCCAGACCTCGGCCCGTTCGCTCAGGCGCGTGCCGGAGAACCAGGTGTTGCCGGCCAGCGTGTCGCAACGGGTCACCACCGGTGGTTGATTGGCCGGGGCCGACGGGTATTTCAGGCGCCACGCGGCGGATTCCCTGCTTTCGCTCAGCTCGACCTTGTGGCTCAGGGCGAACGCCTTGGCCTGCAGTTTCGGGTTGAGTTCAAAGACTTCGGTCTTGTAGTCCAACGGTGGTTTTTCGTTCGGGCCTTTGGTGTTGATGCCCAGGTAGCCGGTCGGCCAACTCGACGGTGCATCGCGCGAATCGATCTCCCATTGCGTGCCGAACTCCACCAGATAGTGCGCCCATGCAGCGGTGCCGATGGTCCCGTGCTTCGGGCTGATGCCGGCGATACCGGCGATCAGGAAGTAACTTTTGCGCAGGTCGAATTTCGGCGACAAGGCCAAGGCCAGGGTCGAGGCGGCGGCGTTGGTCTGGCCCATGCCGGTGGTCAGCAGGCACACCTGCTGCGTGTTGCAGCGGATGCTCGGGTACTCGGCGGACAGGCCCGGCACGCGGATTTCCTGCTTCAACTCCAGGCGATCGATCCAGTGTTGTGCCTCGGGGGCGAACATGGTGATCAGCACGACTTTCGGTTGCATCGGTGCTTCGGCGGCCCACGCGGTGGAGGAGAGCAGGGCCGCACCGGCCAGGGTCAAACGCATCATTGCTTGCATGGAAAACTCCTTGATTCAGAACTGATAACCGACGCCGGCGTAGTAACCCCAGCCGTTGGAACGTGCGCGGAAGTTGCCGTCGCCAAAATTCAGCTCGCTGCCGTCTTCCCAGTTGCCGCCGTTGTGGAAATAACGGCCGACCAGGGTGAAGCGCAAGTGAGTGAACGAGTAGAGCAAGACGTTGGTCGCCACTGTTGCGTTGGCCGTGCGCGCAGGGTTGTCCTTGTGGATGTCCGAGCCGAAATCGAAGTTGGTGAAACCAATGTAGGTCAGCGAAGCGCCGTTGCTGAATTTGTCGATCGGCACGATGTACTTCAGTTGCGCGCGATAGCCGTCCCACGAGTATTCGTTGCTCGCGCCGTAATTTTCCCACTGATAGCGACCGTACAGGTTGGCCGACAGATTGACCCGCGAATGGGTGTCGATGTCGGTGCCGAAACCGCTGTAGAGGGTGTTGGCGCGGTTCTCTTTGCGGCTGCCGTGGTCGTAGATCCAGTCGAACGCCACATACCATTCCTTGAACGGGCCGATGGCCAGGCTGCGGCCGGCGAGGTAGTCGATGGAAATGCGCGGTTCGTGCTCCATAAACACTGGTGAGCCGTGATCCCACACGCCTTTGTCGTGGCTGTTGCCAATGTTGAAGATCTTCGGAATGTCGATGTAGCCGTATAACTCGAACGGGCCTTTGCGGCCGAAGTACTCGTATTCCAGATAGATGTCGTCGGCCGGTTGCGGGCCGAAGCTGATGTCCTTGCTGCCGATCAACATCAGGTCCTGGTTGTACCAGTCCGACAGATACGCGCCTTTTTTCGGCGGGCTGGCTTCGGGGCTGAGGGCTTCGCCCTGGGCGGATTCTTCGGCTGGCGCCGGTTGCGCCAGAACGCTGTGGCTGAGAACTCCGGTAACGCCGGTCAGTAGCAGGGAAACAGCGAGCGTGCGCGCAAACGGTGCGCGAAAAGGGCATGCGATGGGCATTCAAAGTCCTTTTTTTGCGGATCGAGGCCCGTGTTCCGTGGGCTTGTACGGTTTTGTTACGAAAACGTTGGGATTGACGTTACGCAAACGTTTGCACAAGGCGTACCAAAACCTTCAATGGGCTGAAAAATCTGTCCTTTTTTAGTATTTCCTGATGGATCGGTCAGGCGCGGGTTTGCAGACCCCACAGTTTTGAGTCTCGTCGAGGCTAATAGCTGCGTGGTTGAAACGCTGATTCCAGAGGCCTCTAGCACCAAAGTATTAATGCCATTTAACCAATGCCCCATCGCAGGGCGTCGACTAGCGTGTGTCAGGAATAGAACGGTTTTGTAATGACCGTCGCAGTCTTGATTCGCGTGTCGAATAAGCCCGCTGCTTGTGCACGCCGCTCAAGGAAGAAATTGGCCACGACAAGGAGTAGCCCGTGGAAGCAAGGTTTGGTGTCGCCCTCGTTTCGCGTTTTTCCCCTCTTTCCCTTGCTGTGCACCTCAGCGTCGCCGGGCTGTTGTTCGGCGGGGTCAGCGCACCTGCGCTGGCCACGTGCTCCACGGCAGGTTCCACCGTGACCTGCACCGGCGTGCCGAGTCTGCCGCTGTTTCTCAATAACTTTTCCAGTGCCACCAGCGGTTTGACGGTCAACGTCAACAGCGGCGCGCAGATGAACGCGACCCTCGGCGGCCATGTGATGGACCTGACCGGGGTGAACATCTCCCTGAACAACTCCGGCACCCTCGACCCGGCGCTACTGGGCCTGGTCTCGGTGTTGAGTGGCGGCGCATTCATTGGCACCGGTGCGACCAGTACGGTCAGTGTGCTCAACAATGCCAGCGGGATCATTCGCGGCACGGGCATGTTGCTCGGGCTCAACCTGACCAGCATCGACGGCCTGGCCCTTTCGGTTAACAACGCGGCAACCGGCACCACCAGCATCACCAACAACGGCACCATCACCTCGACCGGACTCTCGATCGGCGGCATCACCTTGGCGGATACCCCGGTGGTCGGCGTCTACGGCGGTTCGCAGGTCAACATGACCAACAGCAGCACCGGTGTGATCAACGGCCGGATCGCGTTCGAAACGTCGGCGGCGGGCAATACCTTCACCAACGCTGGTGCGATTACCGGCGGTGTGTCGATGGGTGCGGCGAGCACTAACACCTTCACCGCAGTGACCGGCTCTTCGGTGCAGGTTGGTGACGGCGTGCAGGTCAGCGTCGGCCTCGGCGGACTGATCGGCATCAACCTGACCTTTGCGCCAACCGGCACGGTCGATGGCGGTGCGGGCGGCACCAACAGCCTGATCCTGCAAAACCCGGCTGGCGTCGGCGGCGGTATCACCGGGACTGGCACGGCATCGAGCGCCACCTACATCAACTTCAACAACCTGACCCTCAACAGCGGCACCTGGACCTTGCAGGGGCCATTGGTCAGTGGCGCGACCACGCTCAACGGCGGTATCGCGAATTTCAACAACAACGCCACCTTCGGCAGCGGTGTGCTCACTTCCAACGGCGGGACTCTGCAGGCCAGCAATGCCGGGTTGAACATCAGCAATCTGATCTCCCTCGGCGCTGGCGGCGTGACGGTGCAAGGCACTAACGCCACCACCCTGAGCGGCGTCATTTCCGGCAGCGGTGGCCTGACCAAGGTCGGCTCCGGGCAACTGAGCCTCAGCGCTGCCAACACCTACCTGGGCAACACCACGCTCAATGGCGGCACCGTACAGTTGGGCAACAACCTGGCGCTGAGCACCGGCACCCTTAACGTCACCGGCGCGACAACATTGAGCGCGCCGGGCACGATCAGCCTGGCCAACGCCATCAGCCTCGGTGGCACCTTGACGGCTGGCGGCACCGGAGCACTGACCCTCAGCGGCTTGATCAGCGGCAGCAGCGGCCTGACCAAAACCGGCAGCGGTAGCCTGACCGTCAGCGGTGCCAATACCGGTTTCACCGGCACCACCACCCTCAGCGCCGGTAGCCTGTTGGTGACCAACAATGATTCGCTGGGCAGTGGCGCGCTGAATACCGCCGCCGGTACCAGTCTGGACAGCACCGCCAACGTCACCCTGGCCAATAACATCGGCATGACCGGCGCCCTCAACGTGCTCGGCAGCAATGCCCTGACACTCGGCGGCGTGTTGTCTGGCACTGGCGGGATTACCAAATCCGGCAGCGCCGGCCTGACCTTGAGCGGCAACAACACCAACAGCGGCAACACGCTGCTCAATGCCGGCAGCCTGTTCGTTGGCAGCAACACCGCGCTGGGGACTGGCGCACTGAATGCGGCGGCGGGTACCACGCTGGATGCGACTGCCGCAGTGACATTGGCCAACGCCGTTGCGCTGGCGGGCGGGGTGACCATCGGCGGCACTCAGGCATTGGGCCTGAGCGGCGTTGTCAGCGGCGTCGGCAGTTTGATCAAGAATGGCACGGCGGATCTGACCCTCAGCGGCAACAACACCTTCTCCGGCGGCACTGCGCTTAATGCCGGTACGCTGATTGTCGGTTCCAATACGGCGCTGGGTACCGGTGCCCTGACCACAGCGGCAGGCACCAAACTCGACGCTAGCACCACGGCCGCGTTGACCAATGCGGTGACCCTTGGCGGTGATCTGGAAGTGCGTGGCAGTGCTGACCTGACCCTCGGTGGTGTGATCAGCGGCAGTGGCGGGTTGACCAAGCGCGGTTTTGCCAACCTGACTCTCAACGGTGCCAACACTTATCTCGGCGGTACCACGCTGGCCGCCGGCACGCTCACTGTGGGCAACGCGGCCGCGTTGGGCAGCGGTGCATTGAACGTCATCGATGTCTCAGCGCTGGACAGCAACACCGCTGTCAACCTGAGCAACAACATCAACCTCAACAGCAGTACCCTGAGCCTCGGCGGCAGCAGCGGTCTGACCCTCTCCGGTGTCATCAACGGCGCCGGTCAACTGATCAAGAACGGCGCCGCCAACCTGACCCTCGATGGGGTAAACACGTTCGCTGGCGGGACCACGTTGAACGCCGGTAGCTTGACTGTCGGTAACGCTGCGGCGCTGGGCACTGGCGGACTGACTGTCGCCGGGGCCAGTACCCTCAACAGCAGCACGGCGGTGACCCTGAACAACGCAATCACCCTCAACGCCAACCTCACCGCCGGCGGCGCCAATGCGCTGACCCTTGGCGGGGTGATCAGTGGCGGCAGTGGTTTAATCAAGACCGGCGCATCCAGCCTGACCCTCAACGGCAACAACACCTACACCGGCACCACCGCCCTGAACGCCGGTTCGCTGATTGTCGGCTCCAATACCGCCCTCGGCACTGGCACACTGAATGCCTCGAACGGCACCACTCTGGATGCCAGCACTGCGGCAACGCTGGCAAACAACGTTAACCTCGGCGGCACTCTGACCCTGGGTGGCTCCAATGCGCTGACCCTCGGCGGCGTGGTCGCCGGTATCGGTGGACTGACCAAGAACGGCGCTGCCGATCTGACCCTCAACGGCGCCAACACTTATTTTGGCAACACCGTGTTGAATACCGGCAAACTGACCGTCGGCAGCAACACCGCGCTGGGTTCCGGCACGTTGAACGCGGCGGCCAACACCACGCTGGACGCCAACACGGCGGTCAGCCTGAACAATGCCGTGGCACTCGCCGGTGCCTTGAATATCGGCGGCACGGCGGATATGACCCTGACCGGTCTGGTCAGCGGCGCCGGCAGTCTGGTGAAAGACGGCGCGGCCAATCTGATTCTCAACGCCGCCAACAACTACCTCGGCGGCACCACGCTGAACGCCGGTACGTTGACCGTCGGCAACAGTTCGGCACTGGGGTCCGGTGCGCTGACCGTCGCTGGCGCCGCAACGCTGGACAGCAATTCGCCGCTGGTCAGCCTCAACAACGCCGTCGCCCTGAATGCCGCGCTGACCGTGGGCGGTACGCAGAACCTCACCCTCGGCGGCGTCACCAGCGGCACTGGCCAGTTGATCAAGGACGGCGCGGCCAATCTCACCCTCAATGGCAACAACACCTTCAGCGGCGGCACCACGCTCAACGCCGGTACGCTGACATTGGGCAATGCCAACGGCCTGGGCAGCGGTGCATTGGTCGTCGGCGGCGCGGCGACGCTGGATAACAGCGCCTCGTTCGGCATTGGCAACGCGATCACTTTGAACGCCGGGCTGACGGTTGCCGGCAACAACGATTTGAGCCTGAACGGCATCATCGACGGCGCCGGCAGCCTGACCAAAAACGGCCTGTCGGATCTGACCCTCGCCGGCAACAACACTTTTACCGGCGCGCTGAATATCGTCTCGGGCAGCGTCACCACGCTCAATACCAACGCGTTGGGTAACACCTCCGGGGTCAACATCAGTGCCGGTGCCGGGCTGAATCTGGGCAGTGACGCCAGCCTCGGCGCGCTGAGCGGCAGCGGCAGCGTGCAACTGACCGGCAGCAACACCCTGACCGTCGGCAGCGGCAACGTCACCAGTACGTTCGACGGTGATCTCAGCGGCAGCGGCGGCCTGGTCAAAGTCGGCACCGGCACCTTGAACCTCACCGGGATCAACGGCATCACCGGCAACACCGCGATCAATGGCGGCATCGTCGATCTCAGCGGTTCGCTGGGCAGTGCACAGGTCAACGTCAACACTGGCGGTACCCTCACCGGCACCGGTTCGGCGCTCGGCGCGGTCAACATCAACAACGGTGGGCATCTCGCATTGTCGTCGGGCAACACCTTGTCGGCGGGCGCTCTGACTCTCGGCACCGGCAGCAACGTTGATGTGGCACTGGGCACACCGTCGACCTCATCGCTGATGAATGTCGGTGGCAACCTGACGCTCGACGGCAATCTCAATGTCACCGATGCCGGCGGCTTCGGCGTCGGTGTGTATCGCTTGTTCAACTACACCGGCAGCCTGACCAACCTCGGTCTGGACGTGGCCAGCGTGCCGGTCGGCTACGGCCTCGGCGATCTGCTGGTGCAAACCGGCGTGGCCAATCAGATCAACATTCAAGTCTCGGCGCCGAACAGCAACATCCGTTACTGGGACGGCAGCCAGACCATTGCCAACGGCATCGTCGATGGCGGTAGCGGTACGTGGAACGCGGTCGGCACCAACTGGACCGATGCCAACGGTCTGGTCAACCAGCCGTGGGCCGGCGACTTCGCGGTGTTCCAGGGCAGCGTCGGCACGGTGACGGTGAACGGCACGCAGGCATTCACTGGCATGCAGTTCCTCACCGACGGCTACAACGTGGTCAACGGTGCAGCGGGACAACTCACAGCGGTCAATGGCACCGGCGGCACCACTTCGTTGCGCGTCGATCCGGGCGTGACGGCGACCATCAATGCCAATATCGATGGCAGCGGCATCCTCAATAAACTCGACGCCGGCACGCTGGTGCTCGGTGGTGCCAACACCTATACCGGCGGCACGCAACTGGATGGCGGCAAGATCATCGTCGGCAGCAACACCGCACTCGGCACCGGTACGTTGACGGCGAATGCCGGCACGCAACTGGACAGCAACGCGGCGGTGACACTGGCTAACGCGGCGACGCTCAACGGTAACCTCACCGTAGTCGGCAGCAATGCGCTGACCCTCAACGGCGTGATTGGTGGCACCGGCGGGCTGATCAAAACCGGCACGGCCAACCTGACCCTCGGCGGCAATAACGCTTTCCTCGGCCCGGTAGCGCTGAATGCCGGCGGGCTGGTTCTGGCGTCGAACTCGGCGCTCGGCTCCGGCACGTTGAACGCGGCGGGCGGTACGACGTTGGATGCCAGCACGGCGGTTTCGGTAAACAACGCGGTCAACCTGGCCGGCAATCTCGGCATCGGCGGCACGGCGGATCTGACCCTGGCCGGTACGCTCAACGGCGCCGGCAGCCTGAGCAAAAACGGCGCCGCCAACCTGACTCTCAGCGGCAACAACAACTTCCTCGGCGGCACCACCCTGAACGCCGGCACCCTGACCGCCGGCAGCAACTCGGCACTGGGCCTGGGCAACCTGACCGTGGCGGGCGCCTCGGCGCTGGACAGCAACAGCGCGCTGAGCCTGGGCAACAACGTCGTGCTCAACGCCAATCTGAGCAACACCGGCAGCAACAACCTGACCCTCGCAGGCGTCGTCAGCGGCGCGGGCGGCTTGATCAAGGACGGCGCGTCGAACCTGACCCTCAATGGCATCAATACTTACTCCGGCGGCACCACACTGAATGCCGGTACGTTGACCCTCGGCACTGGCGGGTCGCTGGGCAGCGGCGCGCTGACTGTGGCCGGCGCTTCGACCCTCGACAACTCCGCGCCACTGGTGCTGGCCAACAACCTCAACGTCAACGCGAACCTGGCTCTGGCCGGCAACAACAACCTGACCCTTGGCGGTGTGATTGCCGGCGCCGGCACGTTGAGCAAAAACGGTCTGGCCGACGTCACGCTGAGTGGCAACAACACCTTCAGCGGCACGTTCGATGTGGCGTCCGGCAGCCTGACCACACTGAGTGGCGCAGCGCTGGGCAACAACGCTACGGTCAATCTCGCGGGTGGCGCGGCGCTGAATCTCGGTGCTTCCGGCAGCCTCGCCAGCCTTACCGGCAGCGGCACTGCGCTGATCGGTACGGGCAATACGTTGAGCCTTGGCGGCAACAACGTCAGCAGCACTTTCGCCGGCATCCTCAGCGGTGACGGCAGCCTGAGCAAACTCGGCAGCGGCACCCTGACCCTCAGCGGCATCAGCGATCTGACGGGTGACACCAGCGTCAATGCCGGCACCTTGCAGGTCAACGGTTCGCTGGCCAGCGGCAATGTGCTGGTCAACAACGGCGGCACCCTCGGCGGCAGCGGCACCTTGACCGGTGCCGTGACGGTGGCCGATGGCGGTCATCTGGCGGGCGTCACCGGCAGTACGCTGAACGTGAGTTCGCTGGTGTTCAACGGCAACTCAAACTTCGACGTCGGCCTCGGCACACCGGTGTCCGGTGGCGGCAATGCGCTGGTCAGCGTTGGCGGCAACCTGACCCTCGACGGCACCCTCAATGTCAGCGACATCGGCGGTTTCGGCAGCGGCGTGTATCGCCTGATCGACTACACCGGCGGCCTGACCGACAACGGCATGCTCTTCGGCACGTTGCCGGGCAGCGTCAGCCCGGGCGATCTGCAACTGCAAACCGCGCTGGCCAATCAGATCAACCTGCTGGTCACCGCACCGGGCGTCACCGTGCAGTTCTGGGACGGCAATCAACTGGTGGCCAACGGTTCGGTCGAAGGCGGCAGCGGCACCTGGGGCACCGGCACCACCAACTGGACCGACGTCAACGGCACTAACAACCAGGCCTGGACCAACAGCTTCGCGGTGTTCCAGGGTGCGGCCGGCACGGTGACCGTCAACGGCGCGCAAACCATTACCGGCCTGCAGTTCGTCACCGATGGCTACAGCTTGGTGAATGGCACGGCGGGCTCGCTGAATCTGGTCAACGGTTCACTGGGCAATGCCACGGTGCGGGTTGACCCGAACGCCACGGCAACCATCGGTGTCGCGCTCAACGGCAGCGGCACGCTGGGCAAATACGACAGCGGTACGCTGGTGCTCAACGCGGCCAACGGCTACACCGGCGGCACCGCGCTCAATGGCGGCAAGATTGTGGTCGGCAACAACGCGGCGCTTGGCACCGGTGTATTGACCGCTGCCGATGGCACGGCGCTGGACAGCAACGCCGCCGTCAGCCTGGGCAACGATGTTGTGCTCAACGGTGGCTTGAATGTCGCAGGCTCCAACGCCTTGACCCTCGACGGCGTGGTCAGCGGCAGCGGCAGCCTGATCAAGGCCGGCGCCTCGAGCCTGACCCTCAACGGCAGCAACACTTTCAGTGGCGGCACTCAACTCGCCGGCGGCACGCTGGTTCTTGGCAACAACAGTGCGATCAGCAGCGGTGCGCTCAATGTGATCGGCAATGGCACCCTCGATAGCACTTCAGCGCTGCAACTGGCCAATGCCATCAACCTTGGCGCTCAACTGACCCTGGCCGGTAATCAGAACACCACATTGATCGGTGCGGTGACCGGCACCGGCAGTCTGCTGAAAAACGGTAGCGGCGATCTCGTTCTCAGTGGAGCTAACACTTACAGCGGTGGCACCACGCTGAACGGCGGCACGACGCGCGGTGACACCAGCAGCCTGCAAGGTGCGATCGTCAACAACGCAACGCTGACCTTCGAGCAAAACGCCGACGGCAGCTACACCGGTAACCTCACCGGTGCCGGCACGCTGAACAAAATCGGGGCTGGAGAGTTGCTGCTGACTGGCAACAACACCTTCACCGGCAACACCTCGGTGCAGGCTGGCAACCTGATCGTCAACGGCGTGCTCAACAGCGCCAATGTCGACGTTGCCAGCGGTGCGGGCATCGGCGGCGGTGGCCAGTTTGGGGGTGCCGTGCAACTGGCCAGCGGCGCGACGCTGCTGGGTGGCGGTACGGCAACGCCATTGTCAGTCGGTTCGCTGGCACTGTCGTCGGGGACCAATCTGGACTTCAGCCTCGGCTCGGCGGCCAGTTCGACCACCGTGGTCAATGTCGCCGGCAATCTGACCCTCGACGGTACGTTGAACATCAGCAACGCCGGCGGTTTCGGCACTGGGGTTTATCAACTGTTCAGCTACGGCGGCAGCCTGACCGACAACGGTCTGGTCTACGGTAGCCTGCCGGTGTCGGCGGCCAACCTGACCCTGCAAACCGCGATTGCCAATCAGATCAACCTGCTGGTGCAAGGCACCCCGGGTGAGGTGCAGTTCTGGAACGGTGGCACCACCAATCCGGACGGCAGCATCGGTGGCGGCAGCGGTGTGTGGGGGCCGGACACCAACTGGACCGATCCGAGTGGTACTCAGGCGCTGGCTTCAAATGGTCAGTTCGCGGTGTTCGGCGGTCAGGCAGGTACGGTTACGGTGCAGGGCAATCAGAACTTCACCGGCCTGCAATTCCTCTCCGGCGGCTACAGCCTGACGCCGGGTGCCGGTGGCTCACTGACCCCGGTCAACGGTGCGGGCGGCAGCCTCGCGCCAGTGCGGGTCAATGCCGGAGGGAGCGCGGAAATCTCCGCGCCGCTGGTGGGCACGGGCGGCATCGAGAAACTTGATTCCGGCACGCTGGTACTGAGCGGCGCCAACACCTACAGCGGTGGCACCACGGTCAGCGGCGGTACGCTGGTCGGTAACACCACGAGTCTGCAGGGCAATATCCTCAACAATGCTTCGCTGTTTTTCGTGCAGAACTTCAACGGTCAGTTCAATGGATCGTTGCGCGGACTGGGCGCGATGCTTAAACGCGGTACCGGCACCTTGCTGTTGACCGGTGATCAGCCATTCAGCGGCACGGTCGCAGTCGATCAAGGCGTGCTGCAAGTCGGCAGCCGGTCGGCGCGGGCGTCGTTGGGCGGGCAAGTTACCGTGGCCAACGGCGCGGGGTTGAGTGGTAACGGCAGCATTGGTTCGGTGGTCAACCATGGCGTTGTCGCCTCGGGCTCCGAAGCAGGCACCCTGAGCGTGGCCGGTAACCTGACCAACGCCAGCGATGGTGTGTTGGCCCTGACGGTCAGCTCGCCAACCGCGACGCCACTGGCAATCGGTGGCACCGCAACGCTGGGCGGCGCTTTGCAAGTGAACTCGCTTGCACCGTTCACCGGCAACACCACGTATTCGCTGATCACCGCAGGCGGTGGCGTGAACGGCACCTTCAGCGCTGCGGACCTGCCGCAATACGCGTTCCTCAACACAGCACTGGTGTACGACGCCAACGCAGTGAACCTGGTGGTCAGCCGCAATGGCAATTCGTTCGCCGATGTCGCCGCCACCGGCAACCAGTTCCGGACTGCTACTGCGCTGTCGAACAATGGTCCGGCGGGCGCGGCGTTGCAGAACGAGATCGTCAACCTCAGTGTCGCCGGTGCGCGCAATGCCTTCGACAGTCTGTCCGGTGAGATCCACGCCAGCACCGCCAGCGCCATCCTTGAGGATTCGCGCTACGTGCGTGACGCGGTCAACGATCGCATGCGCCAACCGTCGTGCAGCGCGGCGGATGATCCACGTCGTGCCCTGGCGCCAAGTGACAACCAACTGAGCAGCAACGGTTGCCACGGCGAAATGGTTGGCTGGGCGCGGGCCCTCGGCGCGTGGGGTGAGTCGGATGGCGACAGCAATGCGGCGAAACTCGATCGTAACCTCAGCGGCTTCATGCTCGGCACCGACAAGCAACTCGATGACCAGTGGCGCGTGGGCATGGCCGCCGGTTACACCCGCAGCGACCTTGATGCCCATGATCGTCGCTCGGACGCCACCGTCGAAAGCTACCATCTGGCCGCGTACCTCAACTCGCAGTTCGATGCCCTGGCCGTGCGCCTCGGCGCGGCTTACAGCTGGCACGACATCGAGACCAAACGCAACGTCAGCGTCGGCAGCTACAACGACCGCTTGAAAGCCAACTACGACGCGCGCAGTGCGCAGGTGTTCGGTGAAGTCGGTTACACGATTGACGCCGGCGGCATTGCCCTTGAGCCGTTCGCCGGGCTGGCCTACGTCAACTACGACAGCGACAAAGCCAAGGAAAAAGGCGGAGCAGGGCGCCTGGAGGCCGATGCCGATCAAGACATCACCTTCTCGACCCTCGGTGTGCGTGCCGGCAAAGTCATCACCCTGGCCAACGGCGGGCAATTCGCCCCGCGCGCGGCGCTCGGCTGGCGCCATGCGTTTGGTGACACCAAGCCTGACGCTGATCTGACCTTCATCGACGGCGGCGCCTCATTCAGCACCCAAGGCGTACCGATCGCCAAGGACAGCGCCATCGTCGAAGCGGGGGTCGACTTCCAGATCAGCCCGACCGGCAAACTCGGGGTCGGCTACTCCGGCCAACTGTCGAACGACAGCAACGACCATGCGATGACCATCAGCTTCAGCCTGGGCTTCTGATTTAGGGTCGAAGCACTTTTAGCCGCCCGCGAGGGCGGTTTTTTTTGCCTTGCCTCAAGCTGCTCGTTCCCACGCTCTGCGTGGGAACGCCTCTAGGGACGCTCCGCGTTCCGGCTCCGGAAGGGACGCGTAGCGTCCCGGTCTGCATTCCCACGCGGAGCGTGGGAACGATCAAAAATCTGCTGCCTCGCGCTCTGCTAGAATCGGCCCCATCAACAGCCTGAGACTCCCCCATGAGCGAGCCGATTCGTCTGACCCAATACAGCCACGGCGCCGGTTGCGGCTGCAAGATTTCCCCACAGGTGCTGGAAGTGATTCTGGCCGGCAGCGGCGCACAGAACCTGGATCCGAAACTGTGGGTCGGCAACGCCTCGCGCGATGATGCGGCGGTGTACGAAATTGATGCCGAGCGCGGTGTGGTCTCGACCACCGACTTTTTCATGCCGATTGTCGACGATCCGTTCGACTTCGGCCGGATTGCCGCGACCAACGCGATCAGTGACATCTACGCGATGGGCGGTGATCCGCTGATGGCCATCGCGATTCTCGGCTGGCCGGTCAATGTGCTGGCGCCGGAAGTGGCGCGTGAAGTGATTCGCGGCGGCCGTGCCGTGTGCGACGCGGCGGGCATTCCACTGGCAGGCGGGCATTCGATCGATGCGCCAGAGCCGATCTTCGGCCTCGCCGTCACCGGTCTGGTCGAGAAGCGCCATATGAAGCGCAACGACACCGCCACCGCCGGTTGCCTGTTGTACCTGACCAAACCGCTGGGCATCGGCATCCTCACCACCGCCGAAAAGAAGGGCAAGCTGCGCGCCGCCGACGTCGGCGTGGCCCGCGACTGGATGTGCACCCTGAACAAACCCGGCAGTCGCTTCGGCAAACTCACCGGCGTCACGGCGATGACCGACGTCACCGGTTTTGGCCTGCTCGGACATCTGGTGGAAATGGCCGATGGCAGCCAACTCACTGCACGCATTGCCTACGACCGCGTGCCGCGTCTGGACAGCGTCGAGTATTACCTTGATCAAGGTTGTGTCCCCGGCGGTACGCTGCGCAATTTCGACAGCTATGCGAGCAAGGTCGGCCGTGTGCAGGAGTTGCACAAGCGCGTGCTCTGCGACCCGCAAACCAGCGGGGGCTTGCTGATCGCGGTGACGCCTGAAGGCCACGAAGAATTCCTCGCCGTCGCCGCTGAACTGGGCTTGAACCTTGCGCCAATCGGCGAACTGGTTGAGCGACAGACGAACGCAGTCGAGGTGATTTGATGCTCCGCGACTGCACTGACTACCGAGACATTTTCCTCAACGATCGGCCGCTGATGGATGCCCGTGCGCCGGTCGAGTTTCACAAGGGCGCGTTCCCCGGCGTGATCAACCTGCCGCTGATGAATGATGTCGAACGGCAGAAGATCGGTACCTGCTACAAGCAACACGGCCAGCAGGCCGCTATCGAGCTGGGCCATCAACTGGTGTCGGGCGCGGTGAAGGCCGAGCGTATCGAGGCTTGGGCCGATTTTG
The DNA here is from genome assembly GCF_056313565.1 of Pseudomonas sp. 3B-A001-10F. Lineage (NCBI taxonomy): Bacteria > Pseudomonadati > Pseudomonadota > Gammaproteobacteria > Pseudomonadales > Pseudomonadaceae > Pseudomonas > Pseudomonas sp. 3B-A001-10F. The sequence goes on from NZ_JBQYFW010000052.1 coordinate 17,879, forward strand.
CCCGCGCCCATCCTGACGGTTATCTGTATTGCTTTCGTGGCGGCCTGCGCTCGCAGATCACCCAGCAATGGCTGCGTGACGAGGCTGGCATCGACTATCCGCGCATCGGCGGTGGTTACAAAGCGATGCGCAACTTCCTCATCGACACCCTTGAACAGGCCATCGCGCAATGTGATTTCGTCCTGCTCGGTGGCATGACCGGCACTGGCAAGACCGAAGTGCTGGTGCAGTTGCGCAATGGCCTGGACCTGGAAGGGCACGCCAATCATCGTGGCTCAAGCTTCGGCAAACGCGCCACCGGACAGCCGTCGAACATCGATTTTGAAAACCGCCTGGCCATCGACATTCTCAAGAAACGCGACGCGGGGTTTGCGCAGTTTGTGCTGGAGGACGAGAGCCGGGTGGTCGGCAGTTGCGCCTTGCCGCTGCCGCTGTATCAGGGCATGCAGCAGTACCCGATGGTCTGGCTGGAAGACAGTTTTGACGATCGCGTGGAGCGGATTCTGCGTGATTACGTGGTGGATCTGTCAGCGGAATTTACGGCTGTGCACGGTGAAGAGGGCTTCACGTTGTTCTCTGAACGCTTGCTGGAAAGCCTCAACAATGTGCAAAAACGCCTCGGTGGCGAGCGTCATCGGCGAATGCTGCTGTTGATGGAAGAGGCGTTGATCGAGCAGGGGCGCAGCGGCGCGGTGGACTTGCATCGCGGCTGGATCGAAGGCTTGCTGCGTGAGTATTACGACCCGATGTATGTGTTTCAGCGCGAGAAGAAGGGCGGGCGGATCGAGTTTGCTGGGGAGCGTGGGGCGGTGCTTGAGTATCTGCGTGAGCGAGTGAATCAGACGCTATGAGGTTGTAGCGGCTGGCCTCTTCGCGAGCAAGCTCGCTCCCACAGGGGATTTGTATTTCACGCAAATCCAATGTGGGAGCGAGCTTGCTCGTGAAGGAGCCGGGCCAGGCCACACAACACTCAGGTCGGGCAGGTTTCCTTGCCATGATCCAGCCCCTGCTTGTAGCTGTGGCTCTGCAGACTGGCCTTGCCGTTGTGCCAGGTCAGGGTCAGCACGTACAGCGAGTCAAAATCGTTGCCCGCCCAGTCATCGGTGATGTTCTGCTTCTCGCCGACCGCGTTGCCCGCCACCTTGTTGATCAGCTCCGGCAGATAGCCGTGGGACCAGGCGGTGTAGATCGTCGAGTTGTGATACTTGTCTTCCAGCAGTTCGCGGGCCAGATCGCTGGTGTCGTTGGCCGAGAACTCAATGTTCACCGGCAGGCCGAGCTTGATCGCGGCGGGGCTGATGGTCATCAGCGGGCGAATGTAGCTGTAGGAATTATCCAGCTCACCTTCCTCGACATTGCGCGTCGGGTTGGCGGCAAACACGTAATCGGCCTTGCCGAATTTCTCCGGCAGCAGCGTCGACAGGTCGATGGCGCGGTTCAGGCCCTGACAGTTGAGCTGGCCGAGGCCACCTTCGGGTTTCTCCGCATGGCGCAGGAACACCAGCGTCTGGGTACCGTCCACCGGTTGCGCGCGGCTTTCGCTGGACTCCAGCGACAGGAACAGCGCACTGACGGCCAGCAGGGAAGGCAGGGCCACATATGCGCGGTGTTTGAAACGTTTGGCGAATCGCATAAGGATCGTCATGAAATAAAAGGTTCTTCAGCAAATTCGGTTAAGGCTGACAAACCTTTACACCGCGGGCTCCCAGCGCCGGGTGTTTTCCCTGTCGTGAACGGCTTCCTCTGCAACAAAGCCATAGCTCAGAGTCCCTTGGGGTCGATTTGGTTCGATCCGTACGAGTGCGCGGCACTTTAGCGGCAAACTTCAACGGCTTGGGCACAGGTTAGCGACAGGATGTTACGGTTCGACGCAGCAGACGTTTTTTTGCGCCGGCTCCACGAGAATGCATAAAACTCCCTTTTATGTGCGATATCCATGTACCGCACCCGATGCTGCCCAGTCGATTGCAATGGCGCCTGTGTGATAGACGACTATCGCGACGTCTGCCTGGTTTTTCATTGGGCAGCACTCTCAAAAAAGGATTTTTATGGGCATTGTTCGCAAAACCGCCACCCACTTGCTGTCCGGCCCTGGACTGGCAGACGCAAACCCGTCTCGTAAAAGAAGCAACGGTGTGCTCGCCGACGACGGGCCGGTGAAGAACTCGCGGCTTGATGAGCCGCAAACGCAGATGACGGCTGCCAATCAACCTGAAATGTCGACTACACCTTTCACGGTCTCAGCATTGCCGTCTGCCGGGGTTTTACCTATTCGTCCTGTGGTCGGATCACTTGAACACTATCGCTTGAAATCACCGGCCAGCTTGCCTGCGGCCGATGCCCAGGGCTTGAGGATCTTCAACGGGCGCCAGTACGTCGATATTGCTCACGACGAGATCGTTCAGGTCCGGCAAACAGCAGCAACCGGCGAGTATCGGGCGACATTGGCATCCGAATTGGCAGCTTCCGGGCCGGCGCTGATCTTTGATCCGCAAAACAGGCTGTGGAAGCTCGCCGCTGCTCAGCCTTCCTCTGACTTAGCCAATGTGATTGATATCGATATTGATGAGCTGATTCGCGGCATCAGAAATGAATCGACCGCAAAAAAACGGATTCATGATGGCAGCGAAGACATGATCGAGCGTGACACGTTGATCGGTGCCACCCTGGTTGCGCGTGGGTTGAAGCAGTTCAAGCCAAAACAGGCAGCACTCATTCGTTCGGAGTTGCGGGCGATCGAAACGGTTTTCTCTGATGCCAATTACGCCATTAGTCAAAATCTGCACGAAGCCGATGCGGTTTACACAAGCTTCTTTGGCGCTGACCATCGAGTCGTTGCAGGGCAATTCGCTGAGTCAGTCTCGCGAGGCCTGGCGCTGTCCAGGGAGTATCAGGGCGTGTGGGGGGAGGAAAAATTTATCGGCGTTGATGTCGATAATGACGCCGCCGCATGGATGTACAAAAGAGATTTTCATGGCCGGTTCTTCATCAACCGGAAGTACATGCGACGTGGAATTTTGAGTATGTCGCTGGGCCATGAAATGTTGCACACCAACAGAGTTGACCGGTTCCAGGCCATCGGGCCCAACGCCGCAGATTTCTTCTATCTGAACAACCATCTGCAAGGTCTGTTGAGCCCGGATTTGCCAAGCATTTATGACGTGCCGGAGCGCGGTGTTTCCGAAGCGATCATGCGTGGTGGATTGACGGTCGATTACTTGAAGGCCTTCGGGGACGATCACGATAGCTTTTTGTTCGGCGTCAGTGATTACCTGGGCGTCGACGACGATCTGGATCTTCATACGGCGGTTGACCTGTTCAATGCCAATTCGCAAATGCGCGCGCACATGGCCGCGAACAATGCTGACAGCGTTGTTTACGCGGCGAAAAGCCTGCAGACGTTGCAGCGCAACAAAATTGAATATGCGTGGCTTGACAGCCTTATCGAGGATTGATGTGGGCGAGCACTGGCCAAAAGATCACAGGCTGCGGCGGCTCTGAATTATGATCTGGCTTTAAATTGTGACTGGATGCTTCCCATGACCGATCTGTCCGCGTTCCCGATCACCCAGAAATGGCCGGCGCAGTACCCTGACTGGATTCAGCTCTATTCCTTGCCGACGCCCAACGGCGTCAAAGTCTCGATCATGCTCGAAGAGATCGGCCTGCCGTACGAACCGCACAAGGTCGCTTTCGACAGCAATGATCAATTGTCTGCCGAGTTCCTTTCGCTGAACCCGAACAACAAGATCCCGGCGATCCTGGATCCGCATGGCCCCGAAGATCAGCCACTGGCGCTGTTCGAATCCGGTGCGATCCTGATTTATCTGGCCGACAAAAGCGGCCAGTTGCTCGCGCAGGAAGGTGCGCAGCGCTACGAAACCATCCAGTGGCTGATGTTCCAGATGGGCGGCATCGGTCCAATGTTCGGCCAGCTCGGTTTCTTCAACAAATTCGCTGGCAAGGATTACGAGGACAAGCGCCCGCGTGATCGTTACGTCGATGAAAGCAAACGTCTGCTCAAGGTTCTCGACGGCCGGCTCGAGGGCCGTGACTGGATCATGGGCGAGCGCTATACCATCGCTGATATCGCTACGTTTCCGTGGGTGCGTAACTTGATCGGCTTCTATGAGGCCGGTGATCTGGTCGGGATCAGCAACTTCCCGAATGTCACCCGCGTACTGGAGCGATTCCTCGCCCGCCCAGCGGTCATTCGCGGCCTGACCATCCCCTCGTAATCTCAGGGCTATACACATAACCCTGTGGGAGCGAGCTTGCTCGCGAAGGCGTCGTGTCAGCCAGCATTGCTATTGCTGATACACCAACTTCGCGAGCAAGCTCGCTCCCACAGGGGATTTGTTGTGCCACAGGGATTATTACACCCCCGGTAATGCACTCTTGATTGATCCAGGTTTGTACCGCGCGCCCCGCAAGGCATAAGCTTCGCCCCCTACGACTTTCGTCTCATCTGCCGTTTTCAGGAAAGGCCCTCATGTCCAGTCAGTTCCCCGAAGCACGTCCCCGCCGTCTGCGCCGCAATGCGAGCCTGCGCAGCCTGTTCCAGGAAACCGAATTCAGCCTGAATGATCTGGTGCTGCCGATTTTTGTCGAGGAAGAAATCGATGACTTCGTGCCGATCAAGAGCATGCCCGGGGTGATGCGCATTCCCGAGCGCAAACTGGCCAGCGAAATCGAGCGTTATGCCCGTGCTGGCGTCAAGTCGGTGATGACCTTCGGCGTGTCGCATCATCTGGACAGCAACGGCAGCGACACCTGGCGCGAAGACGGTCTGGTCTCGCGCATGTCGCGCATCGCCAAGGACGCTGTGCCGGAGATGATCGTGATGTCCGACACCTGCTTCTGCGAATACACCGATCACGGCCATTGCGGCGTGATGCACAACCATGAGGTCGACAACGACCAGACCCTGATCAACCTCGGCAAACAGGCTGTAGCCGCTGCTCGCGCCGGTGCCGACGTGATCGCGCCGTCGGCGGCGATGGATGGTCAGGTGCGGGCGATTCGTCAGGCACTCGACGCGGCCGGGTTCACCCAGATTCCGATCATGGCTTACTCGACCAAGTTCGCCTCGGCACTCTACGGCCCGTTCCGCGAGGCCGGTGGCAGTGCGCTGAAAGGCGACCGCAAAAGCTATCAGATGAACCCGATGAACCGCCGCGAAGCCCTGCGCGAATCGTTGCTCGACGAGCAGGAAGGCGCCGATGCGCTGATGGTCAAACCGGCTGGCGCTTACCTCGACATCATCCGCGACATTCGTGAAGCCTCGAACCTGCCACTGGCGGCGTATCAGGTCAGTGGCGAGTACGCGATGATCAAGTTTGGCGCGCAGGCCGGGGCAATTGATGAGGATCGCGTGGTGCGTGAAAGCCTGGGCGCGATCAAGCGTGCGGGTGCTGATTTGATCTTTACTTACTTTGCGATGGACTTGGCCCTGGCCGGGATCTAAAGGTCACCGCATTATCCCTGTGGGAGCGAGCCTGCTCGCGAAAGCGGTCTTTCAGCAGACATCCATGTTGACTGACACGACGCCTTCGCGAGCAAGCTCGCTCCCACAATTGATTTGTGGTGTGTCAGGGGCAGTTGAAGTAGGGTCGGATGCCGTGATCGCGGAAGTAGCGTTCAATCACTTTCGGATCCGCGCTGCTTTCGGCAATCGCCACATAAGTATCCGGGCGCAGCAGATAAAAACCGTTGCGCCCTAATCCTGCCGCGTCAAACGCCGGGCGCCAGTCGAACACATGCAGCGGTAAATGGTGTTCATTGCACCAGGCGATCATTTCGTCGCTGGTGTCGCCGTACACGTGCACCTGCCAGCATGGTTGCCTTAGCGGTTCGTAATTATCCCCCTCACCATCATGCGCCCACGGCAAGCGATCGCCGCCATGCACGTGGCCGGCGGCGCCCTGGCTCAGCGGCATGCCGCGATAGTTGAGGGTGACTTGTGACACGGTGCGAAAAAGGAACTCGCGACTGGCCTCGAACGAAGCCATTTTCGGGATCAGAAACGGTGCCACACGCATGCGTAGCAGATCGGCCATGCGTCCTTCGGCAGTGACAAAACTGAAGACTTTGTCGGTGGTCGACACCAGTCGGCGGGCGAAGGCAATGCGTTCGGTTTCGTAGCTGTCGAGCAGGCTTGGTTCGGCGCCACCGCTGAGCACAGCGGCGAGTTTCCACGCCAGATTGATCGCGTCGCCAATGCCGGTGTTCATGCCCTGACCGCCCGCCGGGCTGTGCACATGCGCGGCATCGCCGAGCAGAAACGCACGACCGCTGCGAAAATGCTCGGCCACGCGGTGATGCACGCGGTAGGTCGAGAACCAGTGCACGTCTTCGATATGCACTTTCAGATGTTCGATGGCACGGCTGCTGACGTCGGAGAATTCCAGGCTTTCGGCGCGATCCGCGCGCTCATCACGCACCGTGCCGATCAGCCGCGCGCGGCCTTCGCCGGCCAGGGGAAACACGGCGAGGAAGTCCGCCTCATCCAGATCCAGGTGCAACTCGCCGTTCATAGCCGGGCCGCTGGCCTTGACGTCGGCGACGTAGAAAATCTGCTGATAGGTGCCGCCGGGAAAACCGGTGTCGAGGGTTTTGCGCACCACTGAGCGGGCGCCATCACATCCCGCCAGATAACAGGCCTGGCAGATTTCCTGCTCGCCATCGGGCAGGCGCAAGTGCGCGGTGAGGCCGTCGCCGGTTTCCTCGAAGCTTTCCAGGGTGGTATCGCGTTCGACCGTGACCCCATAGTCTTCAAGACGCTCGATCAGCAGCCGTTCGTGTTGATCCTGCGGGAAGATTTCGACGAACGCGTACGGCGTCAGGCCTTCGCCGATGCGGTTCAGTGGCAACTGCGCGACCGGTTTACCGTTGACCCAGAAATTCGCCGCCGCCACCCGATGGCCGTTGCGCACCACGGTGTCGGCGAGGTCCAGTTGCCGGTACAACTCGAGGGTGCGCGCCTGCACCGCCAGCGCTCGCGACGTGGTGCCGGGCGCGGAGGTTTTATCGATGATGCGCACGCGCACGCCCAGTTTGCTCAGCCACAGGGCCAGCACCAGTCCGGTCGGGCCGGCGCCGATGATCAGAACGTCGCTGCGGTTCATGGGCCTGTCCTCCGATTGCTGTGCAGCAAGTATGGATCAGAAGGAGAGGCTGGCCAGTTGATCGGCCAGACGGGGAGGTTTTGATGGTGTTCGGAAGGGGTGCTGTTGTGTGACGTAAATACGGGCCCCTCACCCCAGCCCTCTCCCGAGGGAGAGGGAGCCGATTTGGGGTCCGTTCAAAACCTGAGTTCGACTCGATATTTCAGGTCGGTGTAGCTCGAAAGAACACCACGGTCAGTCCCCTTTCCTCTAAAAGGCGAGGGGAAGGGGAGCCGATTTGTGTGTTTTTTAAGGCTTGAGTACGACTCGATATTTCAGGTCGGTGTAGCTCGAAAGAACAGCACGGTCAGTCCCCTCTCCCTCTGGGAGAGGGTTAGGCGGGCGGCGTTCCGATGAGGGGCTTTTCAGCTTTAAAAATCAATAGTGCCGGACAACTTCGCCACCCGCGGCTCACCCTGAGTCAGATACCCACCCTGAGCCGATTCCCAGTACTTCTTGTTCGCCAGATTCTCCACACCCAGACGCAACGTCACGTCTTTCTCCGACATCTTGAACGCATAACGCGCCCCCGCATCGAAGCGGTTCCAGGTCGGCAGGCTCAGATTGTTCGCCGCATCCGCGTATTGACCGCCAGTGCGCAGCATCCGCGCATTCAGCGCTACGCCTTGCAGGCCCGGCACATCCCAGTCAGCGCCGGCGTTGAACTGGAAGGTCGGCACACCGATCGCACGGTTGCCGTCGTTGGCGCCGTTGAGGGTGTTCTTCAGTTCGGTGTCCATCAGGGTCAGACCGCTGATCAGGCGCAGGCCCTGGATCGGCTCGCCGAACACGTTCATTTCCACGCCTTTGTTGATCTGCTCGCCTTCACGTACGTAGGTGCAGGTAGTCGCACTGTCGATTTCGCAGTAACCATCGCTCGGCTGCTCGATGCGATAAACACCGAGGCTGGCGCCGTAAGTGCCCATGTCGACTTTCACCCCGACTTCGGTCTGCTTGGAGCGCGCGGGTGCATAGACTTCGTTGCCGTTGGTCACACGGAATCCGCCGGAACTGGTCGGCGAGGTCGGGCCCTGGGCCAGGCCTTCGATGTGGTTGGCATAAAACGACACATGGTCCCACGGCTTGAACACCACACCGTAGACCGGTGTGGTAATCGATTCGTCGTAGCTCGACTTGCGGCCGCCGCTGCCCCAACTGGCGTAGTTGTAGCCTTGCACCACCAGTTGCTGGCGACGCAGGCCGGCGGTGACCAGCAGGCGATCATCGAAGAAACCGAGGGTGTCGGAGAGTGCGATGCTGCGGTTGAAGGTCTTGCCGACGATGCCCGGATCATTCAAGTCGCCGCCGGCAAAATTGCCCACTGGCGACGGCGTCTGTACCGGGTGGTAGATGTTGTTGGCGTATTGGGTCAGGTCAAAATCATAGGCGCTGCGCTGCTCGGCCCAGATGCCGGTCAGGCCGAAGTTGAGCTTGTGGCTGACCGAACCGGTGTTGAATTTACCGTTGAGGCCGGCCATCACGCTGGTGTTGTCTTCGTCGTGCGGAATGAACGAGCCGGTGGTGAACGACGCGCCGTTGTTACCGACCAGGGTGGTCGAGTTGTAACGCCCGACTTCGCGGGTGTGCTTGGCGCCGCCGGCTGCATAGGCGGTCCAGTTGTCGTTCAGGTCGTACTCGGCGCGAAGCATGCCGAAAGTGTCTTCGATGTCGGTATAGCCCCACTTCGGCGCGTAGTTGGTGTCGGCCGAGGGCGCGTCCGGAATGTGCGTGGCAGTGCCGAGGTTGACCGAGTTGCGGCCACCGTTGACGCGTTCTTTCTGATAGGCGAAGTCACCGGAGAGGCGCAGGGCGTCGCCGCGATAATCGAGGCCGATGGCAAACAGTTTCGAGCGCTGGTTTTCGTGATCGATGCCGGTGTCGCCTTCGCGCTGGGACAGGTTGATCCGGGCGCCAAAGCGGTTGTCTTCACCGAAGCGCTGGCCGATGTCGAAGTGATGACCGATGCGACCTTCGCTGTTGATGTCGGTGGTGTAACGCCGCAGCGGCACGTCGCCAGCGCGTTTCGGTTGCAGGTTGACGCCACCGCCGATGCCGGAACCGGTCGGGGTCACGCCGTTGATAAAGGCGTTCGGGCCTTTGAACACTTCCACGCGCTCCAGCGCATCGGTGGAAATGATCTGCCGGGGCAGCACGCCGTACAGGCCGTTATAGGAAATGTCGTCGCCGGTCAGCGGCAGGCCGCGGATCATGAAAATCTGCGCCTGGTTAGAGAAACCGGAGGCCTGACGCACCGACGAATCGTTGAGCAATACGTCGGCGACGTCTTCGGCCTGCTGATCCTGAATCAATTGTTCGGTGTAGGAGGCGGCGCTGAACGGCACGTCCATCATGTCCTGATTACCCAGCACGCCGAGCTGGCCGCCACGGGCGATCTGACCACCCGTGTAAACCGGGGGCAGGGCGTTGGGCGTCGGGGCTTGGGCGTTGACGTTGACGTCGTCCAGCACCAGCGCTTTGGTATCGCCTTCAGCGGCGTGGGCGGTGACAGTCAGGGAGCACAGCAGGGCGAGAAGCGTCGGGCGAAACGGGACGGCGAGTCGAGCTGGAACGGGCATGTAGGGACCTGGAGGCGCACGGCCAGTGAGAAAAATAAGGGCGGCGCGGGAACTCCTTGCGCAAATGCGACTCCAGGTGCAAATGATAGGTTTTCTCAGTAACGATTTGCAATCAGTTTGTCATCACCCCTTCAATACCCGCATTCCTGTGTAGGAGCCTGCGGCAGCTCCTACACGGATTGTGTATGGTGGTTTGGGCTTAACGGACTGGATAAAGCTTCATGCACAACTTTCAATTACCGATCACCCTCGCCGCACTGCTGGTGCTCGCCGGTTGCGCCGGGCAACGCAGCCAGGAACCGGTGCCCCGTGCGCCTGCTGAAGTGAAGGCCGAGATCGTGCGGCTGATGCCGGCCAAGACTGCCGATCGGCAAGGCTGGGCCACCGATATCTACGCTGCATTTGCCGCGCAGAACATCAGCCCGACCACGCAGAATCTTTGCTCGGTGCTGGCCGTTGCCGAACAGGAATCTACCTTTCAGGCCGACCCCACGGTGCCCGGCCTGGGCAAGATCGCCCGCGACGAAATCGACCGTCGCGCCGCCAAAGTGCACATCCCCAGCCTGTTGGTCAGCGGCGCGTTGCAAGTGCGCTCAACCAACGGCAAGACCTACAGCGAACGCTTGAATGCGGCGCGCAGTGAGAAAGAACTCAGTGGTATTTTCGACGACTTCATCGGCCGCGTGCCGATGGGTCGCACGCTGTTCGGTGGCTTCAACCCGGTGCACACCGGCGGGCCGATGCAGGTCAGCATCGAATTTGCCGAGCAACACGCCAAGGATTATCCGTACCCGGTGGACGGCACGATCCGCCACGAGGTGTTCAGCCGCCGTGGTGGCATGTATTTCGGTATTGCCCACTTGCTCGGTTACCCGGTGAGTTATCGCGAGCCGCTTTATCGCTTCGCCGATTTCAACGCCGGGTGGTACGCCAGTCGTAATGCCGCATTTCAAAACGCGGTGAGCCGCGCCTCGGGCATCCCGCTAGCGCTCGATGGCGACCTGATCCGCTACGACTCGATCATGCCCGGCGGCACGGAACTGGCGGTGCGCACCCTCGGCAAGTCATTGGGCATGCGCAACCCGACGATTCGCGACCAATTGGAGAAGGGCAAAACCCTGGAATTCGAAGAGACCAAACTCTATCAGCGAGTGTTCGAACTGGCGGAGCAAGCGGAGGGGAGAAAGCTGCCGCGCGCGGTGTTGCCGGGGATCGTGCTGCAGAGCCCGAAGATCACCCGCAAACTCACCACAGCGTGGTTCGCCAAGCGCGTGGACGAGCGCTATAAGCGTTGCATGGCCAAGGCCGGATAAATCAGGCAGACATAAAAAACCCGGCCAAGGGAGCCGGGTTTCTCTGGGTTGTTGCGCTTACAGCCAATCATCAGGCAACGCGACGTTCGATCAGACGATCCGAGCCACCTTCAGCAACGCGACGTTCGAGCAGACGATCCGAGCCACCTTCAGCAACGCGACGTTCGAGCAGACGATCCGAACCACCTTCAGCGACGCGACGTTCGATCAGACGATCCGAACCACCTTCAGCGACGCGGCGTTCAAGCAGACGATCAGAACCACCTTCAGCGACGCGACGTTCGATCAGTCGATCCGAACCACCTTCAGCAACGCGACGTTCAAGCAGACGATCAGAACCACCTTCAGCGACGCGACGTTCGATCAGTCGATCCGAACCACCTTCAGCAACGCGACGTTCAAGCAGACGATCCGAACCACCTTCAGCCAAACGGCTTTCGATCAGTTTGTCCGAGCCGCCTTCGGCGATCATGGTGTGGGCCGGGGTAGCGGCGAAAGCGTTGATAGCGAAGACCGAGAAAGCGATACCGAGAAGAGTTTGGCGTTTCATGATGGTGTGCTCCGGGGTGTTGTTGGTTGGTATGGAGCAGATGTTACGCCCGGGATTTTTTATGAGAACTTCATTGCCGTGATGGTGAACATCGATGCCGATGATGGTAGCCAGGAGCCGCAGAGCAGAGCCTCACAGCACCTTCACAGCGCGCCCGATCGCCTGAATCGGCCCGGTCGGTTTGCCGATCGGCGAGCCATTGGCGCCCTCAAGTGTCAGCTCGAATAGCTGATTGGGTTGCAGCGGCGGCAACTTGTCCAGCGGCACCGACAACGCCTGCCCGGGTTTGACCAGCCCCAGCGAAACCGGCCCCTGCCAGCCGTCAGCCTTGGTCCAGAATTCCAGCGCCTTGTCCGCCGGCACCTCAACCACGCCGAGCGGAATCAACTGAATTTCATGCGAATTGCTCGCCTGAATCACCCAGCCCGGGGCCTTGTCCTGCGGCGCAACCAGCACCACCAGATAGCTGGGTTTCGGCGTGGTCTGGGTCAGCAGGATCGAACCGAGAATCAACGTGGCAGCCAAGCCGGCTGCGCTCAACCCACGCCAGAGCGGCAGCAGGTTCCACCATGAAGTTGAAGGTGCTTGCCGCGCCAGTCGCCCGACACTGCGCTCGATGCGTTGCCACAACTGCGCCGAGGGTTGCTGCGGTTCGGCCAGATCCGTCAGCTCCAGCAGACGCCGTTCCCAGGCGTCTACCGCTGCGCGCAATTGCGGATCATTCGGCAAGCGCTGTTGCACCTCGCTGCGCTGTTCGAACGACAGCGTGCCGAGCACATATTCGCCGGCCAGTTCATCTCGTTCCTGCGCTGATTCGCTGGTCATCCCATGCACTCCCGCAAGGCATTGAGGCTGCGCTTGATCCACGCTTTGACGGTGCCCAGTGGCGTGTCGAGGCGCGCGGCAATCTGCGCGTGGCTGTAGCCGTCGACGTAAGCATGCAGGACGCAACTGCGCCGTTGTGGCTCCAGCTGTTCAAGGCAATGGTGGATGCGCGTCGAATGCGCGTTGGCGTCGAAGCTGGCATCGTCCGCAGCGGTTTCGTGGGCCTCGCTGAACGGCGTTTCCCGGCCGTGATCACGCAGCAGATTCAGCGCCAGATGCCGGGTCACGCTGAACATCCAGCCACGCGCCGAACCGCGCGCCGGATCAAACCCCGCCGCGCCGTTCCAGATTTTGATGAAGGCCTCATGAACAATGTCCTCCGCCAGCGCCGTATCGCGCACCAGGCGCTTGGCCACGCCGAGCAGACGCGGACCTTCCTGCACATACAAATCGCGCAGGGCCGAACGCTCGCCACGGGCACAGGCGGCGAGACGGGCTTCGTAATCGAAAACGGATTCGGCTAAAGGCATGTCGTGCAATCTAGCTCACATTCCGTAAACATCCAGAACCCATTGTCCACTGTGGGAGCGAGCTTGCTCGCGAAGGCGGCCGGTCAGAGAAGACTGTGTTGACTGACAC
>NZ_JBQYFW010000053.1:0-27386 GCF_056313565.1 Pseudomonas sp. 3B-A001-10F
TGAAAAGGTCGCCGAGGTCGAGCAAGTCCTGTTGAACAGACATAAAAAATCCGATGCCAGAGATCTGACATCGGATTTTCGAAGAAGCCCGGCGAGGATTCAAATGCTTAAGTGAACAGCATTACGCGTTTGCGGGGCTCTTTGTTCTTGCGGCGGATCAGCTGCCTTTAACAGCTTTGCCGTTGACGGTGCCGTCCTGGAGCATGATGTTGTACTCCTTGCCGTCGGTTTCAACCTGTTGCAGGCGAACCAGCAGGTAATCCCAATCCTTGGCGAACCAGAGGACGGTGATGCGCTTGCTTTGTGTCGGGTCGCGCACGCGCTCGACCTTGATCGCATCGATCTTGCCAGCCTTGGTCTCGACTTTTTCCGAACCCAGCACGCGGAAGTCATAGGTATCGACTTCACCGTCATCGACCACTTGATAGCTCATGGTCTTCTTGCCGGCAGCAACGTCATGTTGCAGTGCCAACTGGTAAGTGGACTTGTCGACCATGCCGCGATTCAGCGGAATCTTCACCGCGTCGCCACGGTCGGTACCGGTGACCATTTTGCTGTTCCAGTCGAAATCCAGATCAGCCTTTTTCGCTTTTCCCAGACCGCCACGTTCAAAGTGGTAGGACTGCGGCAGCAGGGTGTCCTTGTCCAGGGTCAGGGTGCTTTCTTCGGTCAGGCTGGCAATCATCATCGAAGCCTTGAAGCTGAGCTTCCAGACGCCGTTGGCTTCCTTGACCAGACTGCGCTCGGCGGTGCCGCTCATGGGCAACTGCTTCCAGTCGGCGGTGTAGCTGGCGGAGAACGGTTGAAGGTCCGCTGCCTGCGCGAAGGGCAGGGCGAGCAGAGCGCAAGCGAAGAGCAGGGCGCGACGCATAATATCTCCTAGTTTCGAATCAAGTGGCCGCTGGCCGCGAGTAACTGGCCGTCCAGCAAAGCACCGTGTTCACCGAGTGCCAGTCTGCCTTCGGCAAACCAGCGTACTGCCATCGGGTAGATCAGGTGTTCCTGAACGTGGACTCGCTGCGCCAGACTCTGCGGCGTGTCGTGCAACTCTACCGGTAATACTGCCTGTACGACCAGTGGTCCGCCATCGAGTTCCTCGGTGACGAAGTGCACGGAGCAGCCGTGCTCAGTGTCACCGGCCTCCAGCGCGCGCTGATGAGTGTGTAACCCTTTGTATTTGGGCAGCAGCGACGGGTGGATGTTGAGCAGGCGACCCTGATAGTGGCGAACGAAATTAGCGCTGAGAATGCGCATGAAGCCGGCCAGCACCACAAGTTTCGGTTTGAATTCGTCGATCAGTTCGATCAGGGCAGCATCGAAGGCCTCGCGACCTTCGAATGCCTTGTGATCCAGCGCGCGGGTGGCGATACCCGCAGCACTGGCGCGTTGCAGGCCGTAGGCATCGGCGCGATTGGAAATCACTGCAGCGATGCGGACCGGACTGTCGCCGGTCCGCGTGCTGTCGATCAGAGCCTGCAAGTTACTGCCGGTGCCGGACAACAGCACCACGACATCACAGGTTGCGGACATTAATGAGCCTTAAGGTTCTGCAGATCAACCTGGGCAGCGCCTTCGGCAGCAGCAGCGATCTGACCGATGACCCAAGGCTGTTCGCCGGCGTCACGCAGGGTTTTCAGGGCTACTTCAACGTGCTCTTGAGCCACGCAGATGACCATGCCAACGCCGCAGTTCAGTACGCGGTGCATCTCGGTTTCGTCAACGTTGCCTTTTTCCTGCAGCCAGTCGAACACGGCAGGGCGAGTCCAGCTAGCCACGTCAACCACCGCCTGAGCGCCTTTTGGCAGTACGCGCGGGATGTTGTCGAGCAGGCCACCACCGGTGATGTGGGCCATGGCTTTGACCGCGCCGGTGTCTTTGATCAGCTTGAGCAGCGGCTTCACGTAGATACGGGTCGGGGCCATCAGCAGGTCGGTCAGCGGTTTGCCGTCGAGCTGGATGTTTTCGATGTCGGCACCGGAGACTTCGATGATCTTGCGGATCAGCGAGTAGCCGTTGGAGTGCGGGCCGGACGATGGCAGAGCGATCAGCGCATCACCAGTGGCGACTTTCGAGCCGTCGATGATTTCCGATTTTTCCACGACGCCGACGCAGAAGCCGGCCAGGTCGTAGTCTTCGCCTTCGTACATGCCTGGCATTTCAGCGGTTTCACCGCCTACCAGCGAGCAGCCCGACAGTTCGCAGCCAGCGCCGATGCCGGTTACCACCTGGGCAGCGGTGTCGACATTCAGTTTGCCGGTGGCGTAGTAGTCGAGGAAGAACAGTGGCTCAGCGCCGCAAACGACGAGGTCGTTCACGCACATGGCAACCAGGTCGATACCGATGCTGTCGTGCTTGTTCAGGTTCAGCGCCAGACGCAGCTTGGTGCCGACGCCGTCGGTACCGGAAACCAGAACTGGCTGCTTGTAGCCGGCCGGGATTTCGCAGAGGGCGCCGAAACCGCCCAGGCCGCCCATGACTTCCGGGCGCGCAGTGCGCTTGGCGACGCTCTTGATGCGTTCGACCAATGCTTCACCGGCGTCGATGTCTACACCGGCGTCCTTGTAGCTCAGGGAGGGTTGCTTGCTCATGATCCAGGCCTTTAGGGGAGGGGATTCAGGGGTAACGACCGAGTTCAGCGGGAACGTCGAAATCGAGGGTGGCGATGGCCTCACGCGAGTTTCGAGGTGCCCGGCTGTTGCCGGTCTGCGAAGGCGCGCGATTTTATCAGGCTTGAGGGGCAGCGGCCATCCTCGCACCGACGGGCAGGGCCATATCAGCGGAAATTTTTTGCAATTGAGCCGTATGAACGCCTGTATAAGGTGTGGCGATTAACCGTCTATCGTTATCACTGTGCAAAAACTTACCGCTACCGTGTGAATGTTTTGCGATGGCAGATTGTCACAGCCTTGCTTAACCGGTTCACGCGGCCTGTTCCAGCCGCTCCTGTCGACGGGAATTTTCCATGCGTTTTTGTAAATTGTTGTTTGTGGGTTGTTTGTCTCTGCTCAGCCTGGCGAGTCACGCCGAAAATCTCAAAGGCCTTTATCAAGTGCGTGAGCCGGTCAATGGCCAGGCTCCGGAAGAACGTGATCGCGCCACGCAGGCGGCGCTCGACACGTTGGTGCTGCGTTTGACGGGCGATCCGAAAGCTGCGCAAAACCCGGGGCTGGCGGCGATTCGCAAGGATCTGCAGCAAATTATCAGTCAGTTCGGTTTCGATGCCGGGCCGCCGGAGGTGCTGAAGGTCGATTTCGATCCGGCGACCACCGAGCAGGCGCTGCGTCGGGCCGGCCTGTCGTTGTGGGGCGCCAGTCGGCCGTCGATTCTGAGCTGGTGGCTGAACGATTCGGCCGAAGGTTCTAGCCTGGTCGGTGACGGTCAGGCCGCTGCCGCGCCGTTGCGTACCGCCGCTCAGCATCGCGGCTTGCCATTGCGTTTGCCGTTGGCGGACTTGAGCGAGCAACTGGTTGCCACGGCGCCAGCGCTGGAAGGCACGGATCCGGCACCGTTGCGCGGCGCCTCCGAGCGCTACAACGCTGACGCCTTGCTGGCGGTGCATGCCCGCGAAGAAGGCGGGCAATGGCAGGCCAAGTGGCACTTGTGGCTGGGCGACCAGAAAGAGGCGGGCAGTGTGCAGGGCGCCGATCAGGCCGCTGTCGCTGATGCGGTGATGCTGGCGGTGGCTGAGCGTCTGGCGCCACGATTTGTGGCCAAGCCCGGCGCTTCGGGTCAGCAGACTCTGGAAGTGCAGGGCATGAATCTTGAACATTACGCGGCGCTGTTGCGGTTACTCGAGCCGTTTGGCGTGCGTCTGCAAAGTGTTGATGGCGATCGCATCGTTTATCGGGTCAATGGCAGTGCCGATCAAATGCGTGCGCAGTTGTCGCTGGCCAAGTTGCAGGAGTTGCCCGCCGAAGCCCCGGTTCCGGTGGCAGCGCCACAGCCAGTGGCTGGTGGCGCAACACCTGTCGCGGCCCCGGCCACGACCCCGGCAGCACCGTCGTTGCGGTTTCGCTGGTAAGTCTTTCCTTATATAGAAGCTACAGGAGTGGTACATGGCCGATACGCGGCGTTGGTTCTGGCTCGGTGGGGTAGTCCTGCTTTGCGCGTTTGTGTGGTTGCTGCACCCGATCCTCACGCCGTTTCTGGTGGCGCTGCTGCTGGCTTATCTGTTCGATCCACTGGTGGATCGTCTGGAAAAACTCGGGCTGTCGCGAACCTGGGGCGTGATCGCGGTGTTTGCGTTGTTCACGCTGATCGTCACCGCACTGATGCTGGTGCTGGTGCCGATGCTCGCCAAGCAGTTGCTGCGTCTGTACGAACTGGCACCGCAGATGCTCGACTGGTTGCAGCACACAGCTGTGCCGTGGGCGCAGTCGAAGCTGGGGTTGTCGGACGGTTTCTGGAAGTTCGATAAGGTCAAGGCCGCGATCAGCGAGCACATGGGTCAGACCACCGACATTGTCGGCGTGGTGCTGAGTCAGGCAACGGCCTCCAGTCTGGCGCTGATCGGCTGGCTGGCCAATCTGGTGCTGATCCCGGTGGTGAGTTTCTACCTGCTGCGCGACTGGGACGTGATGATGGCCAAGATCCGCAGCCTGTTGCCGCGTGATCGTGAAGAGCGTGTAGTCGCTCTGGCTGGCGAATGTCATGAGGTGCTGGGCGCGTTCGTTCGTGGTCAGTTGCTGGTGATGCTGGCGCTGGGTGTGATTTATGCGGCAGGCCTGATGATTGTCGGTCTGGAACTGGGGCTGTTGATCGGCCTGATCGCGGGGCTGGCGGCGATCGTGCCGTACATGGGCTTCGTGATCGGCATTGGCGCAGCGCTGATTGCCGGGTTGTTCCAGTTCGGTGGTGATCTGTACCCGATGGTCGGGATCGTCGCGGTGTTCATGGTTGGTCAGGCGCTTGAGGGTATGGTGTTGACCCCGTTGCTGGTTGGTGATCGTATTGGTCTGCACCCGGTGGCGGTAATCTTCGCGATTCTGGCTGGCGGCGAGCTGTTCGGTTTCACCGGTGTGCTGTTGGCCTTGCCGGTGGCGGCGGTGATCATGGTGCTGGTGCGCCATGTGCACGACTTGTACAAGGATTCCGAGATCTATAGCGGTGTGGACGAGCCGGAGTTGTAACGGTGCAGGGCGGCCCGGCGATTAGCCGGGTTGGCCCGTGTCCTGCAGGCGCTGGCGCCAAAGAATCTGTCATAAAACCAGCGTGTTAACGCAAACCTTTGATTTTGCTTGGACTCTGTCGCATTGTGCGCTCAGCTTCACGGGTATAAACTTCGCAAACTTTACACAGAGGCCACTAACGGTTCCTTGAGAACTGTTCAGTCAGCATGAAACCGATTCAGCTGCCCCTAGGTGTGCGTCTGCGTGACGACGCCACCTTCATCAACTACTACCCAGGCGCCAATGCCGCTGCACTCGGCTATGTCGAGCGTCTATGCGAAGCCGACGCCGGCTGGACAGAAAGCCTGATCTACCTGTGGGGCAAACACGGCGTAGGGCGGACGCATCTGTTGCAGGCCGCGTGCTTGCGCTTCGAACAGATGGGTGAACCGGCTGTGTATTTGCCGTTGGCCGAGTTGATGGACCGCGGCGTTGAAATCCTCGACAACCTCGAACAGTACGAACTGGTTTGCCTGGACGACTTGCAGGTGATTGCCGGCAAGGCTGACTGGGAAGAGGCGATGTTTCATCTGTTCAATCGTCTGCGTGACAGCGGTCGGCGCTTGCTGATTGCCGCCTCCACCTCTCCGCGTGAATTGCCGGTCAAACTGGCTGACTTGAAATCCCGCCTGACGCTGGCGCTGATTTTCCAGATGCGCCCGCTCTCCGATGAAGACAAATTGCGCGCCTTGCAATTGCGCGCGTCGCGTCGCGGTCTGCACCTGACTGACGAAGTCGGGCATTTTATTTTGACTCGCGGCACTCGCAGCATGAGTGCGCTGTTTGACTTGCTTGAACAACTCGATCAGGCCTCATTGCAGGCGCAGCGCAAGCTGACCATTCCCTTCCTGAAAGAAACGCTAGGCTGGTAACGGCGCGGCTTTCAGCGTGTTTCGGCATATTTCAGGCGCCAGAAAATCCGCTTTCCTGCGAGGTGCGCAGGCCGCGTATCGGTTCAAATGGGCTTAAGCGCTTAGATGTAAACGAGAAACCGGGAAGTCACAAAAAGATCGATTGAATTTGCAAATGAGGCTGATAGCGGGCATAGTCTCGGCTTCTTTACAACTATCAGCCACGGTCGTGCCCATGCTAAAGCGCTTCGCACCCCTCGTGCCTCTCGCACTCGTCACCCTGTTGTACGGTTGCGCTGCTCATTCTCCAGTTCAAGAGCAGCCTCAACAGGTTAAAAATTCTGCCACGGCTCAGTCTTCCGTTATTTACCAGGAAGAGCTGGACACCGAAAAAGAGCTCAACGAATTCAATGGCAAGAAGCCTTATCAGCTTCCTGTTCTGGCCGACAGCATCCTCGAACGCGGCATGTCCCTGATCGGTACCCGTTACCGTTTCGGCGGTACCTCTGAAGCCGGTTTCGATTGCAGCGGCTTCATCGGTTACCTGTTCCGCGAAGAAGCTGGCATGAACCTGCCGCGCTCGACCCGCGAAATGATCAACGTTGATGCGCCGCTGGTCTCGCGCAGCAACCTTGAGCCGGGCGATCTGCTGTTCTTCGCCACCAACGGTCGTCGTGGTCGTGTCAGTCACGCCGGGATCTACCTGGGTGACAACCAGTTCATCCACTCCAGCAGTCGTCGCAGCGGCGGTGTTCGCATCGACAGCCTGGGTGACAGCTACTGGAGCAAGACCTTCATCGAAGCGAAACGCGCTCTGGCCAACGCTCCAACCGTCGTCACTGCTCGCAAGTAATTCCCCCGATGTCGCTGCGCTCGCGGCGACAATCAGGCTCCATGCAACAGAGTAGACGTAGACTTTACAAGGTGAAGTTAAAGTCTTACTTGAAGTTTGCCGCGTAGCCGCTAGAATCCTGTATCTATATTGATGGCAAACCGCCTGCGTGCTCACGCAGGCGGTTTTGTTTTCTGTCCATCGGCAGAAAAAGCCGCAGCCAGATCAGGATGTTCTGCTTATGACGATGTCGGCCCGCCTCACGTTGATGTTCTTCGCAGCGCTGCTCAGCGCCTGCGCCAGTCGTACGCCGCCACCTGCGCCGGTGGTTCGCGCTCCGGTCGTATTCGGTCCTTCGCAAGCTTTCTCGCCGGCTGCTGAAGACGTGTTGTTTCGCGCGCTCGGCCTGGTGGGTACGCCGTATCGCTGGGGCGGCAACACGCCGGATTCGGGATTTGATTGCAGCGGATTGATCGGTTTTGTCTATCGTGATGCGGCGGGGATTTCGCTGCCGCGCTCCACGCGCGAGATGATCGTCATGCAGGCGCCGAATGTCGGCAAGGAAGGCTTGCAGACCGGCGACCTGATCTTCTTCGCCACCAATGGCGGCTCGCAGGTCAGTCATGCAGGGATTTACGTCGGGGAAGGGCGCTTCGTGCATGCGCCGGCCACGGGCGGCACGGTGAAGCTGGACAGCCTGTCGAAGGCGTACTGGCAGAAAGCTTATCTGAGTGCCAAGCGGGTATTGCAGCCGGAGCATCTGGCGCATAACCCGTAATTCAAGTTGCCTAAAAGCTAATGTGTAGGAGTGAGCCTGCTCGCGATGACGGTGTCACATTCAACATCAATGTTGAATGATCGACCGCTATCGCGAGCAGGCTCACTCCTACAGTTGTTTGTGCATGGCGAAAATTATTTGCTGGCCGACACTCGCCACACCTTATTGCCAACATCGTCCGCCACCAGCAAACCACCTTGCTGATCGATCACCACGCCTACCGGCCGACCCAAAGCATTCTCGTCCTTGTCGAGGAACCCGGTCAGCACATCCACCGGTTTGCCGCTCGGCTTGCCGCCGGTAAACGGCACGAAAATCACTTTGTAGCCACTGTGCGGTTTGCGATTCCATGAGCCGTGCTGGCCAATAAACGCGCCTTCCTTGAACTGCGCCGGCAGCGTGTTGCCCTCGGCAAAGCTCAGGCCCAGTGAGGCGGTGTGCGGCCCGACCGCGTAATCCGGGGCGATGGCTTTGGCCACCAGGTCCGGGTTCTGCGGCGTAACACGCACATCGACATGCTGACCGTAATAACTGAAAGGCCAGCCATAAAACCCACCGTCTTTCACGGAAGTGATGTAGTCCGGCACCAGGTCACTGCCGATCTCGTCGCGCTCATTCACCGCTGTCCACAGTGCGCCGCTGGTGGGCTCCCACGCCAGGCCATTGGGGTTGCGGATGCCTGAGGCAAAAATGCGGTGATTGCCGGTCGCCCGATCAACTTCCCAGATCGCCGCGCGACCTTCTTCCTTGTCCAGGCCGTTTTCGCCGACGTTGCTGTTCGAACCTACGGTGACATAGAGCTTGCTGCCGTCCTTGCTGGCAATGACGTTTTTGGTCCAGTGGTGATTCAGTGTCCCGCCCGGCAGATCGACAACCTTGATTGGCTGCGACTTGATCTCGGTCGCGCCGGGTTCGTAGTTAAAGCGCAGCAAGCGATCGGTATCAGCGACGTAAAGATCGTTGCCAACCAGCGTCATGCCGAACGGCGAGTTGAGGTTCTGCAGAAACACCGTGCGGGTCTCGGCAACGCCATCATGATCGGCGTCACGCAGCAAGGTGATGCGGTTCGGACTCGGCACGCCAGCGCCGGCCTTGCCCATGACCTTCTTCATCACCCAGCCACGAATGCCACTGCTGTCATCGGGCTTTGGCGGGGCATTGGTTTCCGCCACGAGCACATCTCCGTTGGGCAGCACATAGAGCCAGCGCGGATGATCGAGGCCTTCGGCGAATGACGCGACCTGAGTGCCAGCCGCCGCAGTCGGTTTGCCGCCGTCGGGCCAGCCGATCGCCGGGGCAATGTTAACCGTCGGAATCAGGGTCTTGTTTGGTTCAGGCAATTTCGGTGATGGGCCGGTGCCGTCGGAGACTTGCAGGCTGGAGGATTCACCACAGGCGGCGAGCCCTCCGGCGAAGGCGATGACAAAAACGAGCTGGGGCTTGCGCATTGCTGATCTTCCCTATGAATGCATTCCTAATCATAGAGAAGGGCGCAAGCCCGATGGTTCAACTGCTCAGCCGCGGGCTTCCTTGAACAGCACGGCGATGCCCGGGTGATAGTTGCCGGCTTCGCTGCGCAATTTGCGGTAGGCGTAGGGGAAATACCAGGCGACCGCGCAGGTGTGTTCCTTTTGCAGGTCGTCGACCATGTCTTGCAGTTCTTCGGGGCTGGCGCTGTGCTGGGCTTTCTGCGGCGCGACAAACAGGCAGCCTAGCTTGAGGTCGCTGGCATAGCTGATGCGTTTGGCGTCGTTGGTGATGTCCAGCAGGGCTTGAGTCAGATTCAGGTTGGTAACCTTTGGCCAGCGCTGAGTGGCCTGGATAAAGGCGCGGTCTTCGGCACCGGCGAGAAACAGATCGGCGCGGGCATTGCGCTCGCCTTCTTCGTTCTGTTTACGCGTGGCAGTCTCGTTCAAAGTGACCAGCTCAGCCATCCAGGCTGCGGCCGAGAGCACTCCGAGATTGGCTTTCTCGTCATGCCAGTAAGGGGTGTCGCTGTCGCCGCGCACGGCGTTGTAGCGGTCGATACAGTCAAACCAGCGTTCAAGCACCGGGCGCAGGAATTCCAGGCGCGGGTTGCTGATGATCATGCCTTGCATCGTCATCATCCTTTATTGTTGTAGTGGGCTTTTCGAGAAAAGCATGGCTCTTTGATATCATTTGTATCAGTGTGGCACAAGATTGGCGGCAGATAAGTGATCGGCGGCAGTTATTCGCCCGATGGCCGCCTCTTTAATTGACGCTCCACCCCCAACCCTCTAACCTTCGCGGCTTGTTTCAGGTGCTCTGTGACCTGCGTCGACAGAGTGAAACAGGGAAGCCGGTGAGGGTTGTCTTCGCACGAAGAACCACCACGATCCCGGCGCTGCCCCCGCAACGGTAAATGAGTGAAAACTGCGCCTTGAGCCACTGCCTCGAAAGAAGCGGGAAGGCGCGCAGTCAGGCATGCGCCGCTCATGAGCCCGGAGACCGGCCTGATCCATCCAGCGGCATCACGGTGGGCGATGCCAGGCTTTTTGCCGTCTATTCTTGTGCCTGCCCGCCGTTATCCAGCCTCAACGGAGAGCTCCCCCATGACTGATTCCCCCGAGCGCGACGAACGCCATCTGGCGCGTATGCAGCGCAAAAAAGCCGTGATCGACGAACGCATTGCCAACTCGCCCGACGAGTGCGGCCTGGTGCTGGTGCTCACCGGCAATGGCAAAGGCAAAAGCAGCTCGGCGTTCGGCATGCTCGCCCGCGCCATGGGCCACGGCATGCAGTGCGGTGTGGTGCAGTTCATCAAGGGCCGCAACAGCACCGGCGAAGAGTTGTTCTTCCGGCGCTTCCCCGAGCAAGTGCGCTTTCACGTGATGGGCGAGGGCTTCACTTGGGAAACCCAGGATCGTCAGCGCGACATCGCCGCCGCCGAAGCCGCGTGGGCCGTGTCCCGTGAATTGCTGCGTGATCCGTCGATCGGTCTGGTGGTGCTCGACGAATTGAACATCGCCCTCAAGCACGGCTACCTCGATCTTGATCAGGTGCTCAGCGATTTGCAGGCGCGTCCGCCGATGCAGCATGTGATCGTCACCGGTCGTGCGGCCAAGCCGGAAATGATCGAGATGGGCGACACGGTCACCGAAATGGGCATGCTCAAACACGCTTTCCAGGCCGGCATCAAAGCGCAGAAAGGCGTCGAACTTTGAATCAACCACGTCACTGCCCGGCGGTGCTCATCGCCGCGCCGGCCTCCGGTCAGGGCAAGACCACCGTCACCGCCGCGCTCGCCCGTTTGCATCGCAATCAGGGGCGCAAAGTGCGCGTGTTCAAATGCGGCCCGGACTTCCTTGATCCGATGATTCTCGAGCGCGCCAGCGGTGCGCCGGTGTATCAACTGGACATGTGGATGGTCGGCGAGCAGGAAAGTCGTCGTCTGTTGTGGGAAGCCGCCAATGAGGCGGATCTGATTCTGATCGAAGGCGTGATGGGCCTGTTCGACGGCACGCCTTCCAGCGCCGATCTGTCGCGGCACTTCGGCGTGCCGGTGCTCGGTGTGATCGACGGCACGGCCATGGCACAGACTTTTGGTGCGTTGGCGCTCGGTTTGGCCAGGTATCAGCCGGACTTGCCGTTTGCTGGCGTGCTGGCCAACCGTGTCGGCACCTTGCGCCATGCGCAATTGCTCGAAGGCAGCCTCACCGAAGGCCTGCGTTGGTATGGCGCATTGTCCCGTGAGACGGGCATCGAGTTGCCAAGTCGTCATCTCGGCCTGGTCCAGGCCAGTGAATTGAATGATCTGGATGTGCGTCTCGACGCCGCCGCCGACGCATTGGCCAGCAGTTGCGAGGTAGCGCTGCCACCGGCCGTGGAGTTTGCTGCACCGGACGTGATCGCTGTCGAGTCGTTGCTGAAGAATGTGCGAATTGCCGTCGCCCGTGATGAAGCGTTTGCTTTTACCTACGGCGCGAGTCTCGATCTATTGCGGGCGATGGGCGCCGAGTTGAGTTTCTTCTCGCCGATCCGCGACACGCAATTGCCTGAAGCGGACAGCCTATATTTGCCCGGTGGGTATCCGGAACTGCACCACGTTGCGTTGGCGCAGAACACCGCGATGTGTGAGGCGATTCGCGCGCATCACGCGGCGGGTAAGCCGTTGCTCGCCGAGTGTGGCGGGATGCTGTATCTGCTCGATTCGTTGACTGACGTTGAAGGCACCCGCGCTGAATTGGTCGGGCTGCTTAAGGGCGATGCGGTGATGCAGAAGCGTCTGGCGGCGTTGGCGTTGCAAGCGGTCGATCTGCCGGAAGGTTCGTTGCGTGGGCACACTTATCATCATTCGCTGACCACCACCGAACAGGCGCCGATTGCGCGGGGTTTGAGCCCGAATGGTGGGCGTGGCGCCGAGGCGGTTTATCGTGACGGGCGGATGACGGCTTCTTATGTGCACTTCTATTTCCCGTCGAACCCGAGTGCGATTGCCGCATTGTTTGCGCCAGACCGTGAGGCCGCCTTCGCGAGCAAGCTCGCTCCCACAGGGGATCGCGTTTCTTGAGCAAGCATCCCGTCCAATGTGGGAGCGAGCCTGCTCGCGAAGAGGCCATGACCGACAACACATTCTCCGAAGCCGAGCGCGAAGCGGTTTATAGAGCCATCGCCGAACGCCGCGACATGCGCCACTTCACCGGCGGCAGCGTCGAGCCGGAGCTGTTGCGCCGACTACTGGAAGCCGCCCACCAGGCCCCAAGCGTCGGCCTGATGCAGCCATGGCGTTTCATCCGCATCAGCGACCGCAGCCTGCGCGGGCAGATCCAGAATCTGGTGGAAGAAGAACGCATCCGCACAGCCGAAGCCCTCGGCGAGCGCAGTGACGAGTTCATGAGGCTCAAGGTCGAAGGCATCAATGATTGCGCCGAAGTGCTGGTCGCTGCGTTGATGGATGATCGCGAAAAGCACATTTTCGGTCGCCGTACATTGCCGGAAATGGACATGGCCTCGCTGTCCTGCGCGATCCAGAATCTATGGCTGGCCTCGCGCGCCGAAGGCCTCGGCATGGGCTGGGTCTCATTATTCGAGCCGCAGGCGCTCGCCGATCTGCTGAAGCTGCCCGAGGGTGCCAAGCCACTGGCGGTTTTATGCCTGGGGCCGGTCAAGGAATTCTATCCGGCGCCGATGCTGGTACTCGAAGGGTGGGCGCAGGCGCGGCCGCTCAATGAGTTGCTGTACGAAAATTATTGGGGAGTGAGTCAATGAGTGTGGCGTTGTTGAGTGTCGCCGCAGTGGCGCTGGATGCGCTGTTGGGTGAACCGAAACGCTGGCATCCGCTGGTGGCGTTCGGCAATTTCGCCGGGCGCATCGAGCAACGCTTCAACGCTGGTGGCCGGGGTTGGCGCAGCCATGGGGTCACTGCGTGGGTGATCGCGGTGCTGCCGCTGACCTTGCTCGCCACGGCGTTTTCCTGGGCGCCATACGTGGGCTGGGTCGTCGAGATTCTCGCGCTGTATTGCGCCCTTGGCATGCGCAGCCTCGGCGAGCATGTCGCGCCGGTCGCCGCCGCGTTGCGCGCGGATGATCTGGACGAGGCGCGCAAGCGTGTCGGCTATCTGGTCAGCCGCCAGACCGATGAACTCGACAGCACCGCCGTCGCCCGCGCCGCCACCGAGTCGGTGCTGGAAAACGGCAGCGATGCGGTGTTTGCCGCGCTGTTCTGGTTTGTCGTGGCGGGTGCGCCGGGCGTGGTCCTCTATCGCTTGAGCAACACGCTCGATGCGATGTGGGGCTATCGCAACGAACGCTTTGAGCGTTTCGGTTGGGCAGCAGCAAAAATCGACGACGTGTTGAACTACATTCCTGCGCGTCTGGTGGCATTGACCTACGCGCTGCTGGGTAAAACCCGACTCGCGCTGAAGTGCTGGCGCGCGCAGGCGCCGAAGTGGGACAGCCCCAACGCCGGCCCGGTGATGGCTGCCGGGGCCGGTGCCTTGGGCGTGGAGTTGGGCGGCCCGGCGATCTATCACGGCGAACTTCACGACCGTCCGCAACTCGGCGAAGGCGCTCAAGCGGATGCCGATTCCATCGACCGTGGCTGGCAATTGGTCCAGCGCGGGGTATGGTTATGGCTG
Organism: Pseudomonas sp. 3B-A001-10F; assembly: GCF_056313565.1. Classification (NCBI taxonomy): domain Bacteria; kingdom Pseudomonadati; phylum Pseudomonadota; class Gammaproteobacteria; order Pseudomonadales; family Pseudomonadaceae; genus Pseudomonas; species Pseudomonas sp. 3B-A001-10F. The sequence goes on from NZ_JBQYFW010000053.1 coordinate 13,728, forward strand.
CTGATTCTCTGCGTGGGGGCTGAATTCTATGCTTGAGCACGGTGGCCGGCTGCGCAAGGCTGCACACGATTACGGCATTGCCGAGGCGGACTGGCTCGACCTGTCCAGCGGCCTCGCGCCGTGGCCATTTCCGATCCCGGAAATCCCGCTGCGCGCTTGGGCGCGCTTGCCGGAAACCGATGACGGTCTGGAGCAAGCTGCGTGCGATTACTACGGTGCCGCGCAAGTGCTGCCGGTGGCCGGTTCGCAGATGGCCATCCAGTTGCTGCCGCGTTTGCGCCGGGCCGGCAAGGTCGGCGTGTTGTCGCCGTGTTATGCCGAACACGCCGAAGCGTGGCGGCGCAGTGGTTACATCGTGCGCGAAGTGCTGGAGCAGGAAGTCGAATTCTTTCTCGACAGCCTCGACGTGCTGGTGGTGGTCAACCCGAACAACCCGACCGGCTTGAGCCTGACCCCGGCACGATTGCTCGACTGGCACGCGCGGCTCGCCCGGCGCGGTGGCTGGCTGGTGGTCGATGAAGCCTTCATGGACAACACGCCGCAGTTGAGCCTGGCCCCGCATGCCCATCAAGTCGGGCTGATTGTGCTGCGCTCGTTCGGCAAATTTTTCGGTTTGGCCGGGGTGCGTCTGGGCTTTGTCCTGGCCGAACGCAAGTTGCTCAAACTGCTCGCTGAACAAGTCGGGCCATGGGCCGTGAGCGGGCCAACCCGAGTGCTTGGCCAGGTGTGCCTGCAAGACACCGAAGGCCACACCCGCCAACGCATTCGCAGCGATGAGGCCAGCGAACGATTGGCAACGCTGCTTGAGCGCTACGGCTTCAAGCCCCAGGGCGGTTGCGCGCTGTTCCAGTGGCTGATCACCGAGCATGCCGAAACGCTGCACGCATTCATGGCCCGTCGCGGCATCCTCCTGCGCATTTTCACCCACAACAGCAGTCTGCGTTTTGGTCTGCCCGCCGATGCGACTGAAGAGACGCGCCTCGAACAGGCTTTGATAGCCTTCACCAAGGACCACCCATGACCACCCTGATGGTGCAAGGCACCACTTCCGACGCCGGCAAAAGCACACTGGTGACGGCGTTGTGCCGCTGGGCAACTCGTCAGGGCGTTGCGGTCGTACCGTTCAAGCCGCAGAACATGGCGCTCAACAGTGCCGTGACCGCTGATGGCGGTGAGATTGGCCGCGCGCAAGCGGTGCAGGCGCAAGCCGCTCATCTCGAACCGCACACCGACATGAACCCGGTGCTGCTCAAGCCGAACAGCGACACTGGCGCGCAAGTGATCATCCATGGTCGTGCCGTCACCACGATGAACGCGGTTGCCTACCACGACTACAAAGCCATCGCGATGCAAGCCGTGCTGGCCTCGCATGAACGACTCAGTGCCGCTTATCCGCTGGTGATGGTCGAAGGCGCGGGCTCACCGGCCGAGATCAATCTGCGTGCCGGTGATATCGCCAACATGGGGTTTGCCGAAGCGGTGGATTGCCCGGTGTTGCTGATTGCCGACATCAATCGCGGCGGGGTTTTTGCCCATCTGGTCGGCACCCTCCAACTGCTGTCGCCGAGCGAGCAGGCACGGGTCAAAGGTTTCATCATCAACCGTTTTCGCGGCGACATCGCCTTGCTGCAACCGGGCCTTGATTGGCTGGAACAGCGCTCCGGCAAACCGGTGGTCGGCGTGTTGCCCTACGTGATGGATCTGCATCTGGAGGCCGAGGACGGCATCGATCAGCGCCAGACCGACAAGGCCGAACAAGTGCTGAAAGTGGTGGTGCCGGTGCTGCCGCGCATCAGCAATCACACTGACTTCGATCCGTTGCGCTTGCATCCGCAGGTTGATCTGCAATTCGTCGGCCCGGGGCAGGCGATCCCTGCTGCCGATCTGATCATCCTGCCGGGCTCGAAAAGCGTGCGCAGCGATCTGGCCTATTTACGTGCCAATGGCTGGGATACCGCGATCAATCGGCATCTGCGTTACGGCGGCAAAGTGCTGGGGATTTGCGGTGGTCTGCAGATGCTCGGTCAGCAGGTGCATGATCCGCTCGGCCTCGAAGGTGCGCCGGGCACGAGTGCCGGTTTGGGTTTGCTGGCGTTCGACACCACGCTTGAAGCCGAAAAGCAGTTGCGCAATGTGCGTGGGCGGCTGGCGCTGGAAAATGCCGAAGTCAGTGGCTATGAAATTCATGCGGGCGTGACCACGGGAGCGGCGCTGGAGAACGCAGCGGTGCATCTTGATGATGGCCGTTGCGACGGTGCGCAGAGCGCTGACGGGCAGGTGTTTGGCACGTATCTACATGGCTTGTTTGAATCGCCGACGGCGAGTGCAGCGCTGCTGCGCTGGGCCGGGTTGAGCGATGTGCAGCGGGTGGATTATCACGGCTTGCGCGAGCGTGATATCGAGCGCTTGGCGGATCTGGTGGAGAAGCATCTGGATACCGGCTTGTTGCGTCAGCTCTGTGGGATTTAAGGTGCTTGTGCTGGCCTCTTCGCGAGCAAGCTCGCTCCCACAGTGAATGCGGTTAACCATACATTTTGAGTACAACTCATAACCCTGTGGGAGCGAGCTTGCTCGCGAAGGGGCCAGTTGCCTCAACCCATAATTCTGTGGATAAAACCATGCTCCAACTGATCCTCGGCGGCGCCCGCTCCGGTAAAAGTCGTCTGGCCGAAAAACTCGCCAGCGATAGCGGCCTGGCGGTGACTTACATCGCCACCAGCCAGCCCCTCGATGGCGAGATGAGCGACCGCGTCGCCCACCACCGCGCGCGCCGTCCCGTCGAATGGGCGCTGATCGAAGAGCCGCTCGAATTGGCCCGCGTCCTGCGCGAATCCGCCAGCGCCGAGCGTTGCCTGCTGGTCGATTGCCTGACCCTGTGGCTGACCAACTTGCTGATGCTCGATGACGCCGAACGTCTCGCCGCCGAGCGCGAAGCTCTGCTCGACTGCCTGGCCTTGCTGCCGGGGGAAATCATTTTTGTCAGCAACGAGACCGGAATGGGTGTCGTGCCGCTGGGCGAATTGACTCGCCGCTACGTCGATGAAGCCGGTTGGCTGCATCAAGCTCTGGCTGAGCGCTGTCAGCGTGTTGTCCTGACCGTCGCCGGCCTGCCCCTGACTCTGAAAGGACCTGCGTTATGACTCAAACCTGGTGGCTGAACCCGTGTAAACCGGTCGATCTGAACGTCGTCGAACAAGCGACGGCGCGGCAACAGCAATTGACCAAACCGGCAGGTTCGCTGGGGCGTCTGGAATCGGTTGCGGTGCAACTGGCCGGTCTGCAAGGCCAGGTCAAACCGACGCTGGCGCAGGTCTGGATTGCGATTTTTGCCGGTGATCACGGCGTGGTCGCTGAAGGTGTTTCGGCGTTCCCGCAGGAAGTCACCGGGCAGATGCTGCTCAACTTTGTCAGCGGCGGTGCGGCGATCAGTGTGTTGGCGCGGCAGCTCGGTGCGCAGCTGGAAGTGGTTGATCTGGGCACGGTGAATCCAGCGCTGAACCTGGCGGGTGTGCGCCACTTGAATATCGGCCCGGGCACGGCCAACTTCGTGCGGGGCGCGGCGATAACTCAGGCTCAAGGCGAGCTGGCGTTGCAGGCCGGTCGCGACAGTCTGCTGCGGGCGAAAGCCGCAGGCGCACAGTTGTTCATCGGTGGCGAAATGGGCATCGGCAACACCACCGCCGCCAGCGCCTTGGCCTGTGCCTTGCTCGATTGCCCGGTGGCACATCTGACCGGTCCCGGCACCGGGCTGAATGCCGAAGGTGTCAGCCATAAAGCGCAAGTGATCGAGCGCGCATTGGCGTTGCACGTCGCGCAACGTGGCGATGCCTTGCAGACCCTGTTCAATCTTGGTGGTTTTGAAATTGTGGCGCTGGTCGGCGCGTATCTGGCGGCGGCTCAAGAAGGCGTTGCAGTATTGGTCGACGGCTTTATCTGCACGGTCGCTGCGCTGGTTGCGGTGCGCTTGAATCCGGACTGCCGCGAGTGGTTGTTGTTCGGTCACCGGGGCGCCGAGCCGGGCCATCGCCATGTGCTGGAAACGCTGAAAGCTGAGCCGTTGCTTGAACTCGGTCTGCGTCTGGGTGAGGGCAGTGGCGCCGCGTTGGCGGTGCCGTTGTTGCGTCTTGCCTGCGATCTGCACGGGCAGATGGCGACGTTCGCCGAAGCGGCGGTGGCGGATCGTCCGGCATGACCCTGCAACTGGATCTGTTGCGTCATGGTGAAACTGAACTCGGCGGTGGTTTGCGCGGTAGCCTCGACGATGCGCTGACCGAACAGGGTTGGGCGCAGATGCGTGCGGCGGTAGTCGAAGGCGGGCCGTGGCAGCGGATTGTCAGTTCGCCGTTGCAGCGTTGTGCGCGCTTCGCCGCCGAACTGGGCGAACAGCTGAGTCTTCCGGTGCAGCTGGACGAGGATCTGCAGGAGCTGCATTTCGGCGCATGGGAAGGGCAGAGCGCAGCGGCGTTGATGGAAACGGACGCCGAGGCCTTGGGGCTGTTCTGGGCTGATCCGTATTCCTTTACGCCACCGCAAGGTGAGCCGGTCAGCGCGTTTGCGGCTCGGGTGTTGGCAGCGGTTGCGCACCTGCACACTGCATACGCCGGGAAGCGGATTTTGCTGATCAGTCATGGCGGCGTGATGCGTCTGCTGTTGGCGCAAGCGCGAGGGTTGCCACGCGAACAACTGCTCAATGTCGAGGTCGGGCATGGCGCAATGTTTGCGCTGACGGTCGAGGTTGACGGTTCACTCAAGGAAGGTCGCTGACATGTTGCCGCTGTGGATCGCCCTGCAATTTCTCAGCAGCCTGCCGATCCGCTTGCCGGGGATGCCCGAGCCGGAGCAACTTGGGCGGTCGTTGCTGTTTTATCCGCTGGTGGGATTGCTGTTCGGCGTGATCCTGTGGGCGCTGAATCTCGCCTTGAGCGGTGCGCCGTTGTTGCTGCATGCGGCATTGCTGTTGACGGTTTGGGTGCTGCTCAGCGGCGCACTTCATCTGGATGGTCTGGCTGACAGCGCCGATGCCTGGCTCGGCGGTTTTGGTGATCGCGAGCGTACGTTGACGATCATGAAAGACCCGCGCAGCGGGCCGATTGCGGTAGTGACGCTGGTGCTGGTGTTGCAGCTCAAGTTTGCTGCACTGCTGGCGCTGATCGAGCAAGGGCATGGGCTGGTGTTGATCATTGTGCCGCTGCTCGGGCGGGCGGCGCTGTTGGGGTTGTTTCTGACGACGCCGTATGTGCGTGCGGGCGGGTTGGGGCAGGCGTTGGCGGATCATCTGCCGCGCAAAGCCGGGTGGCGGGTACTGGGCTTGAGTGCGCTGGGCTGCGTGTTGATCGCCGGGTTTGGCGCCGTTGTTGCGTTGGTGATTTCGGTCGTTGTGTTTGTCTGGCTGCGGCAAGTGATGATGCGGCGGTTGGGCGGGACGACGGGCGATACGGCGGGGGCGTTGCTGGAATTGCTGGAGATGGTGGTGTTGGTTGGATTGGTTTTGATCTGACAGTTTTGGATTGTCTGTGCTGGCCTCTTCGCGAGCAGGCTCGCTCCCACAGGGGATCGCATTGCAAATGTAGGAGTGAGCCTGCTCGCGATAGCGGTGTGTCAGGCGCCACAAATGTTATGGGTAAACTCATCTGTAACTTGATTTAACATAGTCGCGGGTATATACACGCATCATGCTTCCTTCTCAGTGTTTGTGCACCAACCTGCGTCGCGCCGCTCGTGGCGTCAGCAGGCATTACGACGGCGCTCTCGACGGCTTCGGGATCAACGTTGCCCAGTATTCTTTGCTGTGCAATCTGCAGCGTCTGGATCAACCGAGCATTTCCGAACTTGCCGAGGCGATGGGTCTGGACCGCAGCACCCTCGGGCGCAATCTGCGGGTATTGGAAGGCGAGGGGCTGGTGGCGCTGGCCGAAGGCGAGGACATGCGCAACCGTATCGTCAAACTCACCGAGACCGGCGTGCAACGCCTGGCAGCGGCACTGCCGGCCTGGGAAGCAGCGCAGCAGCGGTTGATCGACCGACTGGGCGCCGAGAAGCGTGAAACCTTGCTCAGATTGCTGGATGAACTGGCCTGAGGCCGGTTTTTTCCAAACTCAAGCGGGTATATACCCGCAAGCGGAGAATAACAATGACATCGATGTGGCGTACGTGCGGTTGGGTGTTGCTGGGGAGTGCGCTGATCCTGGCGCTGTCATTGGGCGTGCGGCACGGCTTCGGGTTGTTTCTGTCACCGATGAGCGCTCAGTTCGGCTGGGGAAGAGAGGTGTTCGCCTTCGCCATTGCCTTGCAGAATTTGATCTGGGGCCTGGCGCAACCGTTTACCGGTGCATTGGCTGACCGCTTCGGCGCGGCAAAAGTGGTGCTCGTCGGTGGGGTGCTCTACGCGGTGGGTCTGGTGTGCATGGGCCTGTCTGATTCGGCGGTGACGCTATCACTGAGCGCTGGCCTGCTGATCGGCATTGGTCTGTCCGGCACCTCGTTCTCGGTGATCCTCGGCGTCGTCGGCCGCGCGGTGCCGCCGGAAAAACGCAGCATGGGCATGGGCATTGCCAGCGCCGCCGGCTCTTTCGGCCAGTTCGCCATGTTGCCGGGTACCCTCGGCTTGATTGGTTGGCTCGGCTGGTCGGCGGCGTTGTTGGTAATGGGCTTGCTGGTGGCGCTGATCGTGCCGCTGGTGAGCATGCTCAAGGACAAGCCGCTGCCGGTGCTTGGCCATGAACAAACCCTGTCCGAAGCGTTGCGCGAAGCCTGCTCGCATTCCGGGTTCTGGCTGCTGGCGTTTGGTTTTTTCGTTTGCGGTTTTCAGGTGGTGTTCATCGGTGTGCACTTGCCGGCCTATCTGGTCGATCAGCATCTGCCGGCCAGTGTCGGCACCACGGTGCTGGCGTTGATCGGGCTGTTCAATATCTTCGGCACCTACACCGCCGGCTGGCTCGGCGGACGCATGTCCAAGCCGCGCTTGCTCACCACGTTGTATCTGCTGCGCGCAGTGGTGATCGTGTTGTTCCTGTGGCTGCCGGTGACGACCACGTCGGCGTACCTGTTTGGCATGGCCATGGGTTTCCTGTGGCTGTCGACGGTGCCGTTGACCAACGGTACGGTGGCGACCTTGTTCGGGGTGCGAAACCTGTCCATGCTCGGTGGCATCGTGTTCCTCTTCCATCAGTTGGGATCGTTCCTTGGCGGCTGGCTAGGCGGGGTGGTGTATGACCGAACCGGGAGTTATGACTTGATCTGGCAAGTGGCGGTTCTGCTGAGCCTGCTGGCAGCCGCGCTGAACTGGCCGGTGCGCGAGCGTCCGGTCGCACGCCTGCAAGCCGCAGCGAGCGCCGCATGAGCCGATTCTGGCGACGATTGGCCATCACGGCACTCGGCGCCGCTGTGCTGGCGCTGGTGTGGTGGGGCTGGCAGCAGGGCGGCCTGGCCTTGATGCAGTTGGGCATGAGCATTTGCTAGAAGCGGGCATGACGAGTAACGTCGAATCCTGAACGACTGCTCAAGGATGCTCGACATGCTGATGCGCTGGTGTGCTGTTCCCACGTTGCTGATGGCGTTGACTGGTCTGGCCCAGGCTGCCGACTGTCCCGAATTGCTGCAAGGCTCGCTACCCAAGTTGCGAGCCAAGGAATCCATTGATCTGTGCCAGCAATACGCCGACAAGCCGCTGGTGGTGGTCAACACTGCCAGTTTCTGCGGTTTTGCGCCGCAGTTCGAAGGTCTTGAGGCGCTGCATAAGCGCTACGAAGGGCAAGGTTTGCAAATGCTCGGGGTGCCATCCAACGACTTCAAACAGGAGTCCAAGGACAGCGCCGAGACTGCCAAGGTCTGCTACGCCAACTATGGCGTGACGTTCAATATGACCGAGCCGCAAAAGGTTCGTGGTGATGACGCTACGCATCTGTTCCAGGTGCTGGCAGCACAGAGCAGTGCGCCGAAGTGGAATTTCTACAAGTATGTGGTCGATCGCCAGGGCAAGGTGATCGCCAATTTCTCCAGTCTGACCAAGCCGGATGATCCGGAGTTTATCGCCGCGATCGAGAAGGCTATCGCCTCGAAACCGCTGAAGCCATAGCGCTGTTTTTTTGTGGGAGCGAGCCTGCTCGCGAAAGAGATCTGCCAGTCGACAGGTGTATTGGTTGATACACCGCCTTCGCGAGCAGGCTCGCCCCCACGCGGGAAGTGTGTTGTGGTGGTGAGCAAAATCAAGGCATCAAAAAAGCCCCGCCTCTGCAAAGAGAGCGGGGCTTTTTTGTCGGCGAGGGGTTAGCCTCGCTCTGCAGCATCAGAAGCGGTAAGTAGCGCCGACACCGAAACCGTTTGCCGAGTTTTCATACTTGGCATCGTAGGTCTGACCACGGTTGTTTTCGTTGCGGATCTTGACCGACTCTTCCTTCAGGTACGAGTAGGCGACATCGATGGTCAGGTCGTCGGTCGGGCTCCAGCCGGCACCGATACTGAAGATGGTGCGGTCGCCAGTCGGAATACGTGGCGAACGGTCTTCGTTATTGGTCGGCGACTGGTCGAACGTCAGGCCGGTACGCAATACCCATTCCTTGTTCAACTGATACGACGTACCCACGGCGTAGGCCCAGGAGTCATGCCAGTTCTGGTCTTCGTTGATCGAACCGAACTGACCGGCCAGCAACGGCTGTACCCCGGAGTTCTTGACGGTGATTTTTTCCAGCTGGCTCCAGCGGGTCCAGGTGGTACCGGCATAGACGTTCCAGCGATCGTTGATTGCCTGGGTGACCGAGAAGTCGATGGATTCAGGCGTGGTGATCTTCAGCGAAGCGTCGTATTTCTGGTTGGCGCCCAGACCGATTGCGCCGAGCACACCGTAGTTGACCTTGGTGTTGCCTTCGAGCTTGTAGTCGACTTTCGAGTGGTAAGTCAGACCCAGACGCGTGGTATCAGTGGCTTGTACCAGCACGCCGACGTTGTAGCCCAGCGCGGTGTCGTCACCCTTGATCTTGACCTTGCCGTCCGGGAACGCCGGAGAGATCGACAGGTTGGATTCCAGCGCGCCGTCAATGCGGTTGATGGTTGGGCCGAAACCGATCGACACTTTGTCGTTGAAGGCGTAGCTGACGGTCGGTTGGAAAGTGATCACTTGTACTTCGGACTTGCTGCCAAAGTAACGGCCGGCAAAGCCGTTTTCATAATCAGTGATCAGGCCGAATGGCACATAAACGCCAAGGCCGAATGCCCAGTGATCATCAATCGGTTTGACGTAGAAGCCCATAGGTACAGCGGTGAAGGGCACCATGTCGCCTTTGTTGCTGCCGCCGTTGGGGCTGGAACTGGCATTGCTGATATCGGTGTGAGCATCGACAACGGCTACGCCACCGGTCACTTGTTCGCGCTTGATGCGCGACATGCCGGCAGGGTTGCCATAAACAGTGCTTGCGTCGTCGGCAGAAGAAGATCGCCCGGCAAAACCAGTCCCCATCCCGCTGATGCTTTGTTCGTTGAGGGCAAAGCCGGCCGCGAAAATTTGGGTGGAGGCGAGGGTAACGGCGAGGCTAAGGGTGGTTTTGAGCATGACTTTTTTCATTATTAGAACTCCTGATGATCACCGGGGCGAAAATTACCAACATTTTCGTCCCAGCGCTATAGTCCGTATGCCTTGAGTTAGAGCGGTTTTGTAGGACAATCCGACCAGAATCGCGACCTGTTGGGCGATCTTCTGAAACCGGTCGGTCAGCAAGCGACCTGATTCACCGTTGAAACACAGGTGTGCCAGGCAAAAGTGAAGTCGCGCAGACGACCTTGGGGTTGAAAGGTCTGACGCCAGATACGCGCCATTCCCAGCAAATCGTTGGAATCGGGGAGGGTGGGGTTTTGTTCTTCAACCAGCAGCCAGGCAATGGCCGTGGCGTAACGCAGATTTACCGTCAATTCCAGGTGCGGGCCGGTCAGGAAGGCATGCTGACTGGCGAGGCCGCGAACCAGGCTGGCACGTTCCGGATCGAGTGCCAGATAATCATCCCAAAGGGCCTGATGGCGATGCTCGGCAATCCGGTAGAGGCCGTGGCCACGGCGGTCGTGCAGGGCGGAACCCAAGGCTGACTGGCTGGCGGCAATGCCCAGCAGCAGAGATTCGGCAGTCGCGCTGTGACGTCCCAGATAGATCAGCGTAGGGCGGATCACGTAGCGGCACAGTTCGCTGGCAGCGATACCCATAAAACCCTCGGTTCTTGTTATTGATGGCGAGTCCTGAAGGGGGGCTTGGCAGCAGTGGATCGGTTCAGGCTCGCCGCAAGCGGATCACGCCGCTTGAGTTGAAGTGTAGTGTCATATTCGCGACGTAAAGGCCTGTTTTTAAAATATTTCCGGCTTCGAGTTATAACCGTTATATCGGATGGTGCTTAAGCGCAAAGGGTAAAAAGTGAAACATCAGGCAATAAAAAGCCCCGCATTGTGTGCGGGGCTTTTGCTTTTGCAGCCTTTTCGGCTCTCAGGCAATCAATGCCTGACGTGTACGGTCGATCACGGCCTGCAGCGGTTCGGCGCTGGAGTACTGATCGGGGTACAGACGCTCGCTGTGGCGGGCGATACCGTGTTCGTTGACCAGTGTGAAGCTGAAGCAGCCTTTGCGAGCGGCCATGATCAGGCAGTTCATTGGTGCAAAAGCGTTGGTTAGGGTGCGAATGGCATCCTGAGTATGGATTTGAGTAGACATAGTTATTAGGTGTTCCTACAAATGACACGGATAAGAACCGTGCAACGTTAAAACGTTCCAGTAACGTCGACCACCATTGGTCGAACGAAGAACCCGACTGGAACAAAGCAGCCAGTTTGAAGCGCTATTAAGTTGGCGCGCTTGGGCTGGCAGGTAGGTACTTAGGAGGGCAGGCATCACAACGAGGGCAAAGGTTCTGGGCCCGGGGTGAAGATCCTGATCAATTTGCAGGTTGGTTCGGTCAGAGTAAGTGTTCTTCGCAACACCCTTCACGTCATTGGAAGGCTGTGTTGTCGCAAGATTTACCTGGAAACCATCGAGGGGTCGTTCCCGCTTTTTTCGGTAGAGCTTCTTGGAAGAAGGCAGACCGTGGGGATGTGTTCGACCGGAATTGACTTTCAGCTTGGTACTAACGCCGCGGATACTAACGGATCGAAACGGGTAAAGCAAACTTCGTGTAGAAAAACATTGCAGACGCCGATTGAGTCTGCTTTGGGGGGGCGATGAATTGCCCGCATTTGGCGCAGCGAGTGACCGTCGGTCGGTGAAGATTTGTTCATCAAGTCCCGTGCCAGACCGGTTTATCCCCAGACCGGTTAGCAAAACGACCCGAAAAAGCGCATCGATATAACCGGGTAACAGGTACTTGTGCACATTAGTTGCGCAAGCTGTAACGGCACTGTCATACCAATCCTGACTCCACTGGCTGCCTGCATCGAAAGTTTAAGTCAATGAAAAACATCGCTTTTTTTTGTTGGTGAAAAAATCGTCAGTTTGACTGCGAGCCCCATTCCATAAGGCTTTGCGACGGTTGGAGGGCGGTTGTCCACTGAGTTATCCACAGCTTCTGTGGATTGTCCCGAGCGCTTGCTCTAGGACGGGCGTGCCGGGTTGTTTTTCGACTTTACCTGTAAGAAAAAGAGAGTAGAGTGGCGCGCCTTCCGATTCGTCCCACAGTGCTTTATGAAGTTTCGCTCAGTATCAGACTCTGTTACCTCACAACCTTCTCCTGTTACCCCGCCCAAGCGATTTTCTGTTCGCGTCGCAGAATGGCTGCTCGACAGCCCGCGCCTGAGCGACAGTCATAATGCCAAACACATCGCAGGGTGCTTGCTCAAACAACCGGCGCGTGAAGGCGTGGTGGCTGCGCAAAGCCGCCTCGGTCAGTTGATGTGCCGTGAGTGCGGTAACGCCCGGGATCGTCGCATCGGTCAGGATCTGCTGCGCCAGGCCGCTCGTGCCGGTGACCGTCGTGCGCAACAGGAACTCGGTCTGCTCGAAGACTGAGCTGTCCAAGACCTGACACCTTGGTTAACCTTCAGGCTTTATAAGATCGGCGGGAGTGGCTATGGCGATGGACTTGACCAGCGTATTGCTGGGGCTTGCAGGGGCGGGATTGCCACTGCTGGCGCTGGCCTGGCAACTGCAACGCCGGGCGAGCAATGGCCAGGCCGAGGTCGCCTTGCTCGAAGAACGGCTGGCCATGGCGCAACTGGCGCAGGACGGACTCAACGCGCAGCTCGACGCCAGCCGCGATGAAGTTGCCGATCTCGGCCAGGCCAACGCCGCCAAGCAGGCTGATCTGGCAGCGCTGCGCCGGGAAGTCGAGCTGCTGCAGATCGAGCGTGATGACGCCCGCGATGCCTCCCACGCCTGGAACCTCGAACGCGCGAACAAGGAAGCTGAGCTGCGCCGCCTCGACGCACAAGCCGCTTCACTGAACGCCGAACTGCGCGAGCAACAGGAAAGCCACCAGCAACGCCTCAACGACCTGCAAGGCTCGCGCGATGAACTGCGTGCGCAGTTTGCCGAACTGGCCGGGAAGATCTTCGATGAGCGCGAGCAGCGCTTTGCCGAGACCAGTCAGCAGCGGCTCGGGCAGTTGCTTGATCCGCTCAAGGAGCGCATCCAGTCCTTCGAAAAACGGGTGGAAGAAAGTTATCAGGCCGAGGCCCGCGAGCGCTTCTCGCTGGCCAAGGAACTGGAACGTTTGCAGGCGCTCAATCTGCGCCTGAGCGACGAAGCCACCAACCTCACCCGCGCCCTCAAAGGCCAGAAAACCCAAGGCAACTGGGGCGAGCTGATTCTTGAGCGCGTGCTCGAACACGCCGGTCTGGAGAAGGGCCGCGAGTATCAGACCCAAGTCAACCTCAAAGGCCCGGATGGCGAGCGCTTCCAGCCCGACGTGATCATTTATCTGCCGGGCGACAAGCAAGTGGTGGTGGACTCCAAGGTGAGTCTCACCGCCTATCAGCAATACGTTGCAGCCGACGACGACACCCTCGGGCAGATCGCGATCAAGCAGCATGTATTGTCGTTGCGCAATCACGTCAAAGGCCTGGCCGGCAAGGATTACAAACGTCTTGAAGGCCTGCACAGCCTCGATTTCGTTTTGCTCTTCGTGCCGATCGAGGCCGCATTTTCGGCAGCTTTGCAGGCTGAGCCATCGCTGTTTCAGGAAGCCTTCGACCGCAACATCGTCATCGTCAGCCCGACGACGTTGCTGGCGACTTTGCGGGTGATCGACAGTCTGTGGAAACAGGAGCGCCAGAGCCAGAACGCGCGGGAAATCGCCGAGCGCGCCGGGTGGCTGTACGACAAGTTTGTGCTGTTCATTCAGGATCTTGACGAGGTCGGCAACCGCCTGCAGCAACTGGACAAAGCCTACAGCTCAGCGCGCAACAAGCTGACAGAAGGGCGCGGTAATCTGGTCAGTCGCAGTGAGCAGCTGAAATTGCTCGGCGCCCGGGCGAGCAAGAGCTTGCCGGCGGATTTGCTGGAGCGGGCGATGACCGATGTCGATGGTCTCGTCGAACTTCCTGAATAAAGATCAAAAGATCGCAGCCTCCGGCAGCTCCTTGTATGTTGCCCTCACACCAGTCAATTGAGATCTAAGCTCGCTGGTGCGGACATACGAAGATGTGTTTCTGGGGGAGACCGATCGCTCCTGAAGGCAGGACTTGCTCCTGACCTTG
>NZ_JBQYFW010000054.1:0-22262 GCF_056313565.1 Pseudomonas sp. 3B-A001-10F
CATCCCGAACTCAGCAGTGAAACGATGCATCGCCGATGGTAGTGTGGGGTTTCCCCATGTGAGAGTAGGTCATCGTCAAGATTAAATTCCGAAACCCCAATTGCGAAAGCAGTTGGGGTTTTGTTTTAAGTAGAAACATCCGTTTTTGCTGGCTTGTTACCGTGTTGACGGGCCAGATACAGAATTTCTTGACGACCATAGAGCGTTGGAACCACCTGATCCCATCCCGAACTCAGAAGTGAAACGATGCATCGCCGATGGTAGTGTGGGGTTTCCCCATGTGAGAGTAGGTCATCGTCAAGATTGAATTCCGAAACCCCTGTCTGCTAACGCGGACGGGGGTTTTGTCATTTCAGGATCAGATAAAGAAACGACAAAGCCAGCCCCTGAGACATCAGGGGCTGGCTTTTTTATGCTCAGGAAAAGGGTTGCAGGATTTGAAACTGCCGCCGGAACGTTGCTCCGGAAACACCGTGGCGAACGCTCTGGCACGCCGTTGGGCGGGAATCTGGCAGAAATACCATCCATTTCCTGTATGGCCCTAAGATTTCTCCGACACGTGCCGACAGACTGGTGAGACATGCGTGCACCAAAGTAGAGCGGCTAGTAGAACGCTGCCTGCACTGTACATGGAATGTTGCATCCGGAACGCATCCCCACTTTTGGCATAAGAAGTCCCATGAAATGAATCTCAAGTTCAGCCATAAAATCCTGTTGGCCGCCTCGGGCGTCGTGGTCCTGGCGTTCGCGCTGTTCACCCTCTACAACGACTATCTGCAGCGAAACACCATTCGCCAGAACCTTCAGTCTTCTGTGCAGCAGGCCGGTGATCTGACCGCCAGCAGCGTGCAGAACTGGATGAGCGGGCGGATCCTGGTGCTGGAAAACCTCGCGCAGAACGTTGCCCATCAGGGTAAGGACGCGGACTTCCCGGGCCTGGTCGATCAACCGGCCTTCACCTCGAACTTCCAGTTCACCTACGTCGGTCAGGCCAACGGTGTGTTCACCCAGCGCCCTGACGCGAAGATGCCGGACGGCTATGACCCGCGTCAGCGCCCTTGGTACAAGCAAGCCGTGGTAGCTGACAAAACCATGCTGACGCCGCCGTACATGGCTGCTGTCGGCGGGCTGGTGGTGACCATCGCCATGCCGGTGAAAAAGAACGGCGAACTGCTCGGTGTGGTCGGAGGTGACCTGAGCCTGGAAACCCTGGTGAAGATCATCAACTCGGTGGACTTCGGTGGCCTCGGCCATGCATTCCTGGTCAGCGCCGACGGTCAGGTGATCGTTAGCCCGGACAAGGATCAGGTCATGAAAAACCTGAAAGACATCTACCCGAACACCAGCGTACGCATCGAGAAGGGCAACCAGAACGTGGTGCTCAACGGTCAGGAACGTATTCTGTCGTTTACCCCGGTCAGCGATCTGCCGAATGCGCAGTGGTACATCGGTCTGTCGATCGACCGCGACAAGGCCTACGCCGCACTTAGCCAATTCCGTACTTCGGCGCTTATCGCAATGTTTGTCGCCGTGGCTGCGATTGCCTTGCTGCTGAGCCTGTTGATCAATGTGTTGATGCGTCCGCTGACCACCATGGGCCGTGCGATGCAGGATATCGCTCAGGGCGAAGGCGACCTGACCCGCCGCCTGGTGGTCGAGAGCAAAGACGAGTTCGGTGAATTGGGCAGCGCGTTCAACCAGTTCGTTGAGCGTATTCACGCGTCGATTTCCGAAGTGTCTTCCGCCACCCGTCATGTGCATGACTTGTCGCAACGGGTGATGGCATCGTCCAACGCCTCGATCGTCGGTTCTGACGAGCAAAGCGCGCGCACCAACAGCGTCGCTGCGGCGATCAACGAACTGGGTGCCGCCACACAGGAAATTGCGCGCAACGCCGCCGATGCTTCGCAGCATGCGAGCGGCGCCAGCGAGCAGGCTGATGACGGTCGTCAGGTGGTCGAGCAGACGATTCAAGCGATGACCGAACTGTCGCAGAAGATCAGCCTGTCGTGCACGCAGATCGAAACCCTGAACGCCAGCACCGACAACATCGGCCACATCCTCGACGTGATCAAAGGGATTTCGCAGCAAACCAACCTGCTGGCACTTAACGCCGCAATCGAAGCGGCGCGTGCCGGTGAAGCCGGACGTGGTTTTGCCGTGGTGGCGGACGAGGTGCGAAACCTTGCCCATCGCACCCAGGAGTCGGCGGAAGAGATCCACAAAATGATCACGTCGTTGCAGATTGGTTCGCGGGAAGCGGTGACCACGATGAACGCCAGTCAGGTGTCCAGCGAGCAGAGCGTGGAAGTGGCCAATCAGGCCGGTTTGCGTCTGGTCAGCGTGACTCAACGTATCGGTGAAATCGACGGCATGAACCAATCGGTGGCAGCGGCCACTGAAGAGCAGACCGCGGTTGTGGAAACCCTCAACGTCGACGTTAACCAGATCAACCTGCTGAACCAGCAGAGCGTCGCCAACCTCAATGAAACGTTGAAGGATTGTGATGCGTTGTCGCAGCAGGCCAATCGTCTGAAGCAGTTGGTCGACAGCTTCAAGATCTGACCTGAAGTCAGACCGCGTTATCGTTTATCGCGAGCAGGCTCACTCCTACAAATTAACCGGGCTCCATCTGAAGGAACCCGATCAACTGTAGGAGTGAGCCTGCTCGCGATAGCGATCTAGAACTCCCCGCCAAGCTCAAGCCTTAAACAAACAGCTTCAGCACATTCCCCATCGCATCATCCGCAAACCCCTGCACAAAATCCTTGAACCCTGGCAGTGCCTCTTCACCGCCCGAAGCCGGCTCGGCAATGATCGTCCACGTCGCCCGAGACTTACCCGCGCCCAGCGATTCGACATTCATCGCCGCCCACAGATTCGCCACCCCCAACGTGTTGTAAATCGTCGTCCAGGTCATGCTTCGGGCCTGCTCATCGCGGGAGTTGAGTTGCTCGACCACCACGTTGCCATCCTTAAAGCATTTCTTGCGCAGCGAGGACACGCCCTCGCCGATTGTTTCGATGTGCGACAGCGCCGGAATGAAACGGTCGAATCCGCCGAAATCGCCGACCACCGCCCAGACCTGCGCCGCGTCTGCTGGCACTTCTACCGAAGACACTACGTGGCAGCCATGCGGGTTTTTGATCAGGGTGTCGGGTTGCAGAGTGCTCATGGTGTTGCTCCTGTTTGATGGATCAGATGAAGTTGATTTCTTTCAGGTAATCGCAGCCACGACGCAGCAGCGCCGGGGATTTCTGCGGGTAGTGCGCGCCCATCAGCTGCACGCCGGCCTCAGCGTTGGCATGGCCAATCAGGGAGATGTCGCCGATGTCTTCTTCGAAGCCGTTGAGGTAGAAACCGAGCACGCCGAACAGCGCGTTGTCGGCATCGACACGCCCGAGCTGCTGCTGCCAGTCGGCGACGCTGACCAGTGCGAACTTGCTGCCGGTTTCGCGGAACGAAGCGACGTAGGCATCCCAGCTCAATGGCTCGGGGTTATGCAGGTTGAACACCGCACGTTCGGGTGAATAACGGCTGGCGTGGAAGGCAATGAAGCGGGCAAGAAAGTCCACTGGCATCAGGTCGAAATTCAGCGCGAAGGCCGGCACCTGGCCGAGCTGGATCGAGCCTTTGAGCATCAGCATCAAACGGTTTTTGTGCGGCTGACAAACACCGCTGAGGCTGTTGAAACTAATGTTGCCGGGGCGATACAGATTGACCCGTACACCGCGTTCCCGCGCCCGTTCTAGGATGCGTTCGCCGACCCATTTCGACAGGTTGTAGCCGTTGCGGATGTAGATCGGTGGGGTCGTGGCGGCTGGCAGTTCCAGCACCCGTCCAGCATCGTCCACCGTGCTGGAAGCCGACAGCGTCGAGACGAAGTTGAAAACCTTTTTGCTCTGCCCTTCGCACAAGCGCAGCAGGGCGAAAATCGGTTCGACGTTGTCCGCCGCCAGCGACTCGTAATCGAGTACGTGATTGACGTTAGCGGCGTTGTGCACCAGTGCGCCGAACTCGCAATCCAGGCGCTGATAGTCGTCGTCATTCAGGCCCAACTGCGGGCGCGTAATATCCGCCGCGTAAACCCGCACGCGACTCAGATCCAGATGCTCCAGGCGGTTTTCACGCAGTGACTCGGCAAAGCGTTGCGCCGCAGTTTTACCGCCGCCGTCGCGCACCAGACACGCCACTTCGCTGGCGCCCCAACCGAGCAGCGCCTCAACGATGTGCACGCCGACAAAACTATTGGCGCCGGTTACGATGACTTTATGCACATCGCCCATGTGGCTGATCGGCAGTGGCTCGATTTCCAGTGCACGCTCGGCGTCGGCCATGGCCTGGGCGCTGAGTACGGCGCTGTCATCGGTGCCGCGTACCAGCGTTGCCAGTTTGATGATGGTCGGCAGTTCGATGAAGCGGTTGATCGAAATGCTACGCCCGAACTCCTCACGCAAACGCAGCAACATGCGTGAGAGCAGAATCGAGTGGCCACCAAGATTGAAGAAGCTTTCGTCAGTGGAAATGTCGCTGCTCGGCAGCTCCAGCAACTCCGCCCAGATCTCCAGCAACAGCGCTTCATCGGCATTCACCGGCAGGCATTTCGGCCCGTTGTCCTGCACGCTCACTGGCAGTTCCAGCAGTGCTTTGCGATCGACTTTGCCGTTGCTGGCGAACGGCATGCTCGCCAGCTCGGTCCACGCCACCGGTTGCATGTAGTCCGGCAAAAACTGTCTGGCGTGGGCTTTCAGCGCGTCGCGTGCGGTGTCCGATTGCGCTTGTGCGAGGAACGCGAGAATGCGCCGCTGACTGTCGATCACCACCGCCATTTGCCGGTACAACTGGCTCTCGCGCAGGCAGCGCTCGATCTCTTCCGGCTCGACCCGGAAGCCACGGATTTTTACCTGATTGTCGCGCCGCCCGCACAGTTCGATACCGTGCTCGCCCCACCTGGCCATGTCGCCGCTGCGGTAGGCGCGCAGCGTTTGGCCGTCCGGCAATTGCAGGGTCAGATAACGCTCGGCGGTCTGCGGCGGATTGTTCAGATAACCGAGGCAAACACCGGGGCCGATGATGAACAATTCGCCGACGGTGTGCTCCGCCACCGGTTGCAAATCGTCATCGAGAATCAGCACTTGGCTGTTGGCGATTGGTGCCCCGAGGGTGCGGTTACTGTCGCCCGGTTTGAGCTGGCGCGCGGTGATCAGTACGGTGGCTTCGGTCGGGCCGTAAAGGTTGTGCAGTGTGCCTTGACGGGTCAGTTGCTCAATGACAAACGGCTCGCAGACATCGCCGCCGGTCATCACTTGCACGCCTTCCAGTTGCTCCAGCGGCAGGATGCTCAACAGCGCCGGTGGCAGGAATGCGTGGGTCAGGTGTCGGCGGCGGATCAACGCGACCAGTTGCAATGGATCGCGCCGTTGCGTGTCGTCCGGCACCACCAGTTCGGCACCTTCCAGCAGGGTCGGGAAGATGTCGATCAGTGACGAATCGAAGCTCAGCGACGAGAACTGCAAGACCCGACTCTCGGCCTGCAATTGCACGTAATCGGCGTACCACGCGGTGAAGTGCGCGAGGTTGGCCTGACTGAGCAACACGCCTTTCGGATGTCCGGTGGTGCCCGAGGTATAGAGCGCCATGCACGGTGCATCAAGGTCGGGACGGCGGCGCATTAGCGGTTGGCTGAGATCTGCCTCTGAGCTGTCGATGCGGCTGACGTCCAGCCCCGCCATGGATGCGCTGAGCGGATGCTCGCCATCATGCAGCAACAGCAGCGCGCCAGCATTTTGCAGAATGTATTGCTGACGCTGTAACGGATGACTCGGCTCCAGCGGCAGATACACCGCGCCGCTGCCGAGGATCGCCAGAATCGAGGCGAACAGCGCCGGGCTTTTTGGCAGGCAAATGCCGACCACCCACGGTTTTGGCTGTTGCTCGAGCAAGGGCAGCAAGCGCTGCTGAAGCGCACGACTGTGAGCGTGCAGTTGGCGATAGCTGATCGACTGTTCGGCGATGTGTAGCGCCGGGCGTTCAGCGTGGTGGATCAAGCTTCGTTGCAGGCGCTCGATCACCGGGATCTGCGCCTCTTCCAGCAGTGTGAGATTGGTCGTGTCGTTGCGGCGATGGACGTAAGCCAGGCTGTCGAGGAACAGCAGGTTTTCCATTCTCTCGAAATCCGGCGCAGTCACTGACGCGGCCTGCTGCAGATAGTCAGCATCACGGGAGAAGCGGCTGACCAGCAACGCCACTTCATCGACCACCTGCGTCAGCACCCGTTGCCGCAGCGCCTGCCCATTGCCGGACGGCTCATCGCCAATCGGCACGCGGCTGATCAGTGACGAGCCAAGGAAACACAGCAAATCGAGTGTCGGCAAACCGGCATGGCTCTGCACGCCGACACCCAAACGCAGATGCAGGTGCGGGATCGAGCAGAAATCGCCGGCGCCGATAAAACCATCGTCGATGATCAGATCCACCGTCGCTGCACCGGCAGCGCTGCGCTGCAATGAGTGACCGTGTTGTTCCAGTTCCTGCGCCAGGTCGGTCATCGCCTGGCTGGCGCCAATCAGCAAAATGTCGAGACGTTTCATGTCGGCCTCCTCATCAAACCAGGTAATCGCGTAACGCGTGCTGCACGCACGGCGTGTCGAGCAGCGAGCTGTTGTGGAAGAACTTGACGATGTTGCCCACCAGCGGATGGTGGCGATTGATCGGGAACGCGAGCCCGGTCATCTCGTCCCTGAGCGAGCGGCGGGTGGTCTCGCTGACCGGCAGTGCGTCGATCAGGCGCAGGTCGAAGGCTTTCTGGATGTCGTTGGTCAGGTAATGGCCGATGAACACCGGCAGAATCTGCGCGATGGTTTCGCGATCCGCCGCGTTGGCGGTGTGCCAATAGATGCGCACCATCCGCGCCCAGAAACTCGAATGGCGACCTTCATCGAGCAAGTGATCGGCCATCAGGCCTTTGATCGACGGCTTGACCGTGTCGTCGCGTGCGAACGCCGCGACATCACCGGTCACGGTGTTTTCGGCGATGGCCACGCAGATCAATTCGACCGCGCTGCGCAGGTGCTCTGGCGCCAGCGCTACTGCCGCAGGAATCGCCCGGCTCAGTTCGATTTCATCGGGGAGCTGAATCGGTTCGATGCCGGTCATCGCCACTGTTTGCTGCATGAAATCCATCGCCACGAGGGCGTGGTAATCCTCGTCGACCACCACGGTCATCGCGTCGTAACGACAGGCAAACGGGAAGGCCACGGCGAAGCGATTCTTGGCGATGCTGCGCGCGGTCTTGTCGACGATCTCGGTCTCGAAAATCACCACGTCGTTGATGAATTTGTACAGCGTCTGTACCAAGGCGAAATCACGCTGTTGCGGGCACTCGCGCAGGAAGGTTTCGCTGAGTACCAGCGGCTGACGACTGAGCGGATAGATCAGCCGTTCGTCGTCTTCGAGTACGCGTCGCGGGCGGGTGCGGATGGTCGCGCGATTCTCCCAGGCGTCGGCAAAGGATTGATAGTCAGCAGCGTTCATTGGGTCACCTCTGCCAACGGCTCGCGCATGCTTACGCGCAGGCCGTCCCACAAGGCGATACGGCTTTCCACGGCGGCAATGGCGCTGGCGTAGACCTCGGCTTCACGTTGCGGGTCGCCGTCGACCAGGCGCTCGAGCAGGTGTTCGGCCGCCGGGCCGTGGTCTTCGGAGTCGACCTCGATGTGCCGTTCCAGGTAATAGCGAAAGGTCGGCGCCTGTTCGATACCGATGCCCCAGTCGTCAAGAATGCGCTGGAACATGGTCGGGATCACGCTCTCGCGACCATGCAGAAACGCCGCCGCCACGCTGTGTCCCGGAGCATGCAGGGCGGTACGCAAAGTATCGCGGACAAACTGCGCGGCAGCCGGATCAACCTCGACGCTTTGCAGCGCGACGTCATAGCTCACGCCTTCCTGTTGCAGGGCGACAAAGCGCTCTACGGCGGTGGTACTCGCGCCGATTTCGCGCATCGCATCCAAGTACAACTCGAAATGGCTGTAATGCCCCTCGGTCAGGCGATCATCCGATTCTTCACCGAGAACGATCTCGTTGATCAACCGCGCGGCGTGAGGGTCACGCGGCGGTAGCCAGGGCAAACGCGTGCAGGTCAGTTCCTGCTGCAGGCGTTTGGTCAGCGACATGAAATCCCACACGGCAAATACATGGGTTTCCATGAAACGACGCAATACCGATAACGACGTGATCTCGGAAAAGATCGGGTGAATGCTAAGTTCGGCTTTCTTCAGGGTGAGTTGGTGCTTAGTGGGCATCATGATGTCCTTTATCGTTGATATTAAATGGAACTGCTCTGCAACTGCGCAATCAATGGAATTACGACTTACTTGTTTTCTGTCGACGGACGACAGCCTTCCTTCCTGATAGGTAAGTGCGGATCGATATACCTTTGACATGACTTCATGTCTGCCCATAAAGCGCTGCTGCTCCGCAGGCATTGGGCTGCTGCCGAGGTGAAGGGTGAAGTTCAAACTTGGCGAAGAAAAGCTAATACACCGACAAAGTGTTTAACAAGTATATTTTTAATTATTTTAAGTTGGCTGTTTTTTGAAGTTGAGTTGTTCCAATAAAACTTTCAAATAAAGTTTTATTTGGGCGTAGTTGCTCCTTTCGGCGAATAACGGCCAAAATTGCTCAAGAAGAGTGAATGCCTCACTCGAAGCAACTTTCCAGTAATAAGAGTTGAATGATTTAAAAGGGGCGGAAGTTGGCCGTGACCCCGCGCCATGACTTCCTTTTTCCCGTGGCAAGGCTCCTTCCGTAGGTTCCTGGTGCGGGGACTGCGCCGGCAGGGCGGCGCGTCGCCCGTTCTTTATGGGGTGGCGGCTCAAGAGTGCGGGTAAATTTGCGCCACGGCTATGACCGATTCATCAGCGGTAACTTGCAAATATCGGACTGAACGGCGCAGGGAGGTTAGAGCGGACATGTGGATCCGCCCAGCAGAGGGCTGGCGGATCGCTTGGGATTTGTAAGCGGGTGATTCGCGGGGCGGTGCGCGCTCAGCGCGCAGCTTGGCGGTTTTGCGCGGCAGGGGTAGCGAGATAACGAGTAATCACTTCGACACCGCGATTGAGGTGCTGCTCGAGGAGTTTGATCGACAGTTCAGTGTCGCGATCCAGCACGGCTTGCAACATCGCCCGATGATCGTCCTGGGACAATTTGCCCAGGCCCATGGCCTCAAGGTTGAAGCGCAGAAAACGCTCCTCTTCGTTTAGCCCGTCTTCAACCAGTCGCAGTAAGCGTTGGTTGGGCGCCTTGCTGTACAGGGCCATGTGGAACAAACGGTTGAGTCGGCCGATTTCCGTGTAGTCGTGTTGCGCCTCGAGCTCTTCGATGTACCCGGCTGCGCGTGCGTGGTCGGCAGCGGTCAGCAGCGGAATCGATTGCCGCATGGCTTCGGATTCGAGCAGGATGCGCAGCTCGTAGGTTTCGGTAGCATCACCCTGAATCAATGGCGCAACCACTGCACCTTTATGCGTAGTAACGCTCAGCAGTTCTTGGGCTTCGAGCTGGCGCAACGCTTCGCGCACCGGCATGCGGCTGACACCGAAAAGGTCGGCCAGATCCTGCTGGCGCAGCGCCGTGCCACAGGGCAGACGACCGTCGAGGATTGCTGAGCGCAGGGTTTCTTCGATCACCGAACGGGCCAGATGCGCAGGAATCGGTCCATCGACTTTAATGCTATGCAGCGGTTTGGGCTTCTGTGTCACGACTACGCACCCTGTATGTCGGCCTGATTTGGATCCAAATGACACTAGTGATTGCTCTACAGGTTGTCAAACCTTGTAAAACAATGCGCTGGCAACTGAAGTTTAGCGCGCCGGCGATGATCTCATGGTGCCATTGTTTTTTCGCCGGCTAAGCTTCACCATCAAACGCTTTCCTTCCT
The DNA here is from genome assembly GCF_056313565.1 of Pseudomonas sp. 3B-A001-10F. NCBI lineage: Bacteria > Pseudomonadati > Pseudomonadota > Gammaproteobacteria > Pseudomonadales > Pseudomonadaceae > Pseudomonas > Pseudomonas sp. 3B-A001-10F. The sequence goes on from NZ_JBQYFW010000054.1 coordinate 9,938, forward strand.
GCCCCCCGGAATCCTGCTGTGGCGGTATGTTTCGCGATCCCCCGGACACTGCGCTGGCTAGGCTGCGCACTGCTGCTGGCCGGCGTCATGCTGGGCGGTCTGCATGCCGATTGGGATTTTTCCACGATCAGCCGCAAAGCCACGGCACTTTACGGGCCGCTGGGTGCCGGGCAACAGCGTATCGATGCCTGGCAGAATCTGTTGGCTACGCAGAAACAGGTCAGCGAGATGGAAAAGCTCAAAGTGGTGAACCTGTTTTTCAACAAACAGGTGCGCTACGTCGAGGACATCGACCTGTGGCACGAGGTCGATTACTGGGAAACGCCGATCGAGGCGCTGTGGAAGGGCGCCGGCGACTGCGAAGACTATGCGATCGCCAAGTATTTCAGCTTGCGTCACCTCGGGGTTTCCAGTGACAAGCTGCGCATTACTTATGTCAAAGCGTTGCGCCAGAACCGCGCGCATATGGTCCTGACTTACTATGCCACCCCCGATGCCATGCCGCTGGTGCTCGACAGCCTGATCGACCCGATCCAGCCGGCGTCGCAGCGAACCGATTTGCTGCCGGTCTACTCTTTTAATGCCGAAGGGTTGTACCTGCCGGGCGCCAAGGGCAACAAGAAGGTCGGTGACACCAAACGCCTGTCACGCTGGCAGGATGTGTTGAAGAAAATGCAGGCCGAAGGTTTCCCGGTCGAAACGACTAACTAGGAGCATGCGCTCAGATGTCTTTGTTCAAACAGCTGTTGATCGCTATCTGTCTGTTCCTGGTGGTCGCCTTCACCGGCAGCTTCATGGTCAGTCTGGAAAGCTCGCGCACCCAGTACGTCAACCAGTTGCGTTCCCACGCCCAGGACGCCGCGACGGCGCTGGCGTTGTCGCTGACGCCGAATATCGACGACCCGGCCATGGTCGAGTTGCTGGTCAGCTCGATTTTCGACAGCGGTTATTACGCGAGCATCCGCGTGGTCGATCTGAAGACTGACCAGACGATTGTTGAGCGCAACGGCATTCCGGCCGTCACCAATGTGCCGGACTGGTTCGTCAAGCTGATCGGGCTGGAGCCGGCCGGTGGCGACGCGCTGGTCAGCCGTGGCTGGGAGCAGGCGGCGCGGGTCGAGGTAGTCAGCCATCCGATGTTTGCTGTGGCCAAATTGTGGCAGAGCGCATTGGGTAGCCTTGGCTGGCTGCTGATCTGCGGGGCGATCAGTGCCGTGCTTGGCGCGCTGCTACTGCGTCGGCAATTGAAGCCACTGGATTACATGGTTAAGCAGTCCCACGCCATCGCCCGTCGCGAATTCCTCAGCCTGCCGGAATTGCCGCGCACACCTGAGTTGCGCCGCGTGGTGCAGGCGATGAACCAGATGGTCGAGAAGCTCAAGGCGCTGTTCCAGGAGCAGGCCGAACGTAGCGAAAAACTGCGCGCCGAGTCCTATCAGGACAATCTCACCGGGCTGGCCAACCGACGTTATTTCGAGATGCAGCTGCACAACCGGGTGAGCAACCCGGAGCAGGCCAGTTCCGGTTATCTGCTGCTGTTGCGGGTCAAGGATCTGGCCGGGCTCAACCAGCGCTTGGGCGGTCAGCGCACCGATGAATTGTTGAAGGCTGTTGGCGAACAACTGTCCCGCGAATGCGCCAAATACCCGGAAACCCAGAACCTCGTCACCCGTATTCGTGGCGGTGAGTTTGCCGTGCTGGCGCCGGGGCTGGTTCGTGAGGAAGCGCTGCAACTGGCGCAGAACCTCGACAGCGCTTTGAGCAGTCTGCACGCCACCGGGGCGACCGACGTGGCTGCCGTGGCGTCGATCGGCCTGGCGCCGTTCACCCATGGTGATTCACCGCAACAAGTACTGACGCTCGGCGATCAGGCGCTGGCGCAAGCTGAAGGTCAGGGCGAGCAGAATTGGGCGTGCATCGATCAGAGCCTGACGGCGGATGTCGGCGACGATCACCATGCCTGGCATCGCTTGCTCGATCAGGCCTTGAGTCAGCAGCGTTTCGAGCTGTATTTCCAGCCAGTGGTTGCCGCTGCAGACACGCAGCTGGTGCTGCATTACAAAGTGCTCTCGCGCCTGCTCGATGATCAGGGCAAGACCATCCCGGCCGGGCGCTTCCTGCCGTGGCTGGAACGCTTCGGCTGGACTGCACGGCTTGACCGCTTGATGCTCGAACGCGTGCTGGAGCAGATGAAAGGGCACGAAGATTCGCTGGCGCTGAACTTGTCCTCGGCGACCCTGGCTGATCCGCAGGCACTGAACAAAGTCTTCGAGATTCTGCGCGCGCATTCCAACCTGGGCGAGCGCTTGACCCTGGAAATCGGCGAGGAGCAATTGCCCGAACAAGCGGTGCTGGAGCAGTTGACCCGGCGCCTGCGCGAACTCGGTTTCTCTCTGAGCCTGCAACGCTTTGGTGGTCGCTTCAGCATGATCGGCAACCTGGCGCGGCTGGGGCTGGCGTACTTGAAGATCGATGGCAGTTACATTCGTGCGATTGATCAGGAGAGTGACAAGCGTCTGTTTATCGAGGCGATCCAGCGTGCGGCGCACAGCATTGATCTGCCGCTGATTGCCGAGCGGGTCGAGACGGAAGGGGAGTTGTCGGTGATTCGCGAGATGGGTTTGTATGGGGTTCAGGGGCGGTTGTTTGGTGAGCCTCGGCCTTGGCGGTGAGATTGCAAAAGCCACCCTCACCCTCACCCTAGCCCTCTCCCAGAGGGAGAGGGGACTGATCGTGGGATATTGATGTAATACGCCGACGTGAAAGAGCTCCGCTGAATCCATAATCGACTCGATTTCTCAGGTCGATGTATGGCGCCAGACACCTCGGTCGGCCCCTCTCCCTCACGGGGACTGATTGGGGGATATTCGGTAAATACGCCGACGTGAACGATTGCGCTGAATCCACAATCGACTCGATTTCTCAGGTCGATGTATAGCGCCAGACGCCTCGGTCGGCCCTTCTCCCTCACGGGTACTGATTGGGGGATATTCGGGAAGTACGCCGACGTGAAAGATGTCCGCTGAATCCATAATCGACTCGATTTCTCAGGTCGATGTATAGCGCCAGATACCTCGGTCGGCCCCTCTCCCTCACGGGGACTGATTGGGGGATATTCGGTAAGACGCCGACGTGAACGATTTGCGCTGAATCCATAGTCGACTCGATTTCTCAGGTCGATGTATAGCGCCAGACACCTCGGTCGGCTCCCTCTCCCTCGGGGAGAGGGCTGGGGTGAGGGTAGGCTTTTGATACTGGGTGGATCAGATCAACCCGCCCTCATCCTCATCGATCAACTGGCTCAACCCGCCCAACGCCTCACGCGCCTGGGTCCGGTCCATCAGTTTGGCCTGGGCCGCCGGCGGCAGGTCGGTGACGCGGATCACGCCCTTCTGGGTCAGCACCTGAATCAGGTCGTCGAGTACCCGAATCATTTCGAAGTCGCTCTGCTTGAGCTGTTTCAGGCTGGTTTCCACCACTTCATTGGCGAACCAGGCCTGGATTTCATGGCTGTCGGCCGGCAGCGTTTCCGTGGCCTCGGCGTAGGCCGCGGCTTCCACGCGAATCAACAGACCTTGCGCATCGCGTTGCACGTAAAACATTGAGCATCCCTCAGAAATGAACCAGCGTCATGCTGTCAGCAGCATAGCCAACTGTGCGCGAGTATGCGGGGCGGCGACGCGATCGTCACCGGTCCGGTCAGCACAAACGTGACGGCCGCCCCATCGGGGCGGCTGTTTTGTTCACGATCAGCTGTTGTTGTGGTCGACCTTGATGGTCGGGTCGCTGCCGGCAATCAGGTTGTGAATGTTGGCGCTCGACCAGTTGTTGCCTTCCAGTTTGATCGTCACGTCCGGGGTTGCCGCCGCAGCGTCGCCGGAGTTGAACTTGCCCGCCGAGCTGACTTGCAGCGACGACGTGCCGTCGACCGTGGTGATCTTCAGGAAGTTGTCGATGGTGCTGCCGGTCTCGCCCTGCAACAGATCACGCAAGTCGATGCGGTCACCTTCGCTGGCCTTGAAGTCCTTGATCACGTCGTTGCCGGTGTCGCCCGCCTTCCAGACGAAGGTATCGGCACCCGAACCACCGATGAGAATGTCATTACCCTGACCGCCGATCAGCGTGTCGTTGCCGGTGCCGCCGAGCAGGATGTCATTGCCTTTGCCGCCATCGAGCAGGTCGTTGCCGCCCGAGCCGAAGAGGATGTCATTGCCCGCGCCACCCAACAGCGTGTCGTTGCCGTCGTGTGCGCCGGAGACATCGAACGCCTGATAGTGCTCGGTGATGTACTGGTGCACGTTGCTGGTGGTGACTTTGCTGACGTCGACGCCGGTTTCCTTGGCAACGAACGCCTGCATCGCTTGATAACCCTCGCCGGCAATGCCGTTGAAGCTCACCAGATCGCCGAACAGGATGTCGTTGCCGTCGCCACCGCTGACGGTGTCGTTGCCCGGCAGCGTCGCTTCGGTGTGGCCGATGATGGAGTTGGCCAGATCCTTCGGATCGATGTTGGTCTGCGGTGTTTTATCCGAATCGTAAGGTTTCAGATCGTTGAGGCTGACATCGTTGTTCAGTCCGATAGCCTCGACGTTCGACAGACCGCTGAGCAAGGCAAAGCCACTGGTCGAGTTACTGGTCGTTGCCGAGTTGGTGCTGTTACCGGTACCCGCCAGACTCGACAACTCATAGGTGCCGTCGCCCTGCGCGTGAATGGTGCCCAGATTAGAGCTGCTCCAGCCCCACCACGAATTGTAGGTTTGCAGGGTTACGGTGCCGGCGCTGTTGATCGTCAACGCGTGGGTATTGTCGATGTAGGTGCTGAAGGTGTCGCCCGGCTTGTAGTTGCTGGTTTTCACCACATCGTCGAGCTTCACGTTGCCGTACAGCGTCGGGTTGGTCTGCTCGCCGCTCTGGTAGTAGGTCGGCTGGCCGTCGGTGATGAAATACGTGAGGTTCTTCGCCCCGGTGTTGGCCACAGCGTCAGCGCTCTGGAACCAGTTGGCCGTGGTCTTGAATACGTCCTCGTAGTTGGTGCCACCGCCGGAGGCCATCGAGTCCAGTACCGCTTTAAGTTGCGTCAGCGCGTTCGGGTCGTTGAGATTCACCGACACCGACTTGTTGACCTGGGTATCGAAGTCGACGAGGAAAATGTTCACCGTGCCCGAATTGCTGCCGCCCAGGCTCTGCTTGAGGCTGTTGAACACTGAGGTCAGCGAATCTTTGGCCGCGTTGAGCGACGACGCGCTCATGCTGCCAGAGCTGTCGACCATGAACGCGATGTTGTAGTTGGTGCCCGGCACCACGGTCAGGCCACCGATGTCGGCGACGATGATGTCGTTGCCATCGGTGCCGGTGACGGTGTCATCGGCTGAGGTGGCGACAATGGCGTTGTAGACCGCCGGCACCACGGTGACCGGAATGGTCGCGGTGCTGCTGGCCGAGCCGCCGACCATCTCGGTGGAGGTCGAGGTCACGGTCAGGTTGAACTGGCCGTTGTAGTACGGCGGCGGGGTCACGGTCAGGCTGCCGAGGTTCCAGCCGGTGACGTTGGCGTCGCCGCTGCTGGCGGTGACGGTGAAGGTATGGCCCGCGCCATCGCTGAGCACCGAGCCGACTGGCGCGCCGCTGATCTTCACGCTCAGGGTTTCCGAGCCGTCGGTATCAGTCAGTGCGGTGGTGATAGCCGACAGTTTCACCGTGGTGCCTTCGGCGCCGGTGTTGAGTTTATAGCCGTCGTAATAGCCTTCGCCGTTGCTGCCGTGCAGATCGGAGACGGTCACGCCCGAATTCACCAGATCCTGCACGCCGGTGTAGATCGGTACGCCAGCGCTGCTCAGGTCGATCGGCGTGCTGCCGTTGACCGACAGGTTGACGTCGTAGCTGCCCGGGCCGCTCTGATTGTGGTGGTAGATATCCAGTGTGTAGTAGCCGCTGGTGGTCGGGGTGAACGAACCGCTGATCGCACCGCCCGCGCCCCAGGTACCCGAAGCCACGCTCTTGCCGCCAATGGTGATCAGCAGGCTATCGTCGGCCACACCACTGAAGGAATAGGTTTTGCCGGCTTCCAGGTAGATCAGGCCCGAAGTTTTCGAGGCGGTGCCGGCGGCCACGCTGCCGTCCGACTGCACGTTAGTCACGTTGCCGCTGGTGTTCGGGGTGCCGGCGCCGTCGATCACGTTTTTCAGGGTGGTCGAGTTCGCACCGCTGCCGTCGGTACCCAGACCCGAGAGACCGGTCCAGACTTCTTTGATCAAACCGGTCGACTTCACGCTGTTGTCGGCGACGTTCACGGTTGGCGCATCCGCCACCGGAGTGATGTCGATCTTCACGGTGCCGGTGTTGCCCAACAGTTGGCCGTCGGTTGGCTGGAACTTGATCTGCGCGTAATCCGCCTGATTGTTGCCCAGGCCGCTGCCGCCGTAACCGTTGACGCCCGACTCGTTGGCATCCGGCAGGAAGCGCAGCTTGCCCGCGTCGATGTCAGCCTTGCTGAAGGTCTGGTTGTTGGCGACGTCCTTCCAGGTCGAGCCGTCCAGGTACTGCAGTTTGCCTTCGCCCGGCAGTTGGGTGATTTTGATACCGAGGCTGCTGGCAGGGCTATCGACGTCGGTCACGCCAAAGGTCGACCAGCCGAGTACCAGCGGAGTGTCTTCGGTGCCAGTGACATTGCTCGGTGCAGCAACCGGAGCGTCGTTGACCGCCACCACGTTGACCGTGGTGGTCGCGGTGTTGGAGTAATTGCCGCCATCGGTCACGGTCACCGTGATGATACGCGGCACGGTGCTCGGGTTTTCACTGCTATTGGTGAAGCTGATGTTCTTGATGGCCTGCATGTAATCAGCCAGCGTCGCGTTGCCCGACAAGGTCAGGGTCACGGTGCCGTTGGTGCTGTTGGCATTGATGGTGATGCCGTTGACGCTGTTGCCCAGGTTCAGCGCATCGCCGTCCTGACGGTTGGTTAGGACTACAGTGGCGCCGGTGAGCATGGTGCTGTCCGGGTCGGTGATGCTGATATCGGTGTCGGCAATCGACACACCAGCGCCCGGGGTGTTCTCGGTGAAGGTCACCTTGTAGTCGGCACCGGTGGCGCCGCTGGAGTTGTTGGCATCCAGGTCGAGCACGGGCGGCGCATCGTTGTCGATGATCGACGTGCTGACGCTGCCATTGGTGCTGCTGACCGCGAGGTTCTCGAAGTTGCCGCCAGTGGCCGAATCGATCTTGACCACGAAGTTCTCGGTGCCTTCGGTGATCTTGTCATCGAGGGTCGCGACGTTGAACTGCGCGCTGCTCGCACCGGCCGGGATCTTCACGGTGTAAACGCCAGTGAAGTCCGAACCGTCGGCGGCGGTGCCGCTGTAGACGATTTTCAGGGTCACTTCGGTTTGCGCCGGGTGGTTCAGGCTGACCGTGTAGCTGGCGGTCTGGCCTTCGGTCACCGAGCTGCTGCCAGTGATGCTGACCGTGGTGGTATCGACCGTGTCGGTGACGTTGGTCACGGCTGGCGTGTTGCTGGTCACCAGATTTTCGAAGCTGCCGCCGCTGGTGCCGGTGATGGTCGCCTGCACGGTGCCGGCGTCTTTGTAGACGTCATCGGCCGGAGCCGGAACGGTCACGGTGCCAGTGGTTTTGCCGGCGTCGATGGTGATCACCGAACCGTTGCTGAGGGTCACGGTGACTGGCGAGCCAGCGGCGTTGGTCAGGGTCGCGGTGTAGGTGATCTGGCCACCTTCGGCCACGGTGCCGGTCGCGGACAGCGTCAGGTTGGTGGTGTCGACGGTGTCGGTGACGGTAGTGCTGACCGGGGTTTTGTCGGCGACCAGATTTTCGTAGTTGCCGCCCGTGACGTTGGTGATCGAGTTGGTCAGCGGGGCGTGGCCGGTCAGCGCATCGTTCGGTGCGGTGGTGGTCACGGTGCCGGTGGTTTTGCCGATGTCGATGGTGATGGTCTGACCGTTGGCCAGGGTCACCACGACCGGCGAACCGGTTACAGCTGCGCCGACAGTGGCGGTGTAGACGACGTTGCCGCCTTCAGCTGCTGTGCCGGTCGCGGTCAGTTTCACCGTGGTGGTATCGATGGTGTCGGTGACGCTGGTTACGGCTGGCGTAGTGCTGGTCACCAGGTTTTCGAAGCTGCCACCGGTGGCGGTTTTGATCGTTGCCTGGACGTTGCCGGCGTCGTTGTAAACGTCATCGGCTGGCGCTGGAACGGTCACGGTGCCGCTGGTTTTACCGGCGTCGATGGTGATCACGGCGCCGTTGGACAGGGTCACGGTGACCGGTGAACCAGCGGCGTTGGTCAGGGTCGCGGTGTAAGTGATCTGGCCGCCTTCGGCCACGGTGCCGGTCGCGGACAGCGACAGGTTGGTGGTGTCGACGGTGTCGGTCACGGTGGTGCTGACCGGGGTTTTGTCGGCGACGAGATTTTCGTAGTTGCCGCCAGTGACGTTGGTGATCGAGTTGGTCAGCGGGGCGTGGCCGGTCAATGCGTCGTTAGGTACAGTTGTGGTCGCGGTGCCGGTGGTCTGGCCAACACCGATGGTGATGGTCTGACCGTTCGACAGGGTAACCACAACCGGCGAGCCAGTCACTGGAGCACCGACGGTCGCGGTGTAGACGACGTTGCCGCCCTCTGCCGCAGTGGCCGTTGCCGTCAGTTTCACGGTGGTGGTGTCGATGGTATCGGTGACGCTGGTGATAGCCGGAGTCGTGCTTGGCACCAGATTTTCGAAATTGCCACCGCTGGCGTTGCTGATTGTGGCCTGCACGGTGCCAGCGTCTTTGTAGACGTCGTCAGCCGGGGCCGGGACAGTCACGGTGCCGGTGGTTTTACCAGCATCGATGGTGATCACCGCGCCGTTGGACAGGGTGACGGTCACTGGCGAGTCAGCGGCGTTGGTCAATGTCGCGGTGTAAACAATCGAACCACCTTCGGCCACGGTGCCGGTCGCGGACAGCGACAGGTTGGTGGTGTCGACGGTGTCAGTGACGTTGGTCGAAACCGGCGTCTTGTCGGCGACGAGATTTTCGTAGTTGCCGCCAGTGACGTTGGTGATCGAGTTGGTCAGCGGTGCGTGACCAGTCAACGCATCGTTTGGTGCGGTAGTGGTCGCAGTCCCCGTAGTCTGGCCGACACCAATGGTGATGGTCTGACCGTTGGCCAGGGTCACGACAACCGGCGAGCCGGTGACTGGCGCGCCGACAGTCGCGGTGTAAACGACGTTGCCACCTTCGGCTGCGGTAGCGGTTGCCGTCAGTTTCACAGTCGTGGTGTCGACGGTATCGGTGACGCTGGTGATAGCTGGCGTCGTGCTCGGCACCAGATTTTCGAAGTTGCCACCGGTGGCGTTGCTGATCGTGGCCTGCACGGTGCCGGCGTCTTTGTAGACGTCGTCGGCTGGTGCTGGAACGGTCACGGTGCCGGTGGTTTTACCGGCATCAATGGTGATTACGGCGCCGTTCGAAAGAGTCACGGTGACTGGCGAACCAGCGGCGTTGGTCAGGGTCGCGGTGTAAACAATCGAACCGCCTTCAGCCACGGTGCCGGTCGCGCTGAGCGACAGATTGGTGGTGTCGACAGTATCGGTCACCGTCGTGCTGACCGGCGTTTTGTCAGCCACGAGGTTCTCGTAGTTACCGCCGCTGACGTTGGTGATCGCGTTGGTCAGCGGTGCATGGCCGGTCAAAACGTCGTTTGGCGCGGTAGTGGTCGCGGTGCCGGTGGTCTGGCCAACACCAATGGTGATGGTCTGACCGTTCGACAGGGTTACCACGACTGGCGAACCGGTTACTGGTGCACCGACCGTCGCGGTGTAGACGACGTTGCCGCCTTCAGCGGCAGACTCGGTGGCCGTCAGTTTCACCGTGGTGGTGTCGATGGTATCGGTGACGCTGGTCACAGCCGGAGTCGTGCTTGGCACCAGGTTTTCGAAGTTGCCACCGGTAGCGGTGCTGATGGTCGCCTGCACGGTGCCGGCGTCTTTGTAGACATCGTCAGCCGGGGCGGGAACGGTCACGGTGCCAGTGGTTTTACCGGCATCGATGGTGATCACGGCGCCGTTCGACAGGGTCACGGTGACTGGCGAGCCAGCAGCGTTGGTCAGGGTCGCGGTGTAGACGATCGAGCCACCTTCAGCCACAGAACCGGTCGCGCTCAACGACAGGTTGGTGGTGTCGACAGTGTCAGTGACGTTGGTGCTGACCGGCGTCTTGTCGGCCACCAGATTTTCGTAGTTGCCACCGGTCACGTTGGTGATCGCGTTGGTCAGCGGAGCGTGGCCGGTCAATGCGTCATTCGGCGCAGTGGCGGTCGCCGTGCCGGTGGTCTGGCCGACGCCGATGGTGATCGTCTGACCGTTGGCCAAGGTTACGACAACCGGCGAGCCGGTGACTGGCGCGCCGACAGTCGCGGTGTAGGTGACGTTGCCACCCTCAGCTGCCGACTCAGTGGCGGTCAGCTTCACGGTGGTGGTGTCGATGGTGTCGGTGACGCTGGTCACAGCCGGCGTTGTGCTCGGCACCAGGTTTTCGAAGTTACCACCGGTGGCGGTGCTGATCGTCGCCTGCACGGTACCGGCGTCTTTGTAGACGTCGTCGGCCGGCGCAGGAACAGTCACGGTGCCAGTGGTTTTACCGGCGTCGATGGTGATCACGGCGCCGTTCGACAGGGTGACGGTCACTGGCGAGCCAGCGGCGTTGGTCAGGGTCGCGGTGTAGACGATCGAGCCACCTTCAGCGACCGAATTGGTAGCGCTGAGTGACAGATTGGTCGTGTCGACGGTGTCGGTGACATTGGTCGATACCGGGGTCTTGTCCGCAACAAGGTTTTCGTAGTTACCGCCGGTCACGTTGGTGATCGCGTTGGTCAGTGGTGCGTGACCGGTCAACGCATCGTTCGGCGCCGTGGTGGTCGCGGTGCCGGTGGTCTGGCCGACGCCGATGGTGATCGTCTGACCGTTGGCCAAGGTTACGACAACCGGCGAGCCGGTGACTGGCGCGCCGACAGTCGCGGTGTAGGTGACGTTGCCACCCTCAGCTGTCGACTCGGTGGCGGTGAGTTTTACGGTTGTGGTGTCGATGGTGTCGGTGACATTGGTCACGGCCGGTACGGTGCTTGGCACCAGATTCTCGAAGTTGCCACCAGTCGCGGTCGAAATGGTTGCTTCGACTTTGCCTGCATCTTTGTAAACGTCATCCGCTGGCGCAGCGACGGTGACGGTGCCAGTGGTTTTGCCCGCCTCAATGGTGATCACGGCGCCGTTCGACAGGGTCACGGTGACTGGCGAGCCAGCCGCGTTGGTCAGCGTTGCGGTGTAGATGATCGAGCCACCTTCAGCAACCGAACCCGTCGCGCTCAGCGACAGGTTAGTGGTGTCGACGGTATCGGTGACAGTGGTTGAAACCGGGGTCTTGTCGGCCACCAGGTTTTCGTAGTTGCCGCCAGTGACACCCGTGATCGAGTTGGTCAGTGGCGCCTGACCGGTCAGCGCATCGTTCGGTGCGGTGGTGGTCACGGTGCCGGTGGTTTTGCCGACTTCGATGGTGATGTTCTGGCCGTTGGCCAAGGTCACGGTGACCGGCGAACCGGTAACTGGAGCGCCGACAGTGGCGGTGTAAGTGACGGTGCCGCCTTCGGCCACGGAGGTATCGGCCGTCAGTTTGACGGTCGAGGTGTCTATGGTGTCGGTGACTTCGGTCACGGCCGGAACAGTGCTCGGCACCAGATTTTCGAAGTTGCCACCGGTAGCGGTGGAGATCGTCGCTTCGACCTTGCCCGCGTCTTTGTAAACGTCATCGGCCGGTGCTGGAACGGTCACGGTGCCGGTGGTTTTGCCGGCCTCGATGGTGATCACGGCGCCGTTGCTCAGCGTCACGGTCACTGGCGAGCCAGCAGCGTTGGTCAATGTGGCGGTGTAGATGATCGAGCCGCCCTCAGCCACAGAACCGGTCGCGCTGAGCGACAGGTTGGTGGTGTCGACGGTGTCGGTCACGGTGGTGCTGACCGGCGTTTTGTCCGCCACCAGATTTTCGAAGTTGCCGCCGGTTACGTCGGTGATCGCGTTGGTGAGCGGCGCGTGGCCGGTCAGCGCATCGTTCGGTGCGGTGAAGGTCACGGTGCCGGTGGTTTTACCGACTTCGATGGTGATGTTCTGACCATTGGCCAGCGTCACCACGACAGGCGAGCCGGTCACTGGAGCGCCGACAGTGGCGGTGTAAGTGACGGTGCCGCCTTCAGCGACCGACGTATCAGCCGTCAGTTTGACGGTCGAGGTGTCGATGGTATCGGTGACTTCGGTCACGGCCGGTACAGTGCTCGGCACGAGGTTTT
>NZ_JBQYFW010000055.1:0-21767 GCF_056313565.1 Pseudomonas sp. 3B-A001-10F
CATCGTTGGGTTTTACAACAACGAACGGTTGCACTCGAAACTGGGATATCTGCCACCGACCGCTTACGAGCGGGCGATGGCGTCAAAACCACCTATCGAGGTGTCCGGAATTAGTTGACCACTGCATCGGTCTTTCACGTCGGCGTAGCGCTCCCAGACAACTCGGTCAGTCCCCTCTCCCTCCGGGAGAGGGCTAGGGTGAGGGGCTTTTGATCTGTTTCAGAGTCTGAATTCGACTCGGTCTTTCACGTCGGCGTAGCCCTCCCAAACGACTCGATCAGTCCCCTCTCCCTCTGGGAGAGGGCTAGGGTGAGGGGCTTTGGATCTGTTTCAGAGTCTGAATTCGACTCGGTCTTTCACGTCGGCGTAGCTCTCCCAGACAACTCGGTCGGTCCCCTCTCCCTCTGGGAGAGGGTTAGGGTGAGGGTTGGCTTTTGGCTGTTTAAATTTGTGCCAGATAACCGGAACCTTCCCACACGGTTTTCAGGTTGTCCGTCGGACGTGCGCTCTCTAGTCTTTGGCTGTCGCTGCCAATTCAGCGACCGGGTGTGGAAACCTGAATTTCAAGTAGATGCGTTGCATCGCTACCGCAATCATTGTCGGTGTCTTCTTTCGTCTGCAAACTGTGTCGCGGCGGCTGTGCGCGGGCAGGCTTCGGTCTGGCCGGTTGCCTACTTATCGGTTTTCCACCCTGCGTACAGCTGCCACCTTTTGTCGTGTGGAAACGACAAAGGTTGGCTCCTCAGCCAAGTAGGAGTTGTTATGGACAAACTGATCCCCGACCCACCCACCGAACCCACGACCCCGCTCGAAGAAGCCATCCGCGCCGACGACCTCGTCAAGAACCGCGAGGCCATCAAATGCGCCCTCGATTTCTACCTCTGCCCCGAACCGGCGAAACCCCACCAACCCACCACGATGTTCCTCATCCATCCGAAAATCGATACCGAAAGCCTGCTCGCCCATGCCTGCGAATCCCTGGCTTCGGCCAATACGCTGGCGGGTAACTTTGCCGATCAGTTGGGTCGGCCGGAGCGCAATACCGCGCTGGCGATTCAGCAGATCATCATGCTGGCCGAGCTGGCGGTAAACCGGGCACTGGATCGGGTGGATCCGCAGACCTGATCCGGCAGGCACACTGCGTCATCGTTCATCGCCAGCAGGCTGGCTCCCACATTTGGAAATGCAATCCACCTGTGGAAGCGAGCCTGCTCGCGAAAGCGCTCGCAAGGTCACCGCCTCACTAATTCTTGCTCTCGATCTTCCCACCCGCATCCGGATCATAAAAATCCGGAATCTCGTATTTGTACTTCTTCAACCAGCGCTGCATCGCCAGATCACGTTCGGTCGCGGTCGCCGTTTGGGGTTTTGGCGAGGCGGCTTTGTTACGGCTTTGCAGGACCAGCCAGCCTTCGGTTTCCTGTTGTTGCGCCGAGGCGGGGCCGGCGTCGATGGCGGTGGCGCTGAGGGGCAGGCTGAGCAGGGTCAGGTAGCACAGGCCTTTGAAGGGATGCATGGCTGTCTCCTTATTTGAGCGATGGCGGCAACGGGTCAGCGACGGCGGCCACTTGATTGCTGGTGGCGGGTTTGGCCTTGACCGGGGCTTTGAGTTTTTCTGCGCGTTGCTGGGCTTCGGTGAATTGTTGCGGGGTCAGTTTCGCGCGGCTGACGATTTCGGCGGCTTGTGGCCAGTCGTTCTGGTACAGCAGCAGGGTGACCATGTTCAGTGTCGCCAATTGATTGTTCTGCTTGAGTTCGATGGCGGTGAGGAACTCGAAGCGCGCATCGTTGAGGCGCAGTTGATTGAGATAGACCACGCCCAGGTCGTTGCGGATTTTTTCGTCGGTGGGGGCCAGGCGGGCGGCGCGTTGCAGGTGGGCCTGGGCCTGGCCGTTGTCGCCGCGAGCAGCGTAGAGCTGACCGAGGCCGTGTTCGGCTTCGGCGGTCAGGCAGCCGCCGAGCAGGCCGCGGTACAGCGGCTCGGCTTCGCTGCGGCCGAGCAGGCGGTAGACCTTGGCTTTGCGCAGGCGCACTTCGCTGATGTTGTCCGGCAGGCTTTGCAGGTTGGCCAGGCTGGCGTGCAACTTGCCGTCGTTGGCCAGGTTGTCGGCGAGGTTCAGGGCCAGTTCCTGCTCCTGAGTCATTTTGCTGCAACTGCTCGGTGACAGCAGTGCTGTCCAGGGTGCCTGGCCGTCGGTGGCGCAACCGCCGAGCAGCAACAGACTTGCCATGACTATCAGTACTTTCATCAAACGCTCTCCATGAGCAAGGTCAGTTGGCGAACGCCCGGGCTATCGCGGTGAAGCCGGGGCCGGCGAGGACGATCAGCAGTGCCGGAAACAGAAACAGCATCATCACTACAGACATCTTCGCCGACATTTTCGAGATGTATTCCTGCAAGCGCGTCAGGCGCCGGTCATCCAGCAGTTGCTTGAGCGCCAGCAGCGATTTCATCGCGCCGCCGCCCTGTTGAATCAGTTGCTGGAGGATCACGCAGGTGTCGCTGAATTCGTCCACGGCGAGCATCACCGCGGCTTTGTTCAACTCCTGGCCGAGTTCCAGGCCAGAGTCGACACGGGTCAGGATCAGGCGCAGTTCGCTGGTCAGTTCCGGCAACAGTTTTTGCGCTTCGATGCTGAGTACACGCAGGGCTTGTTCCACTGCCATGCCGGATTCGAAGAGGATGCGCAGCAGCGGAATAAACGTCGAAACCTCCACTGAGATGGTTTTCTGCCGCCGTGCTGCGGCGTAGGCCAGCAGGCGTTTGGGCAGCAGGTAACCGCCACCGGTGGCGAGCATTGGCACCAGCCAGCGGTTGTCGGCCTGGGGGAAGAACACTTCTTGGAGAAAGATCGCCAGGCCCAGCGTCAATAACGGCGTACCCACCTGGCATGCCGCATACAGCGCCCGTTCGTTGGCGCGGCGCCAGCCGATGCGGTTGAGCAGGGTCTGGGTTTCGCTGTCGATGCTCACCGAGCGCTGACCGAACTTGCTGCTACCGAGCGCGCGCAACCAGTTGCCGAAGCGATTCTCGCGCACCAGTTGTCCTTGCAGGCGCTGATTGATCTGACGCACCCGGCGCCGCTCCATCAGCAGGTGATTGATCACCAACATCAAGGCGCCGAGCAGCAACATCAGTGCCGCGAGCCAGACCATGTCAGACGCTCCTCAACATGCGCCACAGCGCCAGGCTGCCGACCACTTGCAGCACGGCGGCGCTGATCAACATGTGCTGACCACTGGCGTCGTTCCACATCCCCAGCATGTAGCCGGGGTTGGTCAGCATGAAGTAACTCACCAGCAGCAGCGGCAATGAGCCGAGCACCCACGCGGTCATGCGCGTTTCGCCGGTGAGGGCGCGAAGTTGGCGGGCGCCCTGGTCGCGTTCGCGGATCAGTTTGATCAGATTCTCCAGCAGCTCGCTGGCGTTGCCGCCGTAGCGATGATTGACCTTCAGGCCGAGGGCGAACATGCGCAGTTCATCCTGTTCATACAGCTCGGCAAAATCACTGACCGCATCGGGCAGGTTCACCCCCAGTTGCACGTTGCGCTGGACCCGGCCCATGGCTGTTTTCAACGGATCTTCGCTGGCTTCAATGCCGCCCATGACCGCGTCGCTCAGGGTGCGCCCGGACTTCAGGCTACGCACGGTGTGATCAAGCAACTGCGGCAGTTGCTCGATCATGCGTTTGATCCGGCGCTGGTAAAGAATGGCGATGTATAGCCGCAACAGCAGTGGCGGTATGACGATCATCAGTAGCAGGCCGACCCAGTCGGCAAGAAAATACCCCAGCGCTATCGCCAGCGCCCACAGACTCAGCCACAGGCCGAAACGCTCGGTCGGACGGCCCAGTCCGGCACGCAGAAACATCCGTTCCAGTCCGACCCACACAGGTTTTTCCGGCGCCAGTTGCGGTTGTCCGGCGGCGAGACGGTTGAGTACTTTTTCCGTGGCGGTCTTGCGCAGACCCTGCAAAAACAGGCGAATCGACAGCCCCAGCAGCGTCAGGCAGATAACGATGAGAATGATCGGTCCCAGCATGCTCGATGCTCCTTGCCGTCAGCCCAGATGTGTCTCGTGGCGCAGCTTGTCGCCGGCCGGATTGACGGCTTCGCGCAGGAAACCGAAACCGCTGCGGCGGTCGAGGCGGAACAGCGTGTTAGTGACGTAAACGTCTTCGCGAATGCCGACCACTTCCACGACCTCGCTGACACAGCGGCGCCCGTCGGGCATGCGCGTCAACTGGATGATCACGTCGAGGGCCGCGCAGATCATCTGGCGCAGGGTGCGCTCGGCGATGGAGCGACCCGTCAGGCCGACCAGCGTTTCCAAGCGCAGCAGGGCATCCTGGGCGTTGTTGGCGTGCACGGTGCTCATCGAACCGTCGTGGCCGGTGTTCATCGCCGTGAGTACATCGACCACTTCGACACCGCGGATCTCGCCGAGGATGATCCGGTCGGGGCGCATCCGCAGGGCGTTGCGAATCAGGTCGCTGGCCTTCACTTCACCATGGCCTTCGGCATTCGGCGGACGGGTTTCCAGGCGCACCACGTGGGGGTGGCCGAGCTGCAATTCGGCGACGTCTTCGATGGTCACCAGGCGTTCGTGCGGATTGATCAACTGGCTGAGAATATTCAGCAGCGTGGTCTTGCCGGTACCGGTACCGCCGCTGATCAGGATGTTGCAGCGCTTGCCGACGGCATCCTGGAAAAACTCGAAGATCGGCAGGTCGACGGTTTGCATGGCGATCAGGTCGCTGCTTTTAAGCATGTCCTTGCGGAATTTGCGGATCGACAGGCAGGGGCCGTCGAGGGCAATCGGCGGAATGATCGCATTGACCCGGCTGCCATCGGGCAGGCGTGCGTCGACCATCGGTGAGGACTCGTCGAGGCGCCGTCCGAGCGGTGCAAGGATGCGCTGCATCACGCGTTCGACGTGATGCGCATCGATAAACCGCAGGTCACTCTGGTGCAGCACACCGTCGCGTTCGATGAATACCCGGTGCGGGCCGTTGACCAGAATCTCCGTCACCGAGTGATCGCGCAGCAACACCTCCAGCGGACCGAAACCGGTGAGTTCGTCGACGATCTCTTCGGCTAGCCGCTCCATCTCGTAGCGGGAAATCGCCAGGTGCAAACGGGCGATGTACTCGGCGACCTTGTCGGTGACGAACTGTGCGAGTTGCTGACGAGAACCTTCCAGCAGGTTTTTCCCCGACTCTTCGAGGGCGTCGATGATGTAGCGATGCAGGACCAGTTTCAGGCCTTCGTGATCGCTGTTGCCGCCGCTGCTGCGGGGCGCAGCGCCGAAGAGTTTTTCTGCGCTCATGAGGTGCCTCGCAAGCGGTCGAACCAGGTGACTTTGGGCTTGGCCAGACCCTCGGAACGTTTGGCCAGACGTTCACCGAGCGCACGCAGGCTCTGGGTGAGTTTTTCGCGCGGGGCCAGTTCGAACAGGCTGACGCCCTGGTTTTTTGCGTTCAGGCGCACTTCTGGAGTGAGGGCCAGCGTGGCGATCACTTCCAGATTGAAGGTCTTGCCGAGGGTTTCCGAATTGGGCGCAACGTTGCTCAAGTAACGGTCGATCAGCAGCCGCCCGTGGTCGAGCTTCATGCCTTTTTCTCGCCACAGATTGAGCACGGCGAGGTTGCGCCGGCAGTTGAGCACGTTCTGGTCGGTGTACCAGAGCAACTTGTCGCAATGGCTGACAAAGGTGCGCAACGCCTCGCTGTCGGTCTGCCCGGTGAGGTTCACGACGATGTGCTGGAAGTGCTGGCGCAGGGCGCTGAGCAACATGTACAGCTCGGCGGCGCTGGTGTTTTCCAACGGCTCATCGTTGCTGGCGTAGGCGAGAATGCGCAGGCCGGCTTCGGCACTGGTGAAGGCGCTGTCGATCAGCGTGGCGTCGAGCCGGCGCAAGTGACGCAGGGCATCGCCAAAGTGAAACGAACTTTCCAGCCCGAGCAGGGCGAGGCTGTCACCGCGCGGCAGACCGAGATCGAGCAGCAAGGTTTGCTGACCGCTCTTTTGCACCACCAGGGCCATATGGTTGGCCAACAGTGCTCCATCGGAACTGCTCTGCACGCCATACATGACCGTAAGGCCGCCGAGTTGCGTATTCGGCGCTACGGGCGGCAGGCGTTTGCTCAAGCGCCGCACCAGCCCGGCGACTTCACTGGAGCGCGAACCGTAGGCGACAAAATCCCGGGCCCCGGCACGCATGGCATTGAGCACCAGCTGATTGTCCATGCCGTCGCCGAGGGCCACGATCGCCAGCATCGGTTTGGCCTCCAGCGCGCCTTCGATCAACGCGCTCTGGGCGACCACGTGCTCGCGATCCAGGCCGACGAACACCAGGCTGGCAAAGGTGACATCCACCAGCGCCAGCAGTTCGTCGAGGCTGCCGCCACCGGCGCTGACCACTTGGCCGAGCGGCGCGAGCGCGCCCTGCAGCCACTCCAGATCGGTGCTGTTGCGGGTGATGGCGAGAAAGGTCTGGCTCAGGTTCTGGCTCATTGCGATAACCCGCTGCGCTTGTCGAAATTGCCGTTTTCCAAGAAGAACATGCGGTAGAAATTCGGGTCGTAATTGCGCAGTTTTTCCCCGGGTAACGACGGCAACTGGGCATCGGCGGCCAATGGCTGCACCAGATGCGGCGTCACGATCATCAATAGTTCGCGCTCTTCGCGCTTGATCTGCGAGCCTTTGAAAAATGCGCCGAGTACCGGGATGTCACCGAGGCCGGGAAACTTGTTCACCTGCGAGCTGTTGGTGGTGCTGATCAAGCCACTGATGACGAAACTCTCGCCATCGCCCAGCGACACGCTGGTGTCGGTGCGGCGGATAGTCAGCGCCGGCACAGTGGTGCCGGCGATCTGTACGGCGTTACTGAAGTCCAGTTCGCTGACTTCCGGGGCGACCTTCAACGCGATGCGGTCGCGACCGATGATGGTCGGCGTGAGGGTCAGGCGGATGCCGAATTCCTTGTATTCGATCGACACGCTGTCGCTGCCGGAGCTGGGTACCGGAATCGGAATTTCACCGCCGGCCAGAAAGCTTGCGCTTTGCCCGTTCAACGCCACCAGACTTGGCCGCGCGAGGGTATAGGCGAAGCCGCTGGTTTCCAATGCATTGATGATCGCCATGGTCTTGCCGCCGACCCACGAGAAGTTGAACAGTGAGTTGTCCACTGGCAGGCGGGGCTGCGGCACCCCGTCAATCGGCGGCAAGGTGCCGGGCGAACCGAACAGAAAGTTGCCGCGCGTGCCGATCAGCGAGGCGGTGGCTTCCTTGAGTTTGGTGCGGCTGACTTCGACGAAACGAATGTCGGTCTGCACTTGCGACGGCAGGTTCGGATCATCCGACGGCAGACTGCTGTTCAGCGCGGCGGTGGCGGCGCCCTGAACAAAGACCATGCTCTGGCGCGGCTCGCTCGAACACGACGTCCAGACCATCAGGCTGGTGGCGCCGGGTGCAACACCGGTGAGCAGAAAGGACGAGCTGCCGTTGGCGTGGACATCGGCGATTTTCGGGTCGCCAATCGCCAGACGCGTGATCGCCACGGGGGACTGCACGTCCTGCTGAAACCCTTCGCCGATTTCGATCACTGGCGGCATGCGCCCCAGTGCCGAACAACTGCCGACTGCCGCGAACGCAGCGTCCATCGACAGGCCCATCAGTAACAGGGCGCGCAGCATGGGTTTGAATGTCGGCCTGAAACGACTCTGCATGCCCTTGGATCCTTGCGCAGTCATGGGTTTTGTTGGGTGATCTGGTTGCCGCGAATGATTTCCACGGCAGGCCGTGCGGCGCCACCGGAACCACCACTGGACGGTGCTTTCGGTGCGGTGCCCATGGCCAGTTGGTTGAACTGGAAGAGTTGTCGGTTGGCGGCGTCGAGATGGGCCGTGGATTGGTTTTCGCCGGCCCAGTATTTGGCCAGGCGCTGCTCTTCACTGCTGCGTACGGCCAGGCGCAAGGTGCCGGCCTGGGTGGCGAGCATCAGGCGACTGAGCAGTTGTTCCGGCACCGCCAGCACCACGGTGCGCGCGGCAACGCGGCGTTGATCCTGTTTGAGTTTTTCGTCTGCACTCAGGGCCGGCGAGGCCGGTTGACCGTCGTTGGTCAGGCCGTACTGGTCACCCACGCCAAGCACGCGCATGGCCGGCAAAACGATCTGCGCCGACTGTTCGAGGTTGCTGGAATCCTGGCGCAGGTAGAGCAAGACATCGACGTAATCGCCGGGAATCAGTTGCCCGGCGGCACCGATCACTTCGTCAACAGCCACGGTGAGCGCGCGTTCGTCACTGTGAATCATGCGCGCCAGTGAACCGCCGGCGGTGAAGCTTTCATCGTTCAGCCAGGCGCCGGCGCTGAGGTGCCGCCAGGGTGTGCGACCGACGGCCTGATCGATACTGCTCAAGCTGCCTGCCGGTGCACTGCGCAGTTTTTCCACCGCTACATCGGCGGCGGTCAGCGCAGTGAAGGGGGGCACGTCGTGCAGCAGCACCACCACGGATTGGCGGGTCTGGTCTTCGGCGATCGCGACAGTTTTTTCAACAGTGACAGTTGGGGCGACGGGGGCGACGGCGACGGGCGCTGGTTGACGACTGAGTACCAGTCCCCAGTAACCGACAAAAATGGCTCCCAATAACAGGATGGCTGCAAGGCCCATGGTGACGCGACTGTTCATGACGGCTCTCCCTTTCCTGCTGCACTACCCACTGCTATTGCTAACGAGAGAAGTTCCCAATCCGGCAGCTATGAACATGCAACTATTTCGCTATTTCCACGCTAGCTGATCCAAGCCAAAACGCCATTACTGACAGGAAAATAACTCACGAAAGTATGAGTCTTGGCCAATTAACAGCAGCCGATGGCAAAAACACGATTGGATTAATACTTTCCGGTTAATCCGTTCTTACAGTTGTTGGGTGGGGGTTTGTTGACAATGCTCAAATGGCACGGTGGAACCTTGCCGCTGTAGTGCGACATCGGCGCCAGAGGCGCGAAGGAGTGGACGTATGTTCCAGATGATTGTTGATTACTTGATGGCCAGAGTGCGTCTGTTGTTCAGAAACGAGGAGGCGGCATCGGCTATCGAGTACGCGATCGTGGTGGCGATGGTGGCCGTTGTGGTTGTGGCATTTGTGACCCCCCTCGGTAATCGAGTGTTGTTCTACTTCAACAGCATCTTGACCGGACTTGGCGGCCAAACCGTGACCCGACCCTGATGACGGAGGAGAGCTGCGATGCTTTTTGAATATCTGATGATTCGTGCCCGCAGTTTCCTGGCCGATGATGACGCTGCATCGGCCATCGAGTATGCGATTGTGGTGGCGATGGTCGCTGTGGTGGTCATTGTGTTCGTTACGCCTGTGGGTGGCCGAGTGTTAATCATGTTCGATAATCTGTTGGTCGCGTTGGGCGGATCGACGGTGCAGACGCCACCCGCGACACCCTGAGTTGAACGAAGCTCAATGCCCGGCTGATGTCGGGCTACACTCGGGTTCACTTTCAGTTTTCAGGGATTGCCCATGAATGCTCCTTTGCCGCCGCGCCAACAGTTGCTTCTGGTTGACGATGAAGAGGACGCGTTGCTGGAGTTGGCGGAGTTGCTGGAGGGGGAGGGGTTTGTCTGTCATACGGCGACGTCGGTGAAGCTGGCGTTGCATCATCTGACTCGCCACCCGGATATCGCGTTGGTGATCACTGATTTGCGCATGCCGGAGGAGTCCGGGATGTCGTTGATCAAGCGGTTGCGTGAGCATACTTCTCGGCAGCATTTGCCGGTGATTGTGATGTCGGGGCATGCGGATATGGAAGACGTCAGTGATTTGTTGCGGTTGCAGGTGGTGGATCTGTTTCGCAAGCCGATTTATTACGTCAGGTTGTTGGAGACTTTGGATAATTTGTTTCCCAAGCCTAAGGTTCAGGTTGGCTGAGGTTGAGCTCGGCGGCCTCTGGGCCGACCGTGCTTTGGGTGTTTTGGGTGAATATCCGTTTTTTTGGGTGTTGCAGCTGGCGGTTTCGCCCTTACGGCGAGGCACTTTTTCCAGACGCCGAAAAAGTACCCAAAAAGGCTTGCCGCAACGTTCGGCCCACTCGCTGAGGCTCGGGGTTCCTTCGCTCCGGGATCGATCCGGGGGCAGCGCCTACGGTTTGCTTCGCTGCACCTCCTCTCGCTGTGTTTGGCTTCGCCAAACGGTCGCTGCGCTCCCACCCCCGGATCAATCCCTCCACTCAGCCTGCCGACGCGGCCGGTGAATCAAGATCAAGAGCTGCAGCCGAGCTAACGCTCATCCTGTTGAGTGGTGAGGAGCGGTAGCGGTGCGCAGTGTGCGGTGTGCGCTGTTTTGCTTTGGCTTTTCTGTGGGGGCGAGTTTGCTGCGGACGGCGTTCCTGCGAAAGCGGCCTGACAGCCGGCCAGTTTCTAACTGAATGCACTCAATCCAACTGTAGGAGTGAGCCTGCTCGCGATTGCGGCCTGACAGCGATCAATCTCTCTCTGTATGCACCCAATTCAACTGTAGGAGTGAGCCTGCTCGCGAAGGCTGCCTGCAATCCGACCCAGTTCTGCCGTTTGTACACTCCACCCGCCGCTGCAGAAGCCTCTTGGGTGTTTCGGCTTACAACTGATAACTGAAACTGATGCTGTACCGCGTCCGGCGATTGAACGTGTCCAGCGCTTCATCCGACATTGCCTTCGCCGCTTCCAGCGCAATGTTGTAGTACTTGGCATCGCCAAACCGTAGCCCGATCGCCGCCGATGACAGGTTGTTGGCCTTTACCGGCAATTCGTTGAACCAGCTGCGTGAGCGATCAAGGACGAAGTACGGTTGCAGGATGCGCACCCAGTTGCCGTCGCGGTTGAAGCTGTAGTTGACCTCGTATGCCACGCCCCAGCCCTTGTCGCCGGACGCTTGATCGTCGGGATAACCACGACCGAAGTTCTGCCCGCCGAACACCGCGCGCTCGCTGTCGGGCAGGGTGTCGTCGCTCCAGTACAGTGCGGCAGACAGCACGCCTTGCCAGTTGTCGAGGAACTTGTCGCTCTGCACGCCAGACAGGCGCAGGCGAAAGAAGTCGAGGTCGATGGCGTTGTTGTTGGTTTTCGCGCCCATGCTGTCGACGCCTTGGTACACACCGCCACTGAGGATGCGCAGTTGGCGGGCATCGGCCTTGCGCCAGTCGCTCTCGAAGGCGAGGGCGCGGATGTCGGTGCGTTCTTCGACACTCAGCGGGAAGCCGATCACCTTGTAGCGGGTCTTGTCGTTGACCGCGTAAAGCCTTGAACCGGCCGTTAGCAGTTCGTTGGAGGCGGCAATCAGTGGCAAGGTGAAACCGATCGAGTAGCGGTCGTTTTCGCGGTGCGGTTTGAGTTGCAGGCCATTGTCGAGCAGGACATTGGTGCCGGGGTCAGCACGGTAGCGTGAAGCCGACAGCGCCAGTTGTGCGCCCTCGTCATTGATGAACTGGTTGTAGTCGAGCCGGTAGTAATGTTCGTGATCGTCACCCGGTGGGAAC
Source organism: Pseudomonas sp. 3B-A001-10F (assembly GCF_056313565.1). NCBI lineage: Bacteria > Pseudomonadati > Pseudomonadota > Gammaproteobacteria > Pseudomonadales > Pseudomonadaceae > Pseudomonas > Pseudomonas sp. 3B-A001-10F. The sequence continues at coordinate 11,527 of NZ_JBQYFW010000055.1, forward strand.
AGGCCGCTGAGGGTCAGTTGCTCGCCCATCGCGGTCTGCGAATTGCTGCTGACACCGAGCAGGGCCTGGGTGCCGTTGCGGTTGTCTTCGGTGGTGCTCAGCGTACTGGTGAAGGGTTTGCGACTGGCCTGGGCCACCAGCGTTGTGGCGCCGTCGGTGGTGCCGGGCGGTGGCACCTGGGCCTGGATCGTCCCCCCGGGAATGCGCGTCATCAGCGTGGTGTAGCGCTCGAACGTCTTGCGGGTCAGCGGCCGCTCGGTCTGAATCTTCGCCGCCAGTTTGTCGAGCAGGACTTTGACCCGGCCGACATCGCCCTGGATCTGGATATCGCGGACGTAGCCTTCCACCAGCACCACGCGCGCTACGCCGTCATTGAAATTTTGCTGCGGCAAGAACGCGTAGGACAGCAGGTAGCCGTCCTGCTGATAGCGTCGAGTGATGTTGCGCGTGGCCTCGATCAGCTCGGCGAGCGTGGCTTGCCGGCCGATCAGGGGCTTATAGATTTCGGCGAGCTCGTTGAGCGGGTAGAGGGTGCCGCCTTCGATCTGCACGGTTTGCAGTTTGATCTTGGTGTCCATCAACAGCGGTTGCGCAGCGGCGGCACCGGCGTCCGGCACCTGCACGGGCGTGGCGCTTGGGCGATAGGCATCGGCCGGCAGGTTCGGCACCGGCAGATTGCGGATGGTTTCGTTGCTGTTGAGAAAGCTGGGCAGGGTGTCGGCGAGGGCGGCGGAACTGAGACTGAGGAACAGCAGGGATGCCATTACGCGCATAGGACACTCCATGGTCAGATCACGGCACTGGGCTGAATTTTCCTAAGAAAAAAGGCGGAAGACTCGTGGGAATCTTCCGCCCTCAACCAAGCGTAGGCGCTGTAGGTGAGGCCGTCGAATCGGCCAGGTGCAATTTAGCGTGTGTTGCCTCCCAGAGTGCCAGTCAGACCACCGAGTACACCGCCCAGACCGCCACTGGTGGTACCCCCGCTGGTACCGCCGTTGACCAGGCCACCGACGGCGGCGACGGTGCCGCCGACGTTGCTGACCAGACCACCGACTGCGGTGGTGACCGGGTTGTTGGTCGCAGCAATGCTGCCGCCGATACTGCTGACCGCGCCGCCCACCTGGCCGGTGAGACCTGCAACAGGTGAGCCGATACCGGTAGCGGCGCCGACTTGTTGGGTCACGTTGGTAACCGCACTGGTAACCGGGTTCAGGCCTGCCCCCAAGGTTCCGCCAACCGTGGCCAGAGGTGAGGTGGTTGCCGTGATCGGGGTGCCCGAACCGCCGAGTACGGTGTTGAGCGAAGCCACTGTGTTGCCGGCCGCTGCGAGGACGTTGCCAGGCGCTGCGAGAGTGCCGTTGCCTGCCGCAAGACCTGAGCCGACATTGACCACCGCGCCGCCAACGGTTTGCAGCAGGCCAGTACCACCGAGGCCACCGCCCACTCCACCAGTACCCGAACCAGTGCCGTTGGACACCAGACCACCGGCCTTGGCGACTGCGGTGCCGGTATCGCTCAACGCGCCGCCCAGTGTGTTGGTCAAGGCGTTGCCGTTACCCGCATCGGTAACATTGCCGCCCAGTGTGTTCACCGCGCCACCGACTTGCGCAACCACGACTTTGAGCGGATCGCCCAGACCGGTCGCATCGCCGACTTTGTCAGTGGTGCTTTCAACCATCGCGATCACTGGCACCAGGCTACTGCCGAGTTTGTTCGTCAGTTGACTGGTCGGGCCGCTGGTCAGCGTGGTGTCGAGGGTATTACCGAGCATGGTGACTTTCTCGCCGACCCCATCAACCAACGGCGCGACTCTGGTGACTACACCGCCCACCACTGGCACGCTGGTGGTGGCAGTGGACAGCTTGGCGCTGAGGTCGGAGACGCCGTTGCCAACATCCGTCACTACACCGCCAACCGAAGCAACGGTGGTGGTCAGGCCGTTGGGATCGGTGGCCAGTTTGCCAACGCCATCGGCCACGCCATCACCCAAGGTGCTGACAACATTGCCTGCGGTGTTGGCCGCACTCTGCACCACGCCACCGACCACAGGCACGGTGCTGAGCGAGTCGCCGATCTGGCCAACGCCATCGCCGACGCCAGCGACGGTATTACCGACATCCTGCACCAGGGTGGTGGTCACCAGCGGTGTGGTGGTCGGATTGGTCGGGTCGGTCGGATCCGTTGGGTCTGTCGGGTTGGTTGGATTAGTCGGATCAGTGCCACCAGTGCCGCCTGTACCACCCGTGCCACCGGTTCCGCCAGTGCCTGCGGTATCACCGCTGCCACCCGTGCCACCTGTGCTGCCAGTACCCGATGTGCCACCAGTACCCGCCGTACCATCCGCCGAAGAACTGCCGGAACTGCTTTTATGACCGCCACCACCGCTGCTGCACCCGGTGACGCCAAGGGAGAGAATCAATGCCAGAGCGATTGCCGATTTGCACCACACGTTTTGAGTTTTCATGATTGAGATTCCTTGCACCTGTCACAACGTTCGTTGTCTTCGATGGCTCGCCGATCTGTTGTCGGTGATGCCTTCGCCCGTTGTGCTCAATCTCAGTCCAGGGGCAGGTTTCAGGCCATTCTCAAGTTGGTATTAACGCCTTTATATATAAGGTGAAGTTCAGCGCCTAAGGACTAATACCCAGGATATAGCAGGACAAAAAAAGGCCTTGATAATCAAGGCCCTGGTTTTTTCAGTGGAAGGGGGAAGGACGGCGAAAACTTAAGTTATATACACACAATTAATGGTGTGCCGCGAGCTCAGGCAATGGGTTGCCACTGCCCGACCATGTGTTCGAGGTCTTGTGCACCGATCAGGCGCAACTCACCACTGGACCCCGCCGCACTCGCCAGCAAGCTCACCTCACTGGGCAGGCGTACCGGTTTACGAAAGTGCACGGCGATCTCGAGGTTAGCCTTGGGCAAATGATCACCCAGCGCCGCCAGGGTCCGAGCCTTGTTCCACAAACCATGGGCAATGGCCGTTGGAAAACCAAACAGCCTGGCACTCGCCGCACTCAGGTGAATCGGGTTGTAGTCTCCGGACACTTTGGCGTATTGCCGACCGATATCGGCCGGGGCTTTCCAGCGGGTCACTTCCACCAGCGCTTGCGACGGCTCCCAAGTCTGCTCGACAGGCTCGCCCTCAAGTTTCACGCCGCGACAAAGCATCTGGCTTTCGGCTTCCCACAACGGCCCGAGTTGATCATCCAGCGTGGTCAGCAGATCGAACGTCGCACCTTTGGGATGCGCTTGCAGATTCGTCACGCGCACGCTGACCTGCGCCCGACCTATCCCGCCCATCGGGCGCAACACGCGAATGCGGTTGCTCAGATGAATCAGCCCCAACAGCGGGAACGGAAATGCTTTGGCGGTGAGCAATTGCATCTGCAAGGCAAAGGCGAGGATATGCGGATACGTCGGTGGCAGCAGGCCGTCATCGACGAATCCGCAGACCTTGCGATAGGCCGCCAAGCGTTTGCCATCGACATCGACCCAGCAGCGCAAACCGCTGTCGGGCAATTGCGTGCCGGTGATTTTCCGTCGTGTCGCCGCCCGTGCGTAGAGCCCGGGCAGACTCGGTTCGCGATCCAGCGTGTGCCATTCGATGCTCATGCCTAAGCCCCCAGAACACTTTGTCCACAGACGCGCAGTGCCTGCCCGGTGAATGCGCCGGTGCCCGGTTGCGCCAGCCACGCGACGGCTTCGGCGACGTCTTGCGGTAAACCGCCCTGACCGAGCGAACTCATGCGCCGGCCCGCCTCACGCAGGCCAAACGGAATGTGTGCAGTCATTTGCGTTTCGATAAAACCGGGCGCAACGGCGTTGATGCTGATGCCGCGTTCCAGCAGTGTCGGTGCCCAGGCCTGCGCAAGACCAATCAGCCCGGCCTTGCTCGCGGCGTAGTTGGTTTGCCCGCGATTGCCGGCAATGCCGCTGATCGAGGCCAGCAGAATCACCCGCGCGTTGTCGTGCAGCGTGCCGCTGTCGAGCAGTGCCTGGGTCAGCACTTGCGGCGCGTTGAGGTTGACCGCCAGCACTGCATCCCAAAATTCCGGGGTCATATTGGCCAAGGTTTTGTCGCGGGTGATGCCGGCGTTGTGCACCAGAATATCGAGGCCGTCAGGCAGTTGTCCGATCAGTTGCGTGGCGGCGTCGGTGGCGCAGATATCCAGGGTAATCGCGCGGCCGCCGAGGCGGGCGGCGAGGGCTTCCAGATCGGTCTTCGCCGGCGGCACGTCGAGCAGGATCACCTCGGCGCCATCGCGAGCCAGGGTTTCGGCAATCGACGCTCCGATACCGCGAGCGGCGCCAGTGACCAGTGCCTTGCGCCCGGCCAGCGGACGCGTCCAGTCCGTCACCTGCGTCGCACACGCCGTCAGGCGAATCACCTGGCCGGACACGAACGCACTTTTTGGCGAGAGGAAAAACCGTAGGGGACCTTCCAGTTGATCTTCAGCGCCTTCGCCGACGTAGATCAGTTGCAGCGTGCCGCCGCTGCGCAGCTCCTTGGCCAGCGAACGGGAAAACCCTTCCAGCGCTCGTTGCGCACTCGCGGCAAACGGATCACTGAGGGTTTCCGGCGCACGGCCAAGAATCACCAGATGGGCGCTGTGCTCAAGATTCTTCATCAACGGCTGGAAGAATTCGCGCAGATGCTTGAGCTGGTCGGTGTGCAGCAGTTCGCTGGCGTCGAACACCACGGCTTTGAGTTTCGGGCCGTGACCGGGAATCCATTCGGTGGCAGTTGCCGGTTGTTCGCCGTAACGGTAGATGCCGTCGGTCAAACGGTTGGCGAACGCACTAATACGCTCGGCCAGCGGCCCGCCGCCGATCAGCAGTGCCCCTTCCACCGGCCGCAGGCGCCCGGCCTGCCAGCGTTCCAGTCGCACCGGCGACGGCAGGCCCAGCGCCCCGACCAGCCGATGGCCGAGGGACGAGTTGGCGAAGTCGATATAGCGGTCAGACATGGAACGCTCTCCAGAAGTTGGGGTTCAAAGTGTGGACTACCGATGGCAATCAATCGTTCGATCCACGCAATAAGGCCTACGCTAGAACAGCAGAGTAGTTTGCCCCCGGCGTTTGTGTTGCCGAACCCACATTCAGAAACACAGCTGACCCCTGTAGGAGTGAGCCTGCTCGCGATAGCGGTGTATCAGTCAAGAAATGTTTATCTGACCCACCGCTATCGCGAGCAGGCTCACTCCTACAGGGGATTGGCGTGAATTCAAACCTTCGGAAAAGGAGTTATTCATGAGTCAGCTGCGCCGCGTCGCGATCATTGGCGGTAACCGTATCCCTTTCGCCCGTTCCAACGGGCCGTACGCCACGGCCAGCAATCAGGCGATGCTCACCGCCGCCCTTGAGGGCCTGATCGAACGCTACAACCTGCATGGCCAGCGCATCGGTGAAGTGGTGGCGGGCGCGGTGCTGAAATTGTCACGAGATATGAGTCTGACCCGTGAATGCGTGCTCGGCTCACGTCTGTCACCCGCCACGCCCGCCTATGACATTCAGCAAGCCTGCGGCACCGGTCTGGAAGCGGCGATTCTGGTGGCGAACAAGATCGCCCTCGGCCAGATCGAGAGCGGCATCGCCGGCGGCGTCGACACCACCTCGGACGCGCCGATCGGTGTCAGCGAAGGCCTGCGCAGAATCCTCTTGCAAGCCAACCGCGCCAAGACCACCGGCGACAAACTGAAAACCTTTCTGCAACTGCGGCCCAAACATCTGATTCCCGACTTTCCACGCATCGGCGAACCACGCACTGGGCTGTCGATGGGCGAGCACTGTGAATTGATGGCGCAGACCTGGCAGATCCCGCGTGAAGAGCAGGATCAACTGACCCTCGAAAGTCATCACAAACTCGCCGCGTCCTACAGCGAAGGCTGGCACAACGACCTGATGACGCCGTTCCTTGGTCTGACCCGCGACAACAACCTGCGCCCGGACCTGACCCTGGAAAAACTCGCGACGCTGAAACCGGCCTTTGAAAAAAGCGCCAAAGGCACGTTGACGGCAGGCAACTCCACGCCGCTGACCGATGGCGCGTCGGTGGTGCTGCTCGGCAGTGAAGAGTGGGCGAAGGAACGCGGTTTGCCGATCCTCGCGTACCTGCGCGACGGCGAAGCGGCGGCAGTGGATTTCGTCAACGGCGCCGAAGGGCTGCTGATGGCGCCGGTGTATGCCGTGCCACGGTTGCTGGCACGCAACGGGCTGACCTTTGAGGATTTTGACTACTACGAAATTCATGAAGCGTTCGCGGCGCAAGTGCTGTGCACGCTGAAGGCCTGGGAAGATCCCGAATACTGCAAAACCCGTTTGGGACTCGACGCGCCGTTGGGTTCGATTGATCGTAGCCGGCTGAACGTGAAGGGCAGTTCGCTGGCGGCCGGGCATCCGTTTGCGGCGACCGGTGGGCGCATCGTGGCGAACCTGGCGAAGTTGCTGGACGCGGCGGGGAAGGGCAGGGGGTTGATCTCGATTTGCGCGGCGGGCGGGCAGGGCGTCACCGCCATCATCGAACGCTGACGCTGAAAGAGCCCCTCACCCTAACCCTCCCGAAACGTCGGACCGCCCAAAGGGAGAGGGGACCGATTGGGGGATGCTTCGGAGTTACACCGACCTGAGAGAGTTGTGCTGAATCCGGAATCGAACTGATTTGGAGAATTCTGCCAAGCCATATTCGACGCGGTATTTCAGGTCGATGCATAACGCCAGACACCTCGGTCAGCCCCCTCTCCCTCAGGGAGAGGGCTGGGCGGGCGGCGTTCCGATGAGGGGCTTTTGAGGTTCAGGTACGAAACCGTCTGACCAACCCATCCAACTCATTCGACAACCCCGCCAGACTCTGCGAATCCAGACGCGCCGAGTTGGCCAGTTCTGCCACCAACTGCGCATCCCCGTGGATCTGGCTGATGTGCCGGTTGATGTCCTCAGCCACCTGATGCTGTTCTTCAGCGGCGGTAGCGATTTGCGTGTTCATGTCACGAATCACGTCAACCGATTCGCGGATCTGCCCGAAGCTTTCGCGCGCCTCGCCGATGCGCGTCACCGACTGCTGCGAGACCTGCAGGCTGGCGTGCATCTGTTGCGTGACCTGACTGGTGCGCTTGGCCAGATTGCCGAGCAAGCCATCGATCTCTGCCGTCGAATCCGCCGTGCGTTTGGCCAGTGCGCGTACCTCATCGGCGACCACGGCAAAGCCGCGCCCCTGTTCACCGGCACGCGCCGCTTCGATGGCGGCGTTGAGCGCCAGCAGGTTGGTCTGTTCGGCGATGGAGCGGATGGTGCCGAGGATCGACTGGATATCGTTGCTGTCGCGCTCCAGTTGCTGCATTGATTGCGCCGATTGCTCCAGCTCCTGGCTCAGTTGATCGACGCTGTGCACCGCCGCATCAATCTGTTGCTGGCCTTGGCGGGCCTGACGCTGGCCGCTGTCGGCGGAGTCAGCCGCCTGACTGCACGAGCGTGCGACTTCGTTGGCGGTGGCGACCATTTCGTGGAACGCGGTCGAGACCATGTCGACGGCTTCACGCTGACGCCCGGCGGCTTCGGCCATATCGCTTGAGACGCGGGTCGAACTCTGCGAGGTCGCGAGGATTTTCCCGGCGGCGCCGCCGATATGCTGAATCAGGCTGCGGATCGCGGTGAGGAACTGATTGAACCAGTTGGCCAGTTGCGCAGTTTCGTCGTTGCCCCGGATATCGAGGTTTTTGGTCAGGTCGCCTTCGCCCTGCGCGATGCCTTCCAGGCCACTGGCGACGCTGCGGATCGGCCGCACGATGAGGCTGGCAAAACTGGCGCCAACCACGGCGAACAGCACGGCCAGCACGGCGGCGATGATCGCGATCAGCCAGGTCAGTTGCGTGGCCGAGCTCATCACATCGCTCTGCTTGATCAGGCCGACGAAGGTCCAGCCCAATTGCTCCGATGGCCAGACGTTGGCCATGTAGCGCTCGCCGTTAAGCTCGACTTCGACCAGGCCTTTGCCGGCCTTGGCCAGTTGCGCATAGCCTTCGCCGAGGCTGTCCAGCGGCTTGAAGTTGTGTTCCGGCTGTTTCGGATCGACCAGCACAGTGCCGCTGTTTTCCAGGAGCATCAGGTAGCCGGTTTCGCCCAGCTTGATCTGTTTGACGATCTCGGTGAGCTGCTTGAGCGTCACGTCGATGCTGACCACGCCGCCGTTGCTGCCGAGTTTGTTGTCGATGGTGCGCACGGTGCTGACGTAGGTCGCATCGTCCTGCGCCCAGTAATAGGCGGCGGTCCGCAACGGTTTGCCCGGTTTGGCCTGGGCAGCCTTGTACCACGGCCGCTGACGCGGGTCGTAATTGTTGAGTTTGGGATCGTCCGGCCACGACACATAACCACCGGCGGCGGTGCCAACGATGGCATAGGCGTAAGCCGGGTGGGCGTTGCCCAGGTCCTGGAGGAACGCGAAGACCTTTTTGTCCATCTCGCCCTGCGGGATGGATTCGGCGTTGGCGCTCATGTAGGTTTTGAGGCTGTCGTCGGTGTTTTTGATCAGCGGCTGCGACGCCAGGTAATCGACGTTCTGGCTGATGCCATCAAAAAACAGCTGCATGGCATTGCTGACCTGACGGATTTCGCGACCGCTGCTGTCGACAAAACTGTCCCGGGCATCGCTGCGCAAGTTCATCACCACCAGCGTTGCGACCAGCACCACCGGCAAGCAGGCGATGATTGCAAACGCCCACGTCAATTTCTGTTTGATGTTCATCCGCGCTCCAGATTTTCTTGTAGGCCCACGCAGTGCAGATGACTTGTGGTTTATTGGCAGCCGAAAACGTTGTGGATCACTCGTATCCCCGAGCGCGGCCTCGCTGATTGTTGTGGAACGATTGCCGGACAAATCCCTCTGTCATTGAGGGCTTCGGCTGCAAAACAGGGAAATTGAGGCGACTTTGCAAAAATCTGCCGAAGGGGCATCAGCCGGATGTCAGATTCTGTCGCAAATGCCCTTGAAGACATGTACCAACAAGTACAACAGCCTCGGCTATGATTCCCCACGGTCGATGCGCGAGCGCAGAGTTGGCCCTGTTTAATCCGGCACAGTGTGTGCATTCTCAACGTTCACAGGTCGGCAACCCCTCCCCGTGATGCGAGGATTGCCGTATAACGAGTGACATTCGCGTGTTTGGTAATAAAGGACCCACAATAAAAGCTGATGAAGACTCCAAAACGCATTGAACCCCTGATCGAGGACGGTCTGGTCGACGAGGTGCTGCGCCCACTGATGAGTGGCAAAGAAGCAGCTGTTTATGTGGTGCGCTGTGGCAATCAGTTACGTTGCGCAAAGGTCTACAAGGAGGCGAACAAACGCAGTTTCCGCCAGGCGGCCGAGTATCAGGAAGGCCGCAAGGTGCGCAACAGCCGACAGGCTCGCGCAATGGCAAAAGGCTCCAAGTTCGGTCGCAAAGAGACCGAAGATGCCTGGCAGAACGCCGAAGTGGCGGCGCTGTTCCGTCTGGCCGGCGCCGGTGTGCGGGTGCCCAAGCCCTACGACTTCCTCGACGGCGTGCTGTTGATGGAACTGGTGGCCGACGAGTTCGGCGATGCCGCGCCGCGTCTCAATGACGTGGTGCTGGAGCCGGATCAGGCGCGCGAGTATCACGCGTTCCTGATTTCGCAGATCGTGCTGATGTTGTGTACCGGACTGGTGCACGGTGACCTTTCGGAGTTCAACGTACTGTTGACGCCGACTGGCCCGGTCATCATCGACTTGCCGCAAGCCGTCGACGCTGCCGGCAACAACCACGCGTTCAGCATGCTGGAACGCGACGTTGGCAACATGGCTTCCTACTTCGGACGCTTTGCCCCGGAGTTGAAGCTGACCAAATACGCCAAGGAAATGTGGGCGTTGTACGAAGCCGGCACCCTGCACCCGAACAGTGTGCTGACCGGTGAGTTCGATGATCCGGAAGACCTGGCCGACGTCGGCGGGGTATTGCGCGAGATCGAAGCGGCGCGCCTCGACGAGGAACGCAAGCAGGCCATCCGTGCAGCGGACGACGAGCCGAAAGGCAAGTCCGACGAACCACCGCCACCACCGTGGATGAATTGATTGCTTGATGAGAAACCCGGCTTCGGCCGTAATGCTGTTCACTTAAGCATTTGAATCCTCGCCGGGCTTCTTCGAAAATCCGATGTCAGATCTCTGGCATCGGATTTTTTATGTCTGTTCAACAGGACTTGCTCGACCTCGGCGACCTTTTCAA
>NZ_JBQYFW010000056.1:0-14818 GCF_056313565.1 Pseudomonas sp. 3B-A001-10F
ATCCAAAACCAGGCAAGCCGCATCCCGTTTGAAATCTGTCGAAAAATATCTTCTGGTCAAATCACACCTCTTCGTTGGGCGTAGATTAACGCCCTTTAGGGGTGTCCAGAATCATTAAGCCAGATCAACCCCAGCCCTCTCCCGGAGGGAGAGGGGGCCGACCGAGGTGTCTGGCGAGTTACATCGACCTGAGAAACCTTATCGATTATGGATTCGGCATCGCAGTTTCAGGTCGGCGTATTCCTTCAACATCCCCCAATCGGTCCCCTCTCCCTCCGGGAGAGGGCTAGGGTGAGGGGCTTCTACATCGGCGGCGTCACCCCATCCTTCCCCGCAGAAATAGATTGCGCCGTCAGCGTGCCATCCGCACCCTGCGTGACGAACGTAACAATCTTCACCCCAACCTTCAGCAAATTCCGATCCCCGGGCACCAGATTGACGATCGGGACATCCTCCGGCACCAGAATCTTCTGCTGCCCGCCCTTGTAGTTCACCGTCAGCACCCGCCCGTTACTCACCACCAAATCGCCGACGCTGCCATTGGTCATGCTGCTGCCCTTGGCCAGATCAAACGGCCGATGGCCATCGCCGCTGCCCGCCAGTTCCGGCGGAAACACATGCACCTCCAGTGCCTTGAGCGTGCCATCCTCTTGAGGCATCGCCGCCGAACCAATGTAACTGCCGGGTTTGATGTCCTCGATATTGGCCAGGGTGACCGCGCGAACGTTGGTGTCACCAGTCAACTGAATCACCACGTTCTCGCCGCTGTTGACGTGGACTTTGAGGCTGTCGGCGCTGACCCCGGTGATCTCGCCGCGCACACCGAGGCGCATCCCCGGTGCGTCGGCGGCCTGTGCGCTCATCGCGCCGAGCAGGCTAGTCAGGACAATCGTTGCGATAAGACGAAGCTTCATTGCAATCCTCCGGTCATGAATGTTGAACAAGCCAATGCAAACATAAGCACGCTATCGAACAGGATGTAAGTGAATGTATCATCGACCCGCAACGGTCGGACGCAAGGTCCGCCGATGGATGACGCGCTGCTAGCACCCCGTCATTGCGCAACGGAATAACTGATATCAACCGAAGGCGTCTTCTGCCCATCCGGTTTGCCCCATAGCCTTAGCGCATTCTTTCGCTGGATCGAGAAACCTTATGACCACCACCACTCACGCAATGACCCGAGGCATGGTGCTGCTGTTCGCCTTTTGCTGCGGCGCCATCGTTGCCAACATCTACTACGCACAGCCGATCATCGGCCTGATCGCGCCGGACATCGGCCTCTCCGACACCATGGCCAGTTTCATCGTCTCGCTGACGCAGATTGGCTATGCGCTGGGCCTGTTCTTTCTGGTGCCGCTGGGCGATCTGCTGGAAAACCGCCGTTTGATGATCACCACCACCGTGGTGGCGATTGCCAGTCTGTTGGCGGCGGCGTTTACCGATCAGCCGAACGTGTTCCTGCTGATCTCGTTGCTGGTGGGCTTCAGTTCGGTGTCGGTGCAGATCCTGATTCCACTGGCCGCGCATCTGGCACCGGAAGAATCCCGTGGCCGGGTGGTCGGCGGGATCATGGGCGGCTTGTTGCTCGGTATTCTGTTGGCGCGACCGGTGTCGAGCGTGGTCGCTGACCATCTCGGCTGGCGGGCGATGTTCATGATTGCTGCCGCTCTGATGGCGGTGATCAGCGTGGTACTGGCGCTGACCGTGCCAAAGCGTCAGCCTGATCACAGCGCCACGTATGGCCAGTTGATCGGTTCGCTGTGGACACTCCTGCGCCAACAACCGATGTTGCGCCAACGGGCGTTTTATCAGGGTTGCATGTTCGCCACGTTCAGCCTGTTCTGGACTGCGGTACCGCTGGAACTGGCGCGCAACCATGGTTTGTCGCAAAGCGAAATCGCGATCTTCGCCCTGGTCGGCGCCATCGGTGCCATCGCCGCGCCGATCAGCGGACGCCTGGCCGACGCCGGACACACCCGCATCGCTTCGCTACTGGCGATGATATTTGCCAGCCTGAGCTTCCTGCCGGCGTTCATTCACCCGGCCTACAGCGTCATCGGCCTGGCCGTGACCGGCGTGGTGCTCGACTTTTGCGTGCAGATGAACATGGTCCTCGGCCAGCGCGCGGTCTACTCGCTGGACGCCAAAAGCCGTGGTCGTCTGAACGCGCTGTACATGACCAGCATCTTTATCGGCGGCGCCTTCGGCTCGTCGGTGGCCAGTGCGGTGTACGAGCATGGCGGCTGGTTGTGGATCGTGATTGTGGGAAGTGCGTTCCCGCTGTTGGCGTTGTTGCGCTTTTTGAGTGCTTCGCAGCGCAGTTCATTGGCAACGGCGTAAGGTGGCAAAAGCTTCGCGAGCAGGCTCGCTCCCACGGGTTATTCATTTAGCCTGAGGGAGCGATGAAGCTTAGTAACGAACCAGTTTCTCCATCGCCGCATCCGCCAGAAAGGAGGAACGGCTTTTGACGTTGTGTTCGCGCACATAACGATCGATGCGCTGAATTACATAGCCAGGCAACGTCACGTTGACCTTTTCGGTCTTGCCGAGATAAGGCGAAATATCCAGCTCGAGCATGCCCCAACCCATGTCGGCAAAGTCCGGATTACTGCGATGAGCGGATGCCGAAGTCGGCATAGGAATCGACTCCCCGTCCGCCGCAATCTCCTGCAGCATGATGTGGGCGACTTCAACCGCCGCGTTGTAGGCATCTTCAAAGCTATCCCCCGCTGTAACGGCGCCGGGAATATCGGGGATCTGAATACCGATGGCAGTGTTCTCGTCTCCCCACTCGATACAGATTGGATATTGCATTATGGATCTCCTTCGAAACTGGCTGGCGGGTTGTACAACCCGGCACGTCTCCTGATGCTTTTGACTGTCCCCAACGGCAAATCCTTTTTCGGATGAGGAACGGGAATCGTGTAAGGGTTGTAACGGTGCCTGAAAATGTGATGACTGCCGGTAATCCGGTCCAGCGTCCAACCCGCCTCCTCCAGCTCCTTGATCAATAACCTGCTTTGCACCAATCGCCTCCTTGCCCCGGCCCATTAAAAGTAACCCTAGAGTTACCTTTAATCAAGCACGAAAATCCACAGAGCGACGTCCGGTTGTTTTACAGAGTGTGATTGAAACGCTAGATCCTGAGCTTTACGCAGCACTTCCTTGAGCAATTTCTGTGCGAACCCAACAGGCACACAGCAAAACGGCGATCCAAAGATCGCCGTTTTCATTTACTGCCCAAACTGCTTGCCCAACCCCGGGGGAACGCCGTGGATGTTGGTGTCTTCCCACGGGCCATTGGGGCTGACCGAGCGGCTCCAGCCGTTGTTCCAGCGGTAGTAGGTGCGCTGGCGGTAGAAGGTGTTGGTCTGGTCGTCGAGGACGTAGACGCCGAGTTTCTGGTCCCAGTGGCTGTTGCCGCCCGGTGGCGGTGCGAAGCTGGCCGAGGTGCGCGGGACGGGTTTGGACGGTTTTGCCGGGATGCTTTTGCCTGGGGTCGGCGAGGTCGACGGGGTCGGACTCGGTTGCGAAGGCGGGATCGGCGGCAGGTTGGTGGTCGGTTCCGGTCGTTGCACCGCACATGCACTCAAGCCCAGGGCCAGTGTGAGGACTGTGATTCGGGCGATGGTGTGCATGGCGGTGCTTTCCTGTTGTGTCCGGCTATTGGTCCGGGCTGTCGATGGTCAGTTTTTGTAGCGCAGTGGTGCTGCTGGCCAGAGGGCCGCTGCGACCGACCCATTCGCCGGCAGTCGGTTGGCCGGCGCGGGAGATGCGCGCAACCAGTTGGACTTCAGGGAAGTTCGACAGTTTCAACTGCGGCATCATTGCGTCGGCATCGCCTAGTTCGATGGTCACCGGTAGATCGGCCACGGTTAGACGCTTGGCGGCCAGTGGTGCCGGCGGGCCGGAAGTCGCGCGGGCAAAGATGAACACACTGTCGCCCGGTTGTACTTTGCTTCGGAGTTCGCTGGAAAGATCGACGCTGACTTTCAACAGCGCGGCTTTCGCGGCTACGGACGCCTGAGCAACCTTGCCACCGCTGGCTTCCAGACGCTCGGCGGCGCGTTTGATCCCGCCTTGCAGCGCGGCGCGGGAGTTGTCGTCCGGCGGCAATTGCGCCAGCAAGCGGTTCCAGTAATCGATGGCTTCCTGATAACGCTCGCCTTCGAACGCGGCGATACCGAGCAGACCGAGGCTGGTGACTTCTTTCGGATCAGCCTTCAGCGCTTCGTCAGTCAGGGCCTGAATCTTCGCCGACCACTTTTTGCCATCCGCAAAATACTGCGCCTGCGCCCACTGGCCGAGCAGTTCCGGCTGGCGCCCGGCAAGGTTGGCAGCGCGTTCGAACATCTTTGCCGCGTCCGCCGGACGCTCTTGCGCCATGTAGGTACGACCGAGGAAATACAGGCCTTCAGCGGAGTCCGGCTGGGCCGCGACGGCACGCTCCAGACGCTGGGTCATCTCTTCCATCGACTGCGGTGCCTGAGCGAATTCGCGGGTCAGTTCAACCTTGTCGGCGGCGCCGAAGTGCATATAGAGGCCCAAGCCCAACACCGGCACCAACACAGCCGCCAACAACGGCAACGGTTTACCCAGCTTGGACACACGCGGTGCGGCAACGCCTTCGGTATCCGCCAGCAACTCACGCGCCGCCTCGGCACGGCCGCTGTCCATTTGCGCCGCGTCGAGTACGCCTTCAGCCTGTTGCGACTGCAATTCGGCGACGCGCTCCTGATACAGCGCAACGTTCAGGGCAGTACGATCCTCTTCACGCTGGGCGCGACGTTCACGCAGCACCGGGATCAGCAGAAAACTCAGGGCGACCAGAAGCAACAGCCCTGCGGCAAGCCAGAAATCAATCATTCTTGGTTTTTATCCAACAGTTGGTCGAGGCGCTGACGCTCTTCGCTGGACAGCGCTTGCGGGGTTTCGGCGCGCTGGCCGCGACGACGACGGACAATCACCGCGATCACCACCAAACCACCGAGCAACAGCCCGGCCGGGCCGAACCACAGTAGTGCGGTCTTGGCGTTGAGCGCCGGTTTGTAGCGGACGAAATCACCGTAGCGATCGACCATGAAGTCGATGATTTGCTGGTTGTCCTTGCCCTCGCCGAGCATGCGAAAAATCTCTTTGCGCAGGTCAGCGGCAATCGGTGCGTTGGAGTCGGCGATGTCCTGATTCTGGCACTTGGGGCAGCGCAGTTCCTTGGTCAGTTCACGGAAACGCTCACGATCAGCTTCTTTGGCGAACTCGTACGTATCGATCGCAGCATGGGCGACGCCGGCCAGACTCAAGCCCAAAACCACGGCAGCCAGAAAGCGCTTCATGGCTTGGCCTCATCGACCAGCGCCTGATACTTGGCGGCGAGTTTTTCGCGCCAGACCTGCTCGTCGATCACGCCGACATATTTGTCGCGGATGATGCCCTTGGCGTCGATGAAGAAGGTTTCCGGTGCACCGTAGACACCCAGATTGAGGCCTAGCGAGCCTTCGTCGTCACGGATATCCAGCACGTACGGATTGTGGAATTCGGCCAGCCACTTCAAGGCATCAGCGTTGGTGTCCTTGTAGTTGATGCCGTAGATCACCACACCGCGCTCGGCGAGTTTGTTCAGCACCGGATGCTCGACCCGGCAGGAAATGCACCAGGTGCCCCAGACATTGACCAGCGCCGGTTTGCCGAGAATGTCAGCCTTGGTCAGGGTCTTGTCGCCCTGCACCGCCGGCAACGAAAACTCCGGGAACGGCTTGTTGATCATCGCCGACGGCAGCTCCGCCGGATCAAGGTACAGACCGCGATAAAGAAATACCGCCACCAGCAGGAAAATCGCCAGTGGCACCAGCATCAACCAACGTCTCATGCAGCCGCTCCCGTCATGCCCAATGCTTCACGCACCTTGGCTTTCACCTTGACCCGATAACGTCGATCCAGCGCCGCCAGCAAACCACCCAAACCTGTGAGCAAACCGCCGAACCAGATCCAGCGCACAAACGGTTTGACGTGCACGCGCACCGCCCATGCGCCATTGTCCAGCGGCTCGCCGAGGGCAACGTAGAGGTCGCGAGTGAAACCAGCGTCGATCCCGGCTTCGGTCATCATCGAACTCTGCACGGTATACAGGCGTTTTTCCGGGTGCAGCACGCTGATTTCCTTGCCGTCGCGGATCACCCGAATGGTGCCCTTGTCGGAGGTGAAGTTCGGCCCTTCGAAGTGCTTGGCGCCTTCAAAGATGAAGTGATAACCGGCCAAGTCCATCGACTCGCCCGGCGCCAGGCGCAGATCGCGCTCGGCACTGTTCTGGCTCGACAACACCACGCCCAGCGCGCACACGGCGATGCCCAGGTGCGCGATCTGCATGCCCCAATAGCTGCGAGTCAGCGTCGGCAGGCCTTTGATCAAACCTTTGTGGCGAGTCTTGTCGACAATGTCGCGCGCACCGGCGAGCAACACCCACGCGGCGAGCAGGAAGGTCGCGATCACTGCCCAGTTGAAATCGCCGTAAGCGACACCAGCCACCACGGCCAGCGCGACGCTGCCGAGCAATACCGGGGTCAGCATGCCGGCCAGCCATTTCACCGGCGTGTCTTTCCAGCGCACGATCACGCCGATCGCCATTACCACCATCAGCAATCCCATCAATGGGATGAACAGCGCGTTGAAGTACGGCGGGCCAACCGACATCTTGGCGCCGCTCAGGGCATCGAGAATCAGCGGGTACAGCGTGCCGAGCAAGATCATCGACGCGGCGACGACCAGCACCAGGTTGTTGCCCAGCAGCAGGGTTTCCCGCGACCACAGGTTGAACCCGACCTGACTCTTCACCACTGGTGCGCGCAGGGCGAACAGCGTCAGCGAGCCGCCGACCACAAACAACAGGAAGATCAGAATGAACACGCCGCGCTCCGGGTCAGAGGCAAACGCATGCACCGAGGTCAGCACGCCGGAACGCACGAGGAACGTGCCAAGCAGGCTCAGCGAGAACGCGGCAATCGCCAGCAACACCGTCCAGCTCTTGAACACGCCACGTTTTTCCGTGACCGCCAGCGAGTGGATCAGCGCGGTGCCGACCAGCCAAGGCATGAAAGAAGCGTTTTCCACCGGGTCCCAGAACCACCAGCCGCCCCAGCCGAGTTCGTAATACGCCCACCACGAACCGAGGGTGATGCCGATGCCGAGGAAGGCCCAGGCGACGATGGTCCACGGGCGCGACCAACGCGCCCACGCAGCATCAAGGCGACCGCCCATCAACGCGGCGATGGCGAAGGCGAACGCCACCGAAAAGCCGACGTAGCCCATGTACAACATTGGCGGGTGAACGATCAGGCCGATGTCTTGCAACAACGGATTCAAGTCGGCGCCATTGCTGGGCATTTGCGGCAGGATGCGTTTGAACGGGTTGGACGTGAGGATCAGAAACAGCAAGAAACCGGTGCTGATCATGCCCATCACCGCCAGCACGCGAGCGAGCATGACTTGCGGCAACTGCCGCGAGAACACCGACACCGCGAAGGTCCAGCCGCCGAGGATCAACGCCCACAACAGCAACGAACCTTCGTGGGCGCCCCACACGGCGCTGAATTTGTAATACCACGGCAACGCGGTATTGGAGTTGTTTGCCACGTAGGCGACGGAGAAGTCATCGGTCATGAACGCGTAGGTCAGAATGCCGAACGCGAACAGCAGAAAGGCAAACTGCCCCCACGCGGCTGGCTGGGCCAGGCTCATCCAGAAACGGTCGCCGCGCCAGGCACCGACCAATGGCACCACGGCCTGCACCAGCGCAAAACACAGCGCCAGAATCATCGCCAGATGGCCGAGCTCAGGAATAAAAATTGCCGAGGTCATCGATCAACCCTCCTTCGCAGGCGTTGGTGCCGATTGACCACTGTCTTTCAAGGCTTTGGTCACTTCCGGCGGCATGTACTTCTCGTCGTGCTTGGCCAGCACTTCATCGGCCACCACCACGCCGTCGGCGTTGATCTTGCCGAGGGCGACGATGCCCTGCCCTTCGCGGAACAGATCCGGGAGGATGCCGCGATAGGTGATGGTCACGGATTTGTTGAAGTCGGTGACGACGAATTTGACGTCGAGCGAATCCGGCGAGCGTTGCAGCGAACCCTTCTCGACCATGCCGCCAGCGCGGATGCGCGTGTCTTGCGGTGCTTCGCCGTTGGCAATCTGGGTCGGCGTGTAGAACAGATTGATGTTCTGCTGCAGGGCGCTGAGCGCCAGGCCGACGGCAGCGCCGACCCCGACCAGAATGGCCAGAATGATGATCAGACGTTTCTTGCGCAGCGGATTCACTTGCCGTTCTCCCGGCGCAGACGACGCGCCTCTTGTTGCAGATAACGCTTGCGGGCCGCGATCGGCGCCACCACGTTGAGGATCAGCACCGCCAGACAGATGCCGTAGGCCGACCAGACATACAGGCCATGATGGCCCATGGCGAGGAAGTCGCCGAATGAAGCAAAACTCATCGAGCGGCCTCCAGACTGTGCTGCACTTCTTCTTTCACCCAACTGGCACGGGCCTCACGCTTGAGCACTTCAAGACGCATGCGCAGCAACAGCACGGCGCCGAAGAAGCAGTAGAAACCCAGCACCGTCAGCAGCAGTGGCAGCCACATTTCCGCGGGCATCGCCGGTTTTTCGGTGAGGGTGAAGGTTGCGCCCTGGTGCAGGGTGTTCCACCACTCCACCGAGTATTTGATGATCGGGATGTTGATCACGCCGACGATGGCCAGCACCGCGCAGGCCTTGGCGGCGCTGTCGCGGTTGCTGATGGCATTGCCCAGCGCGATCACGCCGAAATACAGGAACAGCAGAATCAGCATCGAGGTCAGGCGCGCATCCCAGACCCACCACGAACCCCAGGTCGGTTTGCCCCAGATCGCCCCGGTGACCAGCGCCACGGCGGTCATCCACGCGCCGATCGGAGCAGCGCATTGCAGGGCGACGTCGGCCAGTTTCATCTTCCACACCAGCCCGACCACGCCGCACACCGCCAGCATCACGTAGATCGACTGAGCGAGCATCGCGGCGGGTACGTGGATATAGATGATGCGAAAGCTGTTGCCTTGCTGATAATCCGGCGGCGCGAAGGCCAGGCCCCAAATTACGCCGACGCCGATCAGCAGCAACGCTGCGATGCTCAGCCATGGCAAGAACTTGCTGCTGATGCCGTAGAACCACTTGGGCGAGCCGAGCTTGTGAAACCAGGTCCAGTTCATACTGTTTCCATCACGGATGCCGCTCATCGGTGTGAGCAGTCTCAGGGTCTTTGCTGGTTAAATTTTAACCAGACCTCATTATTCGCCGACGCTGATCTTCAGGCCAGCAGCTATTGCAAACGGTGTCAGGGTGATCGCCAGAGCGGTCAGGCTACCCAGCCACAGCAGATACCCGGTCGCCGGCATGCCTTGGAGGGCTGCCTGCAAAGCGCCACTGCCGAGGATCAACACCGGGATGTACAACGGCAGAATCAGCAGCGCCAGCAACAGGCCGCCACGTTTCAAACCGACCGTCAGTGCCGCGCCCACCGCGCCGAGCAAGCTCAGCACCGGTGTTCCCAGCAACAACGAAAGCAGCAAAACCGGCAGACAGGCGGCAGGCAAACCGAGCATCAACGCCAGCAGCGGTGAGAGCAGAACCAGCGCCAGACCGGAGAAAAGCCAGTGTGCCAGCACCTTGGCCAAGACCAGAAGTGGCAACGGGTGCGACGAAAGGACCCACTGTTCCAGGGACCCGTCTTCGAAATCACTGCGGAACAGCCCGTCCAGTGAGAGCAGGACCGACAACAGCGCCGCCACCCAGACTAACCCGGGGGACAGGTTTTGCAACACTTGAGTTTCCGGGCCGACGGCCAGCGGGAACAACGCGATGACGATGGCGAAGAAAATCAGCGGATTGGCCAGTTCCGCCGGGCGGCGAAACAGCAGTCGGGATTCACGGGCAACCAGCAGGCCAAACACACTCATACTGCCCAGTTCCCCAGATCGATATCGCGATAACCGGCCGGCATCCGGCTCAGCGTATGGTGCGTGGTCAGCACCACCAGACCACCGCGTTCGCAGTGTCCGGCCAGATGCTCTTCGAGCTGCGCCACGCCCTGCTTGTCCAGTGCGGTAAACGGCTCATCGAGAATCCACAGCGGCGGGCTGTCCAGATACAAACGAGCCAACGCCACGCGGCGTTGCTGACCGGCGGACAGACTGTGGCAGGGAACATCTTCGAAACCGCGCAATCCTACGGCTGCCAAGGCTTGCCAGATGGCGTCGCGTTCGGCGGGATGATGCAGGGCGCAGAGCCAGGAGAGGTTTTCTTCCGGGGTCAGCAAATCCTTGATCCCGGCGGCGTGGCCGATCCACAGCAGGTTGCGGGCGAGTTCGCTGCGTTGTTCGGTCAGCGGCTGGCCATTGAGCAGGACGTGCCCGGCGGTCGGCTGCATCAGCCCTGAAAGCAGACGCAACAGGCTGGTCTTGCCGCTGCCGTTGGGACCGCTGATCTGCACCATATCGCCACTGGCGAGTCTCAATTCGAGATTTTCGAAGAGCAGCCGCAGATCACGTTCACACGCGAGGGCAACGGTTTGCAGGACAGGACTGGTCAAGGGATCACGGGCCTTATACGGTTCAAGTCGGCTCTGGCGCGGCCGTTAAAGAGATGCAGCATAGATGCATTGACGGCTCGATCTAGAGAGCTGGGTCAAACAATTGCTATGTTTTTTATTCGAAGCGCAAGACGGGCGGCATTATACATGTCGTGCCTTACTCTCAAGAGTGCATTTTCCTCAGGTTGTGTCCGCGTATGACAGGCGAAATAAACATCCTCCCGCTCCCGCCCACCACCCCGGCGACCGTTCGCCCGCAGGTCGGTGAGCTGCTCAAGCTGCTGACCCCGGTCGAAGGCCTGATCGGCGCCGGGCAAAGCGCCAAGGCCGAGGTGTTGTCGCTCAAGCAGGCGGATCAGACTTTTCAGCTATTGCTCAAGGTGACCGTCGACGGCGGACGCCAGACCACCGTGCAAGCGACCAGCAATCTGCCGCTACCCCAAGGCACCAGTCTGGCGATCACTCAGCCCTCGGCGGGCAATCTGGCGATTACTGTGCAACAAGCCATTGCCAGCAGCGTCGCCGCCCTCACCCGCATCGACACCGCACAATTGCCGGTCGGTACGCTGCTGCAAGGCAAAGTGCTGACCTCGCAGGCGCTGCGGCAGACGCCGGGGCAGGCAGCGGTGTTCCGCTCCTTGGTCAGTTTGCTCAACACCGCCCAGAGCGGCAGCACACTGACCATCGACAGCCCGCAGCCGCTGCGCATCGGCACTTTGCTGTCGGCGTTGGTCGAAGACGCACAATCCCTGAAATTCCTGCCAATGAGCAGCCGTCAGGAACAACTGGCCGTGAGTCAGCAACTGCTCGGCCAGCAAAGTCGTCAGGCGTCGCTGAGCGGGTTGTTGAACGCGCTGCAAAACCTGCCACCCCCCACCGACCAAACCTCTGCGGATCTACGCGCGTTGGTCGACAAGCTCCTTGCCAGCCTCCCGGACGTGCAACAACTGAGCACCGCCAAAGGCGTGGCCCTTGCCCTGGCCAACAGCGGCGTGTTCCTCGAAGGCAAACTGCTGACCGGGCAGAACCCGACGCTGGCACCGGACATGAAAGCCGATCTGCTCAAGCTGATCGCACAACTGACCCCGGGTTTGCCGAGCAGCACCAGTTTCAACGCAATCATCGCCGCCAACACCCTGGCGCAAGCGCTGCCGAGTTTCGTGCGTAATGCGCTCGGCATGCTCGGTCAGGTCAGCGCGAAACCGGTGCCAAGCAGCTTCCCACTGCCAGAGCGTTTGCTGCAAAGCCTGGACGGCGAAGGCGATCTGGAACAATTGTTGCGCCTCGCTGCTGCCGCTGTTTCACGCCTGCAAAGCCATCAACTGTCGAGCCTGGAGCAGACCGGCGTCACCGACGATGGGCGCCTGCTCAGCACCTGGCAGCTGGAAATTCCCATGCGCAATCTGCAGGACATCGTGCCGTTGCAGGTCAAGTTTCAGCGTGAAGAAGCACCGGAGCGAGAACCGCAAGCGAACGAGCGTCGCGATGAGCGCGAGCCCAAGCAACAACTGTGGCGCGTCGATCTGGCGTTCGACATGGAACCGCTCGGGCCGATGCAAATTCAGGCGCAGTTGATCGCCGGCAGCCTGTCCAGCCAACTGTGGGCCGAACGGCCGTACACCGCCGAACTCATCGAAAACAACCTGTTTGCCCTGCGCCAGCGCCTGCTCGATCGCGGGCTGAACGTCGGCGACATCGACTGCCACCATGGCACCCCGCCGCAAGGCAACCAAACCCGTCTTGAACATCGCTGGGTCGACGAAACCGCATGAACGATTCCACTGCCCCACGCCAGGCCATCGCCCTCAAATACGACGGCAACCACGCGCCAACCCTCACCGCCAAAGGTGATGACGAACTGGCCGAAGAAATTCTGCGCATTGCTCGCGACTGTGAAGTGCCGATTTACGAGAACGCTGAACTGGTGCGGTTGTTGGCGCGAATGGAGCTGGGCGACAGCATTCCCGAAGAGTTGTACCGCACCATCGCCGAGATCATCGCGTTTGCGTGGAACCTGAAGGGCAAATTCCCCGAGGGGCAGGACCCGAATGCGCCGATGGTCGAGAAAGACGTCACCGATCGCGGGGATGATTACTGAGACTTCGAAGACGCCTTCGCGAGCAAGTTCGCTCCCACATTGGTTCGGCGTACACCGATCTAATGTGGGAGCGAGCTTGCTCGCGAATAGGCCATCAGCTTGGGCGCAAAAATCAGTTTTTGTGAAGTTTGCGCATCAACTCCGCCTCTGCCTGTGTCAACCCGCAGGACTGAGTCAGTTCATCCACGCTTGCGCCCATGCCCACCAGTTTCGCCGCTTGGGCGAATGACAGGCTCGACGGGTCGCGTTGTTCAAGCGCGACAATCTTGTCCGGCAACGGATTCACCACCGCGCGCAACTCGTGCAGGGCGTCGCCCATGCGCACGTTGCCGTTCTGGTAGTCGTCGACACGCTTGGCCAGGTCCTTGATGCGCTGATCACGCAACGCATCGCCCTGAGCCTGTTGCGCAGCGATCAACCGCTGCGCCTTGATGTACGACACAAACATTGCCAGTGTGCCTGCCCAGAAGAGGAACAGGACAATGACCGCGACCTCGAGAATCAATCAGATGCTCTCCAGTTCCGACCATTCTTCTTCGCTCATCATCTTGTCCAGCTCGACCAGGATCAGCAACTCGTTGTTCTTGTTGCACACGCCCTGGATGAACTTGGCCGACTCTTCGTTGCCGACGTTCGGCGCCGTCTCGATTTCCGACTGACGCAGATAAACCACTTCGGCCACGCTGTCGACCATGATGCCGACGACTTGCTTGTCGGCTTCGATGATGACGATACGGGTGTTGTCGCTGATCTCGCCGGTGCTCAGGCCGAAGCGCTGACGGGTGTCGATCACGGTGACCACGTTACCGCGCAGGTTGATGATGCCCAGCACGTAGCTTGGCGCGCCCGGCACCGGAGCGATCTCGGTGTAGCGCAGCACTTCCTGCACGCGCATCACGTTGATGCCGTAAGTCTCGTTGTCCAGTTTGAAGGTCACCCATTGCAGGATCGGATCTTCAGAACCTTTTGCATTCGTCGCCTGACTACTCATACCCTGACCCCTCGAAAAAACCGCTCTGAGCGGTGTGTGTTCTGTGTGGCGGCATTCAACAATGCCGTCGCCTGATTGTTATGTCGGCTGCTATGTCGGTTTATGTAGCGGCTTGTGGCCGCCGAGGTGCTTTGCCCCACCGCTGGCGATCAACTCGGCCAGTGCGGAAACGTCAAGCAATGCACACATGTGCTCAATCACGGTGCCGGCGAGCCATGGCCGCTGACCCCGGTGACTTCTCCATTTGATTTCATTCGGGTCCAGACGCAACGAGCGGCTGACCTGATGCACCGCGAGCCCCCACTCGTAACCTTGTACCGAAATCACGTACTGCAGGCCCTGACGGAAGTCATCGCGGTAGCGATCCGGCATGACCCAGCGCGCGGTGTCCAACACTTTCAAATTACCGGCCTGGCTCGGCAGGATGCCGAGGAACCATTCCGGCTGACCGAACAGCGGCGTCAGCTCGTGGCCGGCCAGCGAGTAGATCGAGCCGAGGCACACCAGCGGCACGGCCAGCGTCAGGCCGGCGACGTCGAACAGCAGGCATTCGAACGCTTCCGAGGCCCAGGCCGGACGTCCATCGGTTTCCACCGGTGGCGGCGTGTTGTTCGGCGGCAGATGCACTTCCACCAGCGGCGGAACCAGCGTCTGTTCGACAGGCGCGGGTGCAACCGGAGCTGGGGCCGGTTCGACCACTGCCGGTTCCGGCGCGGTTTTCAGCAATTGGGTTTGCAGCAGCGGTGCCAGTGTCGAAACGGACGCGCGAACCGGCTCGGCTTCTTCAATCAATGCAACCGGTGCCTTGGCGACCGGTGCGGCGGCAGGCGCGACAACCGGTGCGACAGGTTTGGCAGCCTTCTGCGCATCACGCGCCTGCTCTTCCAGCACTGCGGCCTGAAACTCGTCCAGCGCCTCGGTACTTTCTTCGACAACTTCGACTGGCGTCGGCAACGCGTCAGGAATTTCCTGGAGCAAACTGTCCAGATACGACTGCAAGGCCAACTGCGGCTTCGACGTCAACTTCAAAGGCCGGTTCATGCACAGTCCCCTGTAGGAGCTGCCGCAGGCTGCGATCTTTTGAACTTTTCAGGAGCGCCACTAAGCAAGAT
>NZ_JBQYFW010000057.1:0-13502 GCF_056313565.1 Pseudomonas sp. 3B-A001-10F
AAGTGTGTTTGCCGATGTCGATACCCAAAAGCGTGATGGTATTCATGAGAGATCCTCCTTCGGTAAAAAGAGAGCCTCGGCAAGTTTAGACCCGCCGAGGATCTCACCGGGCTGACCATCTCATTAAGGCTTGTCCCAACGTTCGGCCCGCTCGCTAAAGCTCGGGGTTCCTTCGCTCCGGGATTCATCCGGGGGGCATCGCCTACGGTTTGCTTCGCTGCACCTTCTCTCGATGTGTTTGGCTTCGCCAAACGGTCGCTGCGCTCCCACCCCGGATAAACCCCTCCACTCAGCCTGCCGACGGGACCGGTGGATCAAGATCAAAAGCTGCAGCCGAGCTAACGCTCATCCTGTGGAGTGGGGCGGCTTTGCCGCGTGGGCCGCGCACGAATTCAAACTGTGGGAGTGAGCTTGCTCGCGATGGCGACCTGCCAGCCGACCTGTTTCTTGCGGATTTACTCAATCCAATTGTGGGAGCGAGCCTGCTCGCGAAGACGGCCTTCCAGCCGACCGTTTTTCCAGCCGCCTGGCTTCAACCCAACAGCTCATTCGGTCTCATCCAGCTTTTGGAAAACCTTGGTCTCGGGCGTTGACCGCCACAGACAAGGTCAATACCAGCAATCCGGCAACGATCCACGGAAATGCCCCCACCCCAAGGTTTCCCAGTAACAGCCCTCCGACCAAACCACCGCCAGCAATCCCGACATTCCATAGCGTCACCAGCATCGATTGCGCTGTATCGGCAGCCTCTTTCGCGGTTTTGGCAGATGCGGTTTGCAGCAGCGATGGCATGGCGCCGAACGCCAGTCCCCAGACTGCGGTAGCGATGTAAATGACAATCGGCGAGTCGCGCCACAGGCCCACCACGACCGCTGACAGCATGAACAGCCCGGCACTGATCAACACCAGTTCGCGCAGCCAACGGTCAATCAGGCTGCCGACGATCCATAGGCTCAGCACTGAAGCGAGGCCGAATGCCAGCAGCACGCGGTCGACATTGGCATCAAGCCCGGATGGCTGCAGGAACGGCGCGATGTAGGTGTACAGCAAGTTGTGCGCGACGACGTAGGTTAGCGTGACCAGCAACACGGATCGCACGCCGGGCAAGGTGAACACCTGACGCAGCGGCATGCGGTTTCCCACGCGTTCGCCGGCGAAGTCCGGAACTTGCCAGTGCACCCAGATCACCAGCACCACGGTCAGTCCGGTCATGATCGCGAAGCTCAGGCGCCAGCCGACCAGGGTGCCCAGCAGGGTGCCTGCGGGGATTCCCAGCGACAGCGCCAGTGGCGCGCCGAGCATCGCTATCGTTATGGCGCGGCCTTGCATGTGCGGAGCGACCATGCGGCTCGCGTAACCTGCCAGGAGTGCCCACAGCAACCCGGCAAATACGCCGGCAATAAACCGTGCGATCAGCGTCAGCCAGTACCATTCCGACAGGGCGGTGAGGCTGTTGGCGATGGCAAAACCTGCGATAGCGGCCAGCAGCAGCGGTTTTCTTCGCCAGCCGCGGGTGGCGATCGTCAGCGGGATGGCTGCCAGTATCGAGCCGAAAGCGTACAGCGTGACCAATTGCCCGATCAGTGCCTGGGAGACATTCAGGCCGCTGCTCATCTGCGGCAACAAGCCGGCGGGCAGAGCTTCGGTCATGACCGTAATGAATCCGGCGGTGGCCAGTGCCAGGAGCGCGGCGAGGGGTAATCGCTCGCGGCGAGCGACGGGTTGTTCAAGTGTGGGGCAACCGAGTTGGGCATCGTTCATGAGCCGGCATCCTTGTGCAGTGTTGACGAGGAACACAGGGTAGAGCGCTGCACATCGGCGAAAAACGGGTTAAGGTTCCGAACATATCGGACACGGATGTCGGCAATGGGAGGGTGGTATGGATAGCCTGGGCAGTATTTCGGTGTTCGTTCAGGTCGCCGAGACGCGCAGTTTTACTGAGGCTGGCCGGCTGCAAGGGGTGTCATCGTCGGCGGTGGGCAAAAGCATTGCACGGCTGGAAGCGCGACTGGGCGTGCGGCTGTTTCAACGCACCACGCGCAGCGTCACGCTGACCAGTGAAGGTGCGCTGTTTCTCGAACGTTGCCGCAAGATCCTCGCGGAGGTCGAGGCGGCGGAGTTCGAGTTGTGTGACGCTGCTGCGAAACCCCATGGCAAGTTGCGCATCAGCCTGCCGCAGGTGCATGGTTTGGTGATGCCGGTCATGACTGAATTCATGGCCTTGTACCCGCAGATCGAGCTGGATCTGGATTTGACCGATCGCATGGTCGACGTGGTTGAAGAAGGTTTCGACGCCGTGATCCGCACTGGCAAGCCACGGGATTCGCGACTGATGGCGCGAGCGTTGGGCGAGTTTCACATGGTGCTGGTGGCCAGTCCGGCTTATCTGACGCAACGCGGTGTGCCGCAGACGCCCGCCGATCTGGCGGATCACGCGTGCCTTCGGCATACGTTTCATGCCACCGGCAAACTGGAAACCTGGCCGCTGATTCGCGCGGAGGGTGCCGCAGAGCCGACGTTGCCGACGCGGTTGGTCAGTACGTCGATTGAGGCGGTAAGCCACGCGGCGCTGGCCGGTATGGGCATTGCCTGTCTGCCGGACTTCATGACCCGCGAGGCCGAGGCGCAAGGGTGCTTGCGTCGTGTGCTCGACGCGCATCTGGAACACACCGGACAGTTCTGGGTCCTATGGCCATCCAGTCGCCACGCCACGGCAAAGTTGCGCGTGTTCATCGATCATCTGGCATTGCGACTTTTTCCCGCAACTGAAGGTCGGTAGAGTTGTAACTGCTTTAAGACACTAATCCATGCGCCGCCGGGGCGTGATCTGTTGCACAATACGCCCCGCACTGTTTTCTCTCAGGATGTTCAATGTTGATTTCCACTCCCATGCGTGTTGTCGGGTTGGCGCTGTTGTTGACCGCTGTTGCCGGCTGTTCGAAAGACAAGCCGATGTATGAGCATGAGAACTTCGATGACTCCGGTACGTTTTCGCGCAATTACCCGGTGACCGACGCGGCCAGTTGCGAAGCGGCGCGCCGTGCATTGCTTAGCCAGGGCTACATCATCACCAGCAGTGACCCGAAACTGGTCAGTGGCCACAAGAGCTTCCAGCAAACCGGCGACACCCACATGGAGATCAGCTTCAACGTGGTCTGCGCCGATGACGGCAGTGTCGGGCACCATGCGACGATGTTCGCCAACGCCTTGCAGGATCGTTATGCGCTGAAGAAGACCAACAACTCGGCCAGCCTCGGCGTGGGGGTGTTGGGCTCGGTGTCGATGCCGATCGGCTCGTCCGACGATTCGATGGTCAAAGTCGCCAGCGAGACGGTGACGTCGCAGAAGTTTTACGAGCGATTCTTTACGTTGGTGGAATTGTTCCTGCCGGCGGAAGCAAAGAAAGCTGCGCACATTGAAGAGAAGCCGAAGGCTGACCTGGGTGTACCTGAGACGAAGGCTGCTCCGGCAGCGCTGGCGCCAACGCCAGCGCCGACTCCAACGCCTGCGCCTGCAGCGGAGCCCGCTCCCGCACCTGCCGAGACCGCACCCGTGACGTCTGAACCGGTTGCGCCACCGGCAGAGGCCGCGCCGATCACTCCTGCGCCGAGTGCAGAACCGGCACCGGCGACCGAAACCATCACGCCACCGGCCAACCCGGATATCCCCCCGCCATCCGAGCCGATTCCGGCGATGCCTGCGTCCGGCCAATAATCCAGCCTCACCGCAACCCCTGTGGGAGCGAGCTTGCTCGCGAAAGCGTCGGAACATTCAGCACGCATGTGACTGACTGGCCGCCTTCGCGAGCAAGCTCGCTCCCACAGTGGTTTTTGGGTTGCCTTAAATTTCGTTACATTCCCCTGACAAAAATCCTGCGATAAATTCCTGACCACCTGCTACGTTTTATTCATGAAGGCCGGGTTTCACTTTTCCTTCATACGAGCACGTTAAGCTCGAGGCACTGGGCATTTGCTCAGGCCCATTCAAGAGAGCAGCAGGGGGATTACACGATGGATGAATATCAAGAAGAGCTGCTCGAATACCAGGCCTTTGAACTGGACCAACCCGAGCCAGCCGAAGACGCCACCGAGCTTTAACCTGCAGCTTGCAGCTTATAGCTCGCAGCTGCTTTCAGGCCGTTTTGCGGTGACTGCGGCGGAATTCGCCGGGCGTCTGACCGCTCCAGCGTTTGAAGGCGCGCTGGAACGCTTCGGCTGAAGCAAAACCCAGCAGGTAGGCGATTTCACCGAATGCCAATTCGGTATCGCGGATGTAAGTCATCGCCAGGTCCCGGCGAGTGTCATTGAGGATTGCGCGAAACTGCGTGCCTTCCTCGGCCAGTTTGCGCCGCAACGTCCAGGTCGGCAGCTTCAGGCGTGCCGCCACTTCTTCCAGGTCGGGTTCCCGGCCACCATTGAGTAATGGCCCCAACAGTTGAGTGATGCGTTCGCGCAGGCTGCGGGTGCGAGTCAATTGCTCCAGCTCGCGTTCACACAGTTGTAGCAGATGCCGCCAGGTACTCGGGCAATGCTCGGGATTGCGCTGTGCGAGGCTGTTCAGGCTCAGGCGCAGTTGATTGCCCTCGGCACCGAACTGGATCGGGCAATCCCCCAGCAAGTCGTACGCCTCGCGGTAATCCGGCTCATCGAATTCGATTTCAATGCGTTCGGCGCGCAGCGGTTCGCGGCTGACACTGGAGAGCTGATGCAGCCATCCGGCAATGATCGAGTCCACGACAAAACGGTTATAGGCGTTGTACGGGCTGATCGAATAGAAACGCAGCCACGCGCCATGGGCATCTTCATGGAAACTGGACTGACCGCGATAATTGGAACCGTACAACGCCTCGAAACGGATCAGGCAGCGCGCGGCTTCTCGCACGGTCGGCGCTTGCGCAGCGGTGACGCCGGCCAGCCCGGCCTGACTCAAGCGACTGAGCTGGCCCATGCGCAGGCCCAGCGCCGAATCGCCAGTCAACTGAATCGCCGCGTGGCCCAGGCGCATATAGCGCGGAATCGACAAACGCGCCCCGGCCTCGGCCAGTCGCGCGGCGTCCAGACCATATTGCTCCAGCAACGGCTGCGGATCCGCCCCATGACTGCGCACGGCATCGGCGAGGCTGTGAACAAAGCCCACCGACAGGTCCCCGAGGCGCATCGGCAGGGGCTTCATGGCTTACAACCAGATGTTCAACAAACGCGCGCCCCGGTCATCGCCATCGGCGAACTGCTGACCGTTGCTGCTGAGGAAACTCTGACCGGCACTGGCCTTGTCCCAGAACTGCCCGCGCAGGAACACACTGATGCCGGCAATCGCTCGACTGCTCGGTGGTTGCGCGGTCAGTGTCAGTCGATGCCAGGCTTGTCCTTCGGTGACTTCTCCGGGTTTTAGGCTGACCGACCCCGGTGTGCTTGAACCTTTGTAACCGCGCCATGGCTGATTCCACGCACCTTGACCGAATACCTGCGCCGGTACCGCGATCAATTGCGCGTTTTGCTCGTCGAGTTTGCGGTAATTGTCGGGGTACCAACTGTCGCTGCCAATCAATACGCCAAGGCGTCCGGCCGGGGTGTCGACCACGTTGAGCGCGTGTTTGTCTGCGCTTTCGAGCACTTCGCGCTGATCGAATACCGGGTGCATCTGCCGTTGCGGCTGGCCCAGCGGCACGCCATCGCGGCCGAACACCACGCTGCTGTTGAACAGGGCACCGCTACCGGGTTTGAGCTGGCCATCGCGAACGCTGGGTTCCGGTAACACGATCGAGCCGGCCACCAGGGTCACGTGAAATTCTTTGGCCAGACCACCGAACAGCGCCTGGTAATCCTTGGCCATCGCCTTGGCTTTCATCCGCAGGTACGCGTCGTTGAGGCGGTCGCTGCCGTTGGCGCTGAGCCAGGCGCGGGCGAATAGCAAGGGATTGCTCGCCGCCAGCCAGTTCATCGCCTCGGCGAGGGTCGGGGCCTGATACAGCTCGTCTTTTTCGCCGCTGAGCAGCAGCCAGGTGCCGACGTTCTCCGGCAGCACCACGACGGTTTTATCGTTCAGCAGGCCTTGATCCTGGGCTTGCTGCAGATAGGCTGCGAGCTTGCGGTGCAAGCGCTCGGTGCTTTGATAATCGGTGGGAAACAGCTCAGGCTGGATGCCCAGCAGATTGCCACGATCGGCGGGGATGCCCTGATCGACCGCCACTTTAATGCGTAAGTCCGACAGGTAATGGCCCGCCGGCCGGTCCGCCGCCCACATGGCGTAGGTGGTCAGGGCGGCGACGAGGGCCATGGAGAAAAACAGGTACAAAAGTTTGCGCATGAAAACCAACAGCTACCGGGTACAGGGTATGGCGACTAGGGTAGGGCCCATGGACCTGATTGCCAAGGGGTGCTGCGCATTTGGATCAATAAGTTGTCAGTTACGGTCATTGAGTGACAGCGATGCGACTCTTAGTCTGTCGAACATGACTGACGGGAGCCGCAGAGCGCCCGCTACTTTTCCGTGATTGCTCGTTGTGGAGTTACCGATGACCGCCGCTCACTACCCGCACCTGTTGGCCCCGCTGGATCTGGGATTCACCACGCTGCGCAACCGCACCTTGATGGGTTCGATGCACACCGGCCTTGAAGAAAAACCGGGCGGTTTCGAGCGCATGGCGGCGTACTTCGCCGAACGTGCCCGTGGCGGCGTTGGCCTGATGGTCACCGGTGGTATCGGCCCGAACGACGAGGGCGGCGTGTACTCCGGGGCGGCCAAGCTGACCACCGAGGAAGAAGCGCTCAAGCACCGGATCGTCACCCGCGCGGTACACGACGCGGGCGGCAAGATCTGCATGCAGATCCTCCACGCCGGGCGTTATGCCTACAGCCCGAAACAAGTCGCGCCGAGCGCGATTCAGGCACCAATCAACCCGTTCAAGCCCAAAGAGCTGGACGAGGAAGGCATCGAGAAGCAGATCAGCGATTTCGTCACCTGTTCGGTATTGGCGCAGACCGCCGAATACGACGGCGTCGAGATCATGGGCTCGGAAGGTTATTTCATTAACCAGTTCCTCGCCGCGCACACCAACCACCGCACCGACCGCTGGGGCGGCTGCTACGAAAACCGTATGCGCCTGCCGGTGGAAATCGTTCGTCGCGTGCGTGAAGCGGTCGGCCCGAACTTCATCATCATTTTCCGTCTGTCGATGCTCGACCTGGTCGAGGGCGGCAGCACCTGGGACGAGATCGTCACCCTGGCCAAAGCCATCGAGCAGGCCGGCGCAACCATCATCAACACCGGCATCGGCTGGCACGAAGCGCGGATCCCGACCATCGCCACCAAAGTGCCGCGTGCGGCATTCAGCAAGGTCACGGCCAAGCTGCGCGGTTCGGTGAAGATTCCGCTGATCACCACCAACCGCATCAACACCCCGGAAATCGCCGAGCAGATTCTGGCTGAAGGCGATGCCGATATGGTCTCGATGGCGCGGCCGTTCCTCGCCGATCCGGACTTCGTCAACAAGGCCGCTGAAGGCCGCGCTGACGAAATCAACACCTGCATCGGTTGCAATCAGGCGTGCCTCGATCACACCTTCGGCGGCAAGCTGACCAGTTGCCTGGTCAACCCGCGTGCCTGCCACGAAACCGAACTCAATTATCTGCCGGTGCAGCAGATCAAGAAAATCGCTGTGGTTGGCGCCGGCCCTGCCGGTTTGTCCGCCGCGACCGTGGCTGCCGAGCGTGGCCATCAAGTGACCCTGTTCGATTCGGCCAGCGAAATTGGCGGCCAGTTCAACATTGCCAAACGCGTGCCGGGCAAGGAAGAGTTCTTCGAAACCCTGCGTTACTTCAAACGCAAGTTGCAGACCACGAATGTCGAGGTGTGCCTGAACACCCGCGTCGATGTCGCGAAACTGGTGGAAGGCGGTTACGACGAGATCATCCTCGCCACTGGCATTGCACCGCGCGTGCCGGCAATTCCGGGTGTCGAGAATGCCAAGGTGCTGAGCTACCTGGACGTGATCCTTGAGCGCAAGCCGGTGGGTAAACGCGTGGCGGTGATTGGCGCAGGCGGTATCGGTTTTGACGTCTCGGAATTCCTCGTTCACCAAGGCGTGGCCACCAGCCAGGATCGCGCCGCGTTCTGGAAAGAGTGGGGCATCGATACGCAACTGGAGGCCCGTGGGGGTGTGGCCGGGATCAAAGCCGCACCGCACGCGCCGGCCCGCGAAGTGTTTCTGTTGCAGCGCAAGA
Source organism: Pseudomonas sp. 3B-A001-10F (assembly GCF_056313565.1). NCBI lineage: Bacteria > Pseudomonadati > Pseudomonadota > Gammaproteobacteria > Pseudomonadales > Pseudomonadaceae > Pseudomonas > Pseudomonas sp. 3B-A001-10F. The sequence goes on from NZ_JBQYFW010000057.1 coordinate 8,223, forward strand.
AAACCAAGGTCGGTGATGGTCTGGGTAAAACCACTGGCTGGATTCACCGTACCGGTCTGAAGAACAAGCAGGTGCAAATGCTCAACAGCGTTGAATACCTGAGCATCGATGACCAAGGCCTGCATATCCGCATCGGTGAAACCGGCGAGCCGCAAGTGCTGGCGGTGGACAACATCGTGATTTGCGCGGGGCAGGATCCGCTGCGTGAATTGCATGACGGTCTGGTGGAAGCGGGGCAGAACGTGCACCTGATCGGCGGTGCGGATGTCGCGGCTGAGCTGGATGCCAAACGCGCGATCAACCAAGGCTCGCGCCTCGCTGCTGAACTTTAAGCCCTGCGCTGAACCTGTGGGAGCGAGCCTGCTCGCGAAGGCGTCGTGTCAGTCGACATATGTATTGGCTGACACTCCGCTTTCGCGAGCAGGCTCGCGATGGCGGCTTGTGAGCGACTAGAATGCCGGCTCTGTCCAGATCGAATCGCCGCCCATGCTTTTGCCTCCCTCCAACTGGCTCCCCCAAGCCCCGCTACAACCGCTTCAACTCGACTGGCTCGCAACCGCCGGCATTGAAGTCGCCATCCTGCGCCTCGACCAGATCGACCCGCTGATCAGCGGCAACAAATGGTTCAAACTCGTCGAACACCTCAAGGCCGCTGATCGCGTGGGTGCCGAAGGCATCATCAGTCTCGGTGGGGCTCACTCCAATCATCTGCATGCGTTGGCGGCGGCGGGAAAACGGCTGGGGTTCAAAACCGTGGGGCTGTTGCGCGGGCATGCGCAGGAAACGCCGACCGTGCAGGATCTGCAAGCCTTCGGCATGCAACTGCATTGGTTGGGTTATGGCGGCTATCGCGCACGCAATGAACCGGGATTCTGGGCGCCTTGGCGCGCGCAGTATCCGCAGTTGTATGCGGTGCCCGAGGGCGGTGGCAGCTTAACGGGGGCGCTCGGTTGTGCGGCCATCAAACAGCAGGTGCAAGCGCAATTGCACACGCTGGGCTGGAGTGATTTTCACGCTTGGTGGCTGGCCTGCGGCACCGGCACGACATTGGCGGGATTGCTGCTGGCCGAAGCAGGGGCCCACCCGGTCTATGGCGCACTGGCTGTGCCAGACGATCACGGCGTGGCGCCGCAAGTCGAGTCGATCCTGCAAGCCGCAGGGCAGGGCAACGGGCGCTATGAACTGATCGACGCCAGCCGAGGCGGTTTCGCCAAGGTTGATCCGGCGTTGCTTGAGTTCATCGAACAAACCGAACAGGCCAGCGGCGTTCCTCTGGAGCCGCTGTACACCGGCAAGGCGTTGCTGGCGCTCAAACTGCAAGTCGAGGCGGGCAGGTTCGCAGCCGGCACACGGCTGATCTTCATTCATACCGGAGGTTTGCAGGGGCGGCGCGGGTTTATCGCCAGCCCCTGACGCTCAACCGCGCTTGGGCATCATCCGCAGCAGGGTGTTATCGCGCACCACATAGTGGTGATAGATCCCCGCCAGCGCGTGCAGGCCGATCAGCCAGTAGCCGATCGTGGCAATGAGCACATGCCAGTACTCGACCTGTTTGGCGAAATCCTTGTTCTCCGCGACCAGCAGCGGCAGATCAAAACCATAGAACATCACCTGATGCCCTTCGGCGCTGGTGATCAGCCAGCCGAGAATCGGCATGCTGATCATGAACAGGTACAAGGCCCAGTGCATCAGCCGCGCCAGCACGGTTTGCCATTGCGGTGAGGCGGGGAAGATTTTTGGCGCCGGACCAATGCTGCGCGCGAGCAGGCGAAACCACACCAGCACAAACACGGTCAGGCCGAGCATGTAATGCACTTCGCGGATCAGCGTGCGCCCGCCACTGCCTTTGGGAAACAGACCGCGCAACTCCATGCTGGCGTACACCAGCACCAACAGGACCAGCATCAGCCAGTGCAACAGGACCGAGACGGTGCTGTAGCGGGATTCGGAACTTGTCCACGGCATACGGTGTTTCCTCACAGATCAGGGTTCAAACCTGCCGTTCTTGGCCGACGGCATGCTTTAACTGTAATCCGCTTTGGCGGATTTGCCTGAGGCTGATCGGACTTTCAATGCTCTGAATCGAGGCTTTGCCAATAAGAAAACGCCAGTGTCGGCAAGACACTGGCGTTTGTCTTTGCAGCAAGCGGCAGGAATCAGCTCGATTGCGGCATTTCACCGTTGGCCAGACGCTTGTTGATGTCGGCGATGACTTCCGGCAAATCGGTAATGGTGTCGATCATGTAATGCGGGCGCGAGCCTTCGAACAGCGCGTGAATGCGCTTGCGTTCGCTGGCCAGTTCATCGCTGCCCAAGGCGCGGAAACCGGCGTAATCCAGACCCAGCGCGTTGCCCGAACAGATCAGTGCCACGGTCCACATCCCGGCGCGGCGGCCTTCGAGAATGCCCGGCACGGTGTCATCGATCTTCACGCACGCCGCGACATCGTCGATGCCCAGCGCGATGACGTTGGCCAGGGCCTGTGCCGGCCATGGGCGACCATTCGGCACTTCGTCGGTGGCAACCACGTGGTCGGCGACGTAGCCGTTGGTGGCAGCCAGTTCGACGACCTTGTCCATCACTTGCTTCGGATAACCGGAGCAGGAACCGATCTTGATCCCTTGTTGACGCAGGTTGGCGATGGTTTCCAGCGCGCCGGGAATCAGCGCCGAGTGCTCGGCGATCTTCTCGATCTGCAGCGGCATGAAGCGCTTGTAGATCGCGGTGACGTCGTCATCGGTCGGCGTGCGGCCGAATGCCTTGCGATAACGCTCGGCCACTTGCGGCTGATCGCAGAGGGTGCGGATGTGATCCCACTTGCCCATGCCCATCGGGCCACGGGCTTCTTCGATGGAGACCTGCACGTCGAACTCGGCGAAGGCTTCGACGAAAATCTGCGTGGGTGCGAACGAGCCGAAATCGACCACGGTGCCGGCCCAGTCGAGGATCGCGGCTTGCAGCTTGTTTGGATTGATGTAGTTCATGTTGATCAAATTCCTGAGTTGGCAATGCAATTCAAACTGTAGGAATGAGCCTGCTCGCGATAGCGGTTGATTACTCAACAGCTTCGTCGACTGACACGGCCTCATCGCGAGCAGGCTCACTCCTACAAGGGATTGGTGGTGTGGCTCAGATTTCGAGGACTTCCATCTCGCGCAGCACTTCGCCGACCGCCGCCACGGCCTGGCGCATTTCGTCCGGGCTGACATGGCCGATGCAACCGACGCGGAAGGTTTCGACCTGGGTCAATTTGCCCGGATAGAGGATGTAACCCTTGGCCTTGACCCGCTCGTAGAAATCCTTGAACTGATAACGCGGATCTTGCGGCGCATGGAACGTGGCAATGATCGGCGCCTGAATCGCCGCCGGCAGGAAGCTGCGCAAACCGAGTTTGCCCATCTCATCCATCAATGCCTGACAGTTGGCGGCATAGCGCGCATGCCGCGCCGGCAGGCCACCTTCTTCGTTGTATTGCAGCAGCGCTTCGTGCAGCGCCGCGACCACGTGGGTCGGCGGGGTGAAGCGCCATTGCCCGGTTTTCATCATGTAAGCGTGCTGGTCGTACAGGTCCATTGCCAGCGAATGCGAGTTACCGGCGGCAGCGGCCAGTGACTCTTTGCGAGCAAACACGAAGCCCATTCCCGGCACGCCTTCCAGGCATTTGCCGGACGCGGCGATCAGTGCGTCGAACGGCACTTGCTGCGCATCCACCGGCAGTGCGCCGAAGGAGCTCATGGCGTCGATGATCAGGCGTTTGCCGTGTTGCGCGACGACCTGGGCAATCTCCGCCAGCGGGTTGAGAATGCCGGTGCTGGTTTCGCAGTGGATCAGCGCAACGTGGGTAATGTTGCTATCGGCGCGCAACAGGCGATCGACGTCAGCGGCGGTGGTCGGCTCATCTTCAGCGGTTTCAAAGGTGCTGAACGAGCGGCCGAGCACTTCGCAGATCTTCGCCAGACGCTTGCCGTAGGCGCCGTTGATCAGCACCAGGACTTTGCCGTCACGCGGCACCAATGTGCCGATCGCTGCTTCGACGGCGAAGGTGCCGCTGCCCTGCAATGGCACACAGTGGTGAGTGGCGGCGCCGTTGAGGATCGCCAGCAATTGTTCGCAAAGGCTGGCGGTCAGTTGATTGAAGCGGTCATCCCATGACCCCCAGTCGACCATCATCGCCTGGCGGGTGCGGGCCGAAGTGGTCAACGGGCCGGGAGTGAGCAGGATGGGTTCGGCAATACTCATTCGTGTGTCCTCGGATAGCGCTGTGGGATGAAGCTACGGGGCATACGTTGCAATTCGCCGTTGCATCAATCAAATTGTTTGTTGTTATGCCAGCCATCAGTGAGAGTTATTCATGAACCTGTTCCAGCTCCGCGCCTTCGACGCCGTGGCCCGTGAAGGCAGCTTCACCCGTGCCGCCGCGCGCTTGTTCATCAGTCAGCCGGCGGTTACCGGGCACATCAAGGCGCTGGAGGAGCACTACCAGATCACCCTGTTGCGGCGCACCGCGCGACGGGTGGAACTGACCGAGGAGGGCACCAAACTCGCGGCGATTACCCGCGCGATGTTCGGCCTGGCGGAAGAGGCGCAGACGATGCTCGAGGCCAACCGGCAATTACTCACCGGGCGACTGGAAGTGGCGGCGGACGGGCCGCATATGGTCATGCCAATGTTGGCGAGCCTGCGCGCGCGGTATCCGGGAATTACGGTGAACCTGCGCTTGGGCAATGCCCAGGAAACCCTCGCTGCATTGTTGTCGGAACACGCCGATGTGGCGGTGTTGACCGAAGTGGAGCCGCGCAAAGGCCTGCACCTGCAGGCATTGAGCGAATCACGGATTTGCGCGTTGGTGCCGGCAGGGCACCCGTGGGCGATGCGCGCCGGGGAAATGAAACTCAAGGAACTGGATCAGGTGATCATGGTGCTCCGTGAGCCGAGTTCGATCACCCGTCGTACATTTGATGACGCCTGTGCGCAGGCGTCGATCCATCCGCGCGTGTTGCTGGAACTGGACAGCCGTGAGGCGGTGACTGAAGCGGTGGCGGCCGAGTTGGGCGTTGGCGTGGTGTCATCGGTGGAAGTCAGCCATGACCCGCGGGTGATGGCGATTCCGATTGCCGGGGCAGGGCTGGTCAATCGGCACATGATCGGCTGCATGGAGCGGCGGCGGGAGTTGCGCCTGATTCAGGCGTTCTTTGGTCTGGCGCCGGCCTGATACACCGAGTCGCTCCCGTCGCGAGCAAGCGCGGGCCCACAGTTTGTATGCGGTTCCCCGGGGGGGGG
>NZ_JBQYFW010000058.1:0-12971 GCF_056313565.1 Pseudomonas sp. 3B-A001-10F
GGGCGGCCAGGCTCACTCCTACAAAGGGTTTTGTGTTGAATGTCAGTTTTTCAGGGCTTTCCAGATTTTGCCGACAACGGAAACCACCGCCAACACCACAGCACCAGCGATGATCCCCGCCACGCCATTGAGCAACATCGGCACCGCAAACCCGGCACTCCCCGCCGCTGCGCCAACGCCTTCAATCCAGTCATGCACGATCGGCACGCCATGGGTGAGGATGCCGCCGCCGACCAGGAACATCGCCGCCGTGCCGACCACCGACAGGGTTTTCATCATGTACGGCGCGGCACTGAGAATGGCGCTGCCGATTTTCTTCGCCAACTGCCCAGGCTTTTGCGTCAGCCACAAGCCGAGGTCGTCGAGTTTGACGATGCCCGCCACCAGTCCATACACGCCCACCGTCATCACAATCGCGATACCGGACATGACGATCACTTGCTGAGTCAGCGAAGCAGTAGCCACGGTGCCCAAGGTGATCGCGATGATTTCTGCGGAGAGGATAAAGTCAGTGCGGATCGCGCCTTTGATCTTGTCTTTCTCGTACGCCACCAGATCGGTCGCCGGATCGGCTACCGCCTCAGTCAGTTGCGCATGTTCGACCTCGTCTTCAGCCTTGCTGTGCAGAAACTTGTGCGCAAGCTTCTCAAAACCCTCAAAGCACAGATACGCACCGCCGACCATCAACAATGGTGTCACCAGCCACGGCACGAACGCACTGATCGCCAGCGCCGACGGCACCAGAATCAGTTTGTTGACGAACGAACCCTTGGCCACGGCCCAGACCACGGGGATTTCCCGTTCGGCACGCACGCCGGAGACCTGCTGGGCGTTGAGCGCCAGATCATCGCCCAGTACGCCGGCGGTCTTCTTGGCGGCCATTTTGCTCATCAACGCCACGTCATCCAGCACAGTGGCAATATCGTCGACCAGCACCAGCAAACTGCTTCCTGCCATGAATCCTGTTTCCTTTTATGTATGAATGGTGCGAAGCATAACGCGACCACAGACCACACGGGGCATTCTTGAGCGCTGCGCGAGGCCGGTGCTACCATGCGCAACCGCCAGAACAGGCAAGGAACCACCGGGTTTATGAGCACAATCCGCGAGCGCAACAAAGAACTGATCCTGCGTGCCGCCAGTGAGGAGTTTGCCGACAAGGGCTTCGCTGCGACCAAAACCAGCGACATCGCCGCCAAGGCGGGATTGCCCAAGCCCAATGTCTACTACTACTTCAAGTCCAAGGAGAACCTCTACCGCGAGGTTCTGGAAAGCATCATCGTGCCGATTTTGCAGGCCTCGACCCCGTTCAATCCGGACGGCGTACCGAGCGAAGTGCTGAGCGGCTACATCCGCTCGAAAATCCGCATCTCCCGCGACCTGCCCTTCGCCTCGAAAGTATTCGCCAGCGAAATCATGCACGGCGCCCCACACCTCAGCGCCGACCTGGTCGAGCAACTCAACGGCCAGGCCAAGCACAACATCGATTGCATCCAGAGCTGGATCGACCGCGGGCAAATTGCCCCGATCGACCCTAATCACCTGATGTTCAGCATCTGGGCCGCGACCCAGACCTACGCCGACTTCGACTGGCAGATTTCTGCGGTGACCGGCAAGGACAAGCTGGACGAGGCAGATTATGAAGCGGCGGCGCAGACGATAATCCGGTTGGTGTTGAAGGGGTGTGAGCCGGATCAGTAAGACCGCGGTGACCGCTTCGCGAGCAGGCTCGCTCCCACATTTGGAATGCGTTCCCCTGTAGGAGTGAGCCTGCTCGCGATCGAGGCGACTCGGTTTCAGCTCAAACCCAAATGGCATCCCACAGCGGATAGTCGCCAAGCTTCTCCACCAGCCCGGCCCGCAAGGGGTTGGCCACGACATAACGCGCCATCCTCACCAAGTCTTCTTCCCGTCTCAGCGCGCGGTCATGAAACCCTCTCTGCCAGAGAACGCTGTTTCCACCGGAAGCGTGCCTGACAGCCTTGGTGCTCAGCGATTTGGTTTTTTGCATCACCTCACTCAATGAACCTCGTCGCAATTCAATCAGCCAATGGAAATGATCTGGCATGACTACCCAGGCTAATGAGCTCACCAGCCCCGAATCTTGCGCGTTTCGGAATTGATCAGCGACCAATTTTCCCAAGGCAAAATTCGTGAAAATCGGCTTTCGTTGATAAGTGGTGCTGGTTAACAGATAGATTCGACTGACTTCGGTATAGCGCCCGACTCGCAATTTATGTGCAGCAGGTAGATCCGGCATTCCTTTGCCCTCTGTGATCAGGTCATGAAAAGGCTAGTACCGGGAAAGACAAATGGAGCGGTCAACTGTTGACAGGATGTGTCTGGTAGATAGCAATCGCGAGCAGGCTCACTCCTACAGGGGATCAGGGGTGTTCAAACATTTTGTGTCTGAACACAAATCCCCGTAGGAGCGAGCCTGCTCGCGATAGCAGTTATTCAATCAACGCAGATTCAGGCAGCCACCCCCGCATCCGCCCGCAACTCCAACGCCTCCACCGCCCTGATCGCCACCTGCTCATCAATATCCGACAAATCCCCGCTGATGCCGATCGCGCCCAGCACATTCCCCGCCTGATCCCGAATCAACACACCACCCGGTGCCGGCACGACGCTGCCTTGGCCCATGCTGTTGAGTGCGGCAATAAACGCCGGGCGTTGTTGTGCATCCAGTGCCAGCAGGCGTGAGCCTTTACCCAGGGCAATCGCCCCCCAGGCTTTGCCGATGGCGATGTTCGGACGTAGCAGGCTGGCGCCGTCTTCGCGTTGCAGGGTGATCAGGTGGCCGCCGGTATCGAGTACCGCGATGGTCAGCGGCGCGGCGTTGATGCCGCGCCCTGCAGTGATGGCTTGGTTGACCAAGTTGACTGCGACTTTCAAGGTTAAAGCGCTCATGGTGCCGTCCTCATTTTGTTATAGGGAAAGTCGTGGGCCTGCGGTTTTCTGCCGCAGGCCGATGCAACAAATAGAACACAATGAGTTATTTTTTTGTATACAATAATTCTCGAAAAGCGTCACATGCGACGAAAAGCCACAGTCCGACAGGCTTCCGACGAATGAAACAGGCGCTTGAGAAAATGGATTGACCTGCGCCGTCCGCCGTGAATACACTCTGCGCAAAGCCACTTGTATACAATTACAAAACGTAAAGAGGCACAAAACCATGAGCAAAATGAGAGCAATCGAAGCCGCCGTTCTGGTGATGCGCCGTGAAGGGGTTGATACCGCTTTTGGCATCCCGGGCGCTGCCATCAACCCGCTGTACTCCGCCTTGCAGAAGGTCGGTGGCATCGATCACGTCCTTGCTCGCCACGTTGAAGGCGCCTCGCACATGGCCGAGGGCTACACCCGCACCAAGGCCGGCAACATCGGCGTGTGCATCGGTACTTCCGGCCCTGCCGGTACCGACATGGTCACCGGGCTCTACAGCGCCTCGGCCGACTCGATTCCAATCCTCTGCATTACCGGCCAGGCACCCCGCGCCCGTATGCACAAGGAAGACTTCCAGGCTGTCGACATCACCAGCATCGTCAAGCCAGTCACCAAGTGGGCGACCACTGTTCTGGAACCGGGCCAAGTGCCTTACGCGTTCCAGAAAGCGTTCTTTGAAATGCGCTCCGGCCGTCCTGGCCCCGTGCTGATCGACCTGCCGTTCGACGTGCAGATGGCCGAGATCGAATTCGACATCGACGCCTACCAGCCGCTGCCGCTGGCCAAACCGACTGCGACCCGCGTTCAGGTCGAGAAGGCTTTGGCTTTGCTGGATCAGGCTGAGCGTCCATTGCTGGTGGCCGGCGGCGGCATCATCAACGCCGACGCCAGCGATCTGCTGGTTGAATTCGCTGAACTGACCGGCATCCCGGTGATCCCGACCCTGATGGGCTGGGGCACTATCCCGGACGATCACCCGCTGATGGTGGGCATGGTTGGCCTGCAGACTTCGCACCGTTACGGCAACGCGACCATGCTGAAATCCGACGTGGTGTTGGGGATCGGTAACCGTTGGGCCAACCGTCACACCGGTTCGGTTGACGTTTACACCGAAGGTCGCAAGTTCATTCACGTCGACATCGAAGGCACGCAGATCGGTCGTGTATTCACGCCGGATCTGGGCATCGTTTCCGACGCCGCTGCAGCACTGACCGTGTTCATCGAAGTGGCACGTGAATGGCAAGCCGCCGGCAAGCTGAAAAACCGCAGTGCCTGGCTGCAAGACTGCCAGCAGCGCAAAGCCAGCCTGCATCGCAAGACCCACTTCGACAACGTGCCGGTGAAACCACAGCGCGTTTACGAAGAAATGAACCAGGTGTTCGGCAAGGACACCTGCTACGTCAGCACCATTGGTCTGTCGCAGATTGCCGGCGCGCAGTTCCTGCACGTCTACAAGCCGCGTCACTGGATCAACTGCGGCCAGGCCGGCCCTTTGGGCTGGACCATTCCGGCAGCGCTGGGCGTGGTGAAGGCCGATCCGAGCCGGAAAGTCGTGGCCCTGTCGGGGGACTATGACTTCCAGTTCATGATCGAAGAACTGGCGGTCGGCGCTCAGTTCAAACTGCCGTACATCCACGTCGTGGTGAACAACTCGTACCTGGGTCTGATCCGTCAGGCGCAGCGCGGGTTCGAAATGGACTACTGCGTGCAGCTGTCCTTCGATAACCTGAACGCGCCGGAACTCAACGGTTACGGTGTTGACCACGTCGCAGTGGCTGAAGGCCTCGGCTGTAAGGCGCTGCGTGTGTTCGAACCGTCGGAAATCGCCCCTGCCCTGCGCAAGGCCGAACAGATGATCGAAGAGTTCAAGGTGCCGGTGATCGTCGAGATCATTCTGGAGCGTGTGACCAACATCTCCATGGGCACCGAGATCAACGCCGTCAACGAATTCGAAGACCTGGCGCTGGTCGGCAACGATGCGCCAACGGCGATTTCGCTGCTTGATTAACTGCTGACCGCTGATCGTTCCCACGCTCTGCGTGGGAACGCAGCCCGGGACGCTCTGCGTCCCAAAGCGGACGCAGAGCGTCCATTGAGGCATTCCCACGCAGAGCGTGGGAACGAGAATCTAGAACGGGAGACCACCATGCCGCGTTTCGCAGCCAACCTGTCCATGCTGTTCACCGAACAGGATTTCCTTGCCCGTTTCGACGCCGCCGCCAAGGCTGGTTTCAGCGGTGTCGAGTACCTGTTCCCGTACGACTTCAGCTCCGCTGAAATCAAAGCCAGGCTCGACGCCAACGGTCTGACCCAAGTGCTGTTCAACCTGCCGGCCGGTGACTGGGCCAAGGGCGAGCGCGGTATCGCGTGCCTGCCGGATCGGGTTGAAGAGTTCCGCGCCGGGGTCGATCTGGCGATTGCCTACGCGCAAGTGCTGGGCAACACCCAGGTCAACTGCCTGGCCGGTATTCGTCCGCAAGGCGTTGACGATGCCACCGTGGAAAAGACCTTCGTCGCCAACCTGAAATACGCCGCCGACAAGCTGCAGGCAGCGGGCATCAAACTGGTGATGGAAGCGATCAACACCCGCGACATTCCGGGTTTCTACCTGAACAACACAGCGCAAGCCCTGTCGATTCGCGAGCAGGTCGGCAGCGCCAATCTGTTCCTGCAATACGACATCTATCACATGCAAATCATGGAAGGCGATCTGGCCCGCACCCTGCAATCGCACCTGGGCGAGATCAACCATGTGCAGCTCGCGGACAACCCGGGGCGCAACGAACCAGGCACTGGTGAAATCAACTATCGGTTCCTGTTCGAACACCTCGATCGCATCGGTTATCAGGGTTGGGTGGGCTGTGAATACAAGCCGCTGACCACCACCGAAGCAGGCCTCGGCTGGCTGAAAACCCATAACGCAATCTGACGCAGATCCCCTGTAGGAGTGAGCCTGCTCGCGATGAATTCACCTCGGTACACCTGATGTACCTCAGCGCCTGAATCGCGAGCAGGCTCACTCCTACATAAAGGCAACAGCTTCCCCCTATTTGCTTGAGCAAGACAAAAACAAGAGGATTTTCTCATGGCTAAAATCGGATTTATCGGCACCGGCATCATGGGCCACCCAATGGCTTCGAACCTGCAGAAAGCCGGTCACAGCCTGTTCCTGTCGGCGCACCACGACGCCGCCCCGGCCGACCTGGTCGCCGCTGGCGCCGTCGCCCTGGCCAACCCGCGCGAAGTGGCGCAGGAAGCTGAATTCATCATCGTCATGGTCCCGGATACCCCGCAGGTCGACGACGTACTGTTCCGCGCCGACGGCGTTGCCGCCGGCCTGAGCAAAGGCAAAATCGTCATCGACATGAGCTCGATTTCGCCGACCGCGACCAAGGCGTTCGCCGCCAAGATCAACGAGAAAGGCGCGCAGTACCTCGACGCACCGGTGTCCGGTGGTGAAGTCGGCGCCAAAGCCGCGACTCTGAGCATCATGATCGGTGGCGACGCCGATGCCTTCGAACGCGCTCTGCCGCTGTTCCAGGCCATGGGCAAGAACATCACTCTGGTCGGTGGCAATGGCGACGGTCAGACCGCCAAAGTCGCCAACCAGATCATCGTCGCCCTGAACATTCAGGCCGTCGCTGAAGCCCTGCTGTTCGCTTCGAAAAATGGTGCCGATCCAGCCAAGGTGCGTGAAGCACTGATGGGCGGTTTCGCCTCCTCGAAGATTCTTGAAGTGCACGGCGAGCGCATGATCAAAGGCACTTTCGATCCAGGCTTCCGCATCAGCCTGCACCAGAAGGACCTGAACCTGGCCCTGCAAGGCGCCAAAGAGCTGAACATCAACCTGCCGAACACCGCCAACGCCCAGCAAGTGTTCAGCACCTGCGCGGCCATCGGTGGCAGCAACTGGGACCACTCGGCGCTGATCAAGGGTCTGGAGCACATGGCCAACTTCTCGATTCGCGACAACAAATAAGCCACTGCCCCGTCGCTCGTTCCCACGCTCTGCGTGGGAATGCAGCCCGGGACGCTCCGCGTCCCTGCCGAAGCGGACGCAGAGCGTCCATTGAGGCATTCCCACGCAGAGCGTGGGAACGATCATCAGCATTAACCAAGAACAATAAGATTGGGAGCCCGCCATGTCGGTCGATCCGCAACAACTGCTGCGCGAGCTGTTTGCCACAGCCATCGACGCGGCCCATCCGAACCAGGTCCTCGAAGCCCATTTGCCTGCTGATCGCAGCGGTCGGGTGATCGTCATCGGTGCCGGCAAAGCCGCTGCTGCCATGGCACAAGTGGTCGAGCGCTGCTGGGAAGGTGACGTGTCTGGCCTGGTGGTGACCCGTTACGGTCACGGCGCCCCGTGCGAAAAAATCGAAGTGGTCGAAGCCGCGCATCCCGTCCCGGACGCTGCCGGTCTGGCCGTGGCCAAACGCGTGCTGGAACTGGTCAGCAACCTGACCGAGGACGACCGCGTAATCTTCCTGCTCTCCGGTGGCGGCTCTGCCCTGCTGGCGTTGCCGGCCGAAGGCATCACCCTCGCCGACAAGCAATCGATCAACAAAGCCCTGCTCAAATCCGGCGCGACCATCGGCGAGATGAACTGCGTGCGCAAGCACCTCTCGGCGATCAAGGGCGGCCGTCTGGGCAAGGCCTGCTGGCCTGCCACTGTTTACACCTACGCGATTTCCGATGTACCGGGCGACCTCGCCACGGTCATCGCTTCCGGCCCGACCGTGGCCGATCCAAGCACCTCCGCCGAAGCGCTAGCGATCATCAAACGCTACGGCATCGAGATTCCGGCCTCAGTGCGCACCTGGCTGCAAAGCCCTGAGTCGGAAACCGTCAAACCCGGCGATCCGTCCCTCGCGCGCAGCCACTTCCAGTTGATCGCTCGCCCTCAGCAATCACTGGACGCTGCGGCGGTGAAATGCCGTCAGGCCGGTTTCAGCACGCTGATCCTCGGCGACCTCGAAGGCGAATCGCGCGAAGTGGCAAAGGTCCACGCCGGTATCGCCCGCCAGATCATCCATCACGGCCAGCCATTGGCGGCACCGTGCGTGATTCTCTCCGGCGGCGAAACCACCGTGACCGTGCGCGGCAATGGCCGTGGCGGGCGCAACGCCGAGTTCCTCCTTAGCCTCACCGACAGCCTCAAAGGCCAGCCCGGGGTTTACGCCTTGGCCGGTGACACCGACGGCATCGACGGCTCGGAAGACAACGCCGGCGCGATCATGACCCCGGACAGCTACGCCCGCGCCGCCGCTCTTTGCCTGAGCGCCAGCGACGAGCTGGATAACAACAACGGCTACGGCTATTTCGCGGCGCTCGATGCGCTGATCGTCACCGAGCCGACCCGCACCAACGTCAACGACTTCCGCGCCATCCTGATCCTTGAGAGCTGTAAATCATGACGCCTGATAAAAAGGTCAAAATCCTCGCCACCCTCGGGCCTGCTGTCGATGGCATCGAAGACATCCGTGAACTGGTCGAAGCCGGGGTCAACATCTTCCGCCTGAACTTCAGCCACGGTGATCACGCCGACCACGCCAAGCGCTATCAGTGGATCCGCGAAGTCGAGCGCCAGCTCAACTATCCGCTGGGCATTCTGATGGACTTGCAGGGACCGAAACTGCGCGTCGGCAAGTTCGCCGACGGCAAGGTGCAGTTGCATCGTGGTCAGGCGTTCCGCCTGGATCTGGACGCGACACCGGGCGATGAGCGCCGGGTGAATCTGCCGCATCCGGAGATCATTGCCGCGCTGGAAGCGGGCATGGATCTGCTGCTCGACGACGGCAAACTGCGTCTACGCGTGGTCACCAAGTACGACGATGCGATCGACACCACCGTGCTCAACGGCGGCGAGTTGTCGGATCGCAAAGGCGTCAACGTGCCGCAAGCAGTGCTCGACCTCAGCCCACTGACTGCCAAGGATCGTCGTGACTTGAGCTTCGGTCTGGAACTGGGTGTGGACTGGGTCGCGCTGTCGTTTGTGCAACGCCCGCAAGACATCATCGAAGCCCGCGCATTGATCGGCGACAAAGCCTTTTTGATGGCGAAAATCGAGAAGCCTTCGGCCGTTGAGCAACTGCGCGAAATCGCTGAACTGAGCGACGCGATCATGGTTGCCCGTGGCGATCTCGGCGTTGAAGTGCCGGCCGAAAGCGTGCCGCAGATTCAGAAGAACATCATCACCACCTGCCGCGAACTCGGCAAACCGGTGGTGGTGGCGACGCAGATGCTTGAGTCGATGCGCTTCTCCCCTGCCCCGACCCGCGCCGAAGTGACTGACGTTGCCAACGCCGTGGCCGAAGGCGCCGATGCGGTGATGCTCTCGGCGGAAACTGCGTCCGGTGAGTACCCGCTGGAAGCCGTGCAGATGATGAGCAAGATCATTCGCCAGGTGGAAAACGGCCCGGATTATCAGACCCAACTCGACGTCAGCCGGCCGAAAGCTGAAGCGACCGTTTCCGATGCGATCAGCTGCGCGATTCGTCGTATCAGCAACGTGCTGCCGGTGGCGGTGCTGGTCAACTACAGCGAATCCGGTGCGTCGAGTTTGCGTGCAGCGCGGGAACGGCCGAAAGCGCCGATCCTCAACCTGACGCCGAACCTGCAGACCGCACGGCGTTTGAGCGTGGCGTGGGGCATTCATTCGGTGGTCAACGATCGCCTGCGTCAGGTCGATGAGGTTTGCTCCACCGCGCTGGAAATCGCCCAGGCGCAGGGTATGGCCGAGCGCGGCGACACGCTGCTGATCACTGCGGGGGTGCCGTTCGGGCAGCCTGGATCGACCAACTCGCTGCGGATCGAAACGTTGATTTAAGCCCCCCACCATGATCGTTCCCACGCTCTGCGTGGGAATGCGGCCCGGGACGCTCTGCGTCCCAAGAGCAGACGCAGAGCGTCCTTTGAGGCATTCCCACGCAGAGCGTGGGAACGATCAGTATCGAATGACCTGCCATGCCTGCCAATCACTTCAACACCCACTGCCCCGACTGGGCCGAGGCTTTGCTCAACGGTTTCAG
Organism: Pseudomonas sp. 3B-A001-10F; assembly: GCF_056313565.1. Classification (NCBI taxonomy): domain Bacteria; kingdom Pseudomonadati; phylum Pseudomonadota; class Gammaproteobacteria; order Pseudomonadales; family Pseudomonadaceae; genus Pseudomonas; species Pseudomonas sp. 3B-A001-10F. The sequence goes on from NZ_JBQYFW010000058.1 coordinate 9,981, forward strand.
TCAGATATTCCTTCAGCGCCATCCGCTGTGTGGTCTGCTGTGCCTGTTGGCGATCCTGCTGACAGCACCGGTGCTGTTCGCCGGTGCGCTGCTCGGTGCCGTCGCCGGATTGCTCACCGCACAACGGCGAAACTACGCCAAGGCTGATCGCCAGGCCGGACTGTTCAGCTACAACGGCATTTTGCTCGGCCTGCTGCTGAGCCTGTATTTCCCCTGGTCGCCAATGCTGCCACCGCTGATTCTTGCCGCTGGCGGCTTGAGCGCAATGGTCACGCAGCAATGGCTCAAACACGTCTATAGCTGCCGCTCCGTACCGGCTTACACCTCACCATTCGTGGCCATGAGCTGGATCCTGCTACTGTTCGCCGAGCCGTCGGCGCCGATGGCGCACATCGAGATGAACCCGCTGAACCTGCTCGCCGCTGAACTGCGCGGCTTGGGTCAGGTGATGTTCCTTGGTCATCCACTGGCCGGCGCGTTGATCGCCGTCGGTTTGCTGATCGCAGATCGCCGTGCATTCTGCTGGGCGCTGCTGGCGGCGGCGATCGGCCTCGGCTCCAGTCTGCTGCACCACGAAACCAGCGCTGCACTTTTAGGCCTCGGCAGCTACAACGCCGTACTCGCCGCCCTCGCCTTTTCCGCGCAACGCCAACAACCCTGGCTGCCGCTAGTCGGCATCGTGTTAGCGCTGCTGGTTACACCGCTGTTTGCCGCCGTCGGCCTCGCCACATTGACCGCGCCGTTTATCCTCGCCGGCTGGCTGATCCGCTCCGGGATTCAGATGCTCGGCAAAGCCAGCGTCGAGCGTGCGCCTTGCGCTCATGGGGAGAATCAACCTAGGCTGCGCTGATCTTCGATTCAGGCGTTATCCATGGACAGCAGCAACAGTTGGCGCGAACGGCTTTACGTGATGATTTTCCAGAGCGACACCCGCGCCGGGCGTCGCTTCGACGGCATCCTGCTGTTGATCATCCTCGCCAGTCTGGTGATCGTGATGCTCGACAGTATCGACAGCATTCACCAGAACTATGCCGACGTGCTGGCCTACATCGAGTGGGGCTTCACGATCATCTTTCTCGGCGAGTACATCCTGCGTCTGTACTGCTCGCCCAAGCCGTTGCGCTACGCCTTCAGCTTTTACGGGCTGGTGGATTTGCTGGCGATCGTGCCGGGCATCCTCGCCCTGTATTACAGCGATGCGCAGTACCTGCTGATTATCCGGATCATCCGCATGCTGCGGATTTTCCGCGTGCTCAAGCTCAGCCCGTATCTCAAGCAAGCCAATTATCTGATGTCGGCGCTGCGCGGCAGCAAGCAGAAGATCGTGGTGTTTCTGGTCAGCGTCTGCACCCTGGTGACGGTGTTCGGCACCTTGATGTATGTGATCGAAGGCCCCGAGCATGGCTTCACCAGCATTCCCAAAGGCATCTATTGGGCGATCGTCACGCTGACCACCGTGGGCTTCGGTGACATCGTGCCGAAGACCCCGCTGGGCCAGGTGATTTCGTCGCTGGTGATGATCACCGGTTACTCGATCATCGCCGTGCCGACCGGGATTTTCACCGCCGAACTGGCCAACGCCATGCGCGGCGAACAGCTGCAACACGATTGCCCTGTGTGCAAGAAAAACAGCCATGAACATGGCGCCGCGTTTTGCTCGCGATGCGGCAATGCGCTGTTTAAGAAACTGGAATAAGCAAAGAGCTTTTTAATCTTTAAACGACTATGCGCGCGCCGTTATAGTCAGTGGCAATTGAATATCACCCCCTGCTCCTACACAGATAAAACAAGGAATGCGCAGTGAAAAAACTCTTTGGCGCCTCACTTCTCGCCGCCGGCCTGGCCTTGGCCAACATCGCTCAGGCAGCCCCGACGCTGCTCAACGTTTCCTACGACGTGATGCGCGATTTCTACAAGGACTACAACACTGCGTTCCAGAAACACTGGCAGGCCGAGCACAACGAAAACATCACCGTGCAGATGTCCTTCGGCGGCTCGAGCAAGCAAGCGCGCTCGGTCATCGATGGCCTGCCGGCTGACGTCATCACCATGAACATGGCCACCGACATCAACGCCCTCGCCGACAACGGCAAACTGGTCCCGGAGAACTGGGTCACCCGTCTGCCGAACAACAGCGCGCCGTTCACCTCGGCCACCGTGTTCATCGTCCGCAAAGGCAACCCGAAAGCCCTGAAAGACTGGCCGGATCTGCTCAAGGACGGCGTGCAAGTGATCGTGCCAAACCCGAAAACCTCGGGTAACGGCCGCTACACCTACCTGTCGGCGTGGGGTTATGTGCTGAAGAACGGTGGCGACGAGAACAAGGCCAAAGACTTCGTCGGCAAACTGTTCAAGCAGGCGCCAGTGCTCGATACCGGTGGCCGTGCGGCGACCACCACGTTCATGACCAACCAGATCGGCGACGTGCTGGTGACCTTCGAAAACGAAGCAGAAATGATTGCCCGCGAGTTTGGTCGTGATCAATTCGAGGTGATCTATCCGAGTGTTTCGGCTGAGGCTGAGCCGCCGGTTTCTGTGGTCGATAAAGTGGTCGACAAGAAAGGCTCGCGTGCGGCGGCGGATGAGTACCTGAAGTACCTGTGGTCGCCAGAAGGTCAGGAGATCGCGGCGGCAAACTACCTGCGTCCACGTGACCCGGCGGTGCTGGCGAAGTACACCGATCGCTTCCCGAAAGTTGATTTCCTTTCGGTGGAGAAGACCTTTGGTGACTGGCGTACGGTGCAGAAGACTCACTTCAATGATGGTGGGGTTTTCGATCAGATTTATAGTGGGCAGTAAGGTTTAAGCCGTGATGAAAAAGGCGACTCTCAGAGGTCGCCTTTTTTGTGGACGCGTTACCCTCACCTGATCTGGTCAAACGATACTGGACACGGTTATAGGGTTTAGGTCATTTCTCATGCTGCCAAGGCTTCCATTGCTACCGGAGTCCGATATCCGTTGTGACTGTGCAGCCTGATCCGATTGTAATAA
>NZ_JBQYFW010000059.1:0-12199 GCF_056313565.1 Pseudomonas sp. 3B-A001-10F
GGCAGGAGCGACTACTCATCAAGGGCCGAGCGCTATCCGTGCTCACACTGAGCCCGGATACATTAGCGCAAGCTCGATTTACCGTTAATCGCTGCTGAGTGGCAGAAGATGGGCTGACCATACATTTTGGGTACTTTTTCGGCGTCTGGAAAAAGTGCCTCGCCGTAAGGGCGAAACCGCCAACGGCCCCCCCCCGAAGCAACGGATATTCACCCAAAACCCCAAGAGCATGGCCGGCCCAAAGGCCGCCAAGACCCGGCACCCAGAGCCAAAAAAAAGCCCCGACCTATTCAGGCCAGGGCTCTCATCACATCTCAGGCAATCATCAAAACCGCTTGATCTCAGCCTGAGCTTCCAACTGCTTGCGATACGCCGCAAAGTCCTGCTGCCCCTCACGCGAAGCAAGGAAACGACGGTACTGAACCTTCTCTTCATCCGTCGGCGCAGCCGCTTCGTTAACGCCGTTCAGACGCACAATCATCAGACTACCGTCCGGCAGAGTGACGCTGGAGAACGTCGGCTTGTCCTTCGCAGCCGGCTTCGGCATACGGAACAATGCTTGCAGCACCGCCGGATCAACACCTTCCTGACCACGGGTGGCCGCTTCGGTAGCTTTCCAGTTCTGCCCGTCAACCGCCTTGTCCAGAGGAGCCTTGCCATCACGCAGATCAGCAATCAGCTTCTCCGCCTTGGTCTTGGCTGCGGCGCTGGCATGCTCTTTGGTCAGTTGAGTGCGGATCGCCGCGTTCACGCTTTCCAGCGGCAGTTGCGCAGGCTTCAGGTGCTCCTTGGAGCGCAACACGATCACGGTTTCCGGATCCAGCTCGATGGCGGTGCTATTGGCACCTTCGTCGATCACTTCAGTGCTGAACGCTGCGGTGACCACGGCACGGTTGGCCGCAATACCTTCGCCACCCTCACGGCCGAACGGCTTGGAGGTGTGCACGGTCAGCTTCAGATCCGCCGCTGGCTGAGCCAGGTCAGACGCTTCGAACGCGGAGTCTTCCAGTTGCTTGGTCGCCTCGACAAAACGCTGCTCGACCTGAGCGGCTTTCAGCTCGCGGGTCAGCTTGTCTTTCAGGCTGGCCAGGGTCGGCACTTCAGGCGCTTCCACACCCAACAGCTTGATCAAGTGATAACCGAAGTCGGTACGAATCGGCTCGGACACCTGGTCTTTCGACAAGGAGTACAAGGCTTTTTCGAACGCCGGATCGTAAACGCCAGGACCTGCATAACCGAGGTCGCCGCCATTGTTGGCCGAACCCGGATCCTGCGAGAACTCTTTGGCCAGCGCTTCAAACTTCTCGCCCTTGGCCAGACGCGCCTGAACGTCTTCGATCTTCGCTTTGGCCTGAGCCTCGGTGGTCTTGTCGTTCACTTCGATCAGAATGTGCGCGGCACGACGCTGTTCCGACAGGTTGGCGATCTCTTTCTGATACGCCGCCTGCAGGTCTTCGTCCTTGACGGCAACCTGATCGAAGAACGAAGACTTCTTCAGTTCTACGTAATCGATGATCACTTGATCCGGAGTCATGAACTCCTTGGCGTGCTCGTCGTAGTAAGCCTTGACCTCGTCGTCGGTCAGTTTGACCGCCGCCGGGTCAGCCTTGACGTTCAGGGTTGCGAAATCGCGGGTCTGTTTTTCCAGACGGGCGAATGCCAGCACTTCGGCGTCAGTGACGAAACCACTGCCCGCCACACCGGCGCGCAGTTGGCCGATCAGCATTTCCTGAGCCAGCATCTGGCGGAATTGCATACGGCTGTAACCCAGTTGACGGATCACCTGGTCGAAACGCTCGGAGCTGAACTTGCCGTCCACCTGGAATTCAGGTGTCTGCAGGATCACTTGGTCCAGTGCGCCTTCGGAGAAAGCGAATTTCGCTTGCTCTGCACCTTGCAGCAGCAGCTTGCGATCGATCAGACCCTTGAGGGCCGATTCGCGCAGCATTTTTTCGTCGAGCAAGGAAGCATCGAAGTCCTTGCCCAGCTGTTGCATCAGCTGACGGCGTTGCATATCAACGGCCTGGCTCAGCTCGTTCTGGCTGATTTCATCACCGTTGACCTTGGCCGCCTCATTCTTGTGAGTCGTGGCCTGGAAAATGGCGTCGAAACCGGTCAGAGCCATCAGTGCAACGATGACCCCGATAATGGTCTTGGCAATCCAGCCTTGTGAATTGTCCCTGATATTCTGCAGCATGCGTCCCCCAGAAACGGTTGAACTTCAAAATTAGGCAACCGTGGAGCGTGGGTAGAATCCGGATAGAAGAAAGGCGCATCCGAGGATGCGCCTTCTCGTAACTGGCGGAGCGGACAGGGCTCGAACCCTCGATCCCGGCGTTACAGGCCACTGTTTCAGCGACCTGCTCTACCGCTCCGCTGCCAAGTCAGGCATGACCCCGACCCGGATGGGTAAAAACCTGAAAACTTAGTTAACAGCTTCTTTCAGTGCTTTACCGGCTTTGAAACCTGGCTTCTTGGCAGCCGGGATTTCCAGAGTCTTGCCGGTTTGAGGGTTACGACCGGTACGAGCCGGACGGTCCGTCACGGAGAAAGTACCGAAACCAACCAGAACAACGGAGTCGCCAGCCTTCAGAGCGCCAGTGACGGATTCGATTACAGCGTCCAGCGCACGGCCAGCAGCAGCTTTCGGGATATCAGCGGATGCAGCGATAGCATCAATCAGTTCCGACTTGTTCACTCTAAGTCCCCTTATATCTATTTTGAGATGATTCTAAGTTTTTTGGTGAAAGCAAAAACGAGTGCTGAATGGCCTACAGACACTTAAGAGCCGCTTTATAACAAGGGCTCTAAAAAACTGTCAAGGAAGCCCCCCAGGCAAAAGCGTATTAATGCGTGCTAATTCTTTCCTTAGAGTCAGACTCACGTTTTTCGTCCTTGGCAACTATCTCCGGAGCCACATCCGGCAAGGGCTCCGGCGCGTATTGCAGCGCAATTTGCAGGACCTCGTCAATCCATTTAACCGGTTTAATCTGCAGATCCTGCTTGATATTGTCAGGAATCTCCTTCAGATCGCGCACGTTCTCTTCCGGAATAATCACGATCTTGATTCCGCCGCGGTGAGCCGCCAGCAGTTTTTCCTTCAGACCGCCAATCGCCAGCACTTGACCACGCAGAGTGATTTCACCGGTCATGGCGACATCGGCGCGCACCGGAATGCCGGTCAAGGCCGACACCAGCGCCGTACACATGCCTACGCCAGCGCTAGGGCCGTCTTTCGGCGTCGCCCCTTCCGGCATGTGGATGTGCGTGTCACGCTTCTCGTGGAAGTCCAGAGGAATGCCCAGACTCTTGGCCCGGCTGCGCACTACAGTGAGCGCGGCAGTGATCGATTCGACCATCACGTCGCCCAGCGAACCGGTCTTGATCAGTTGACCTTTACCGGGCACAACCGCGGCTTCGATGGTCAGCAATTCACCACCCACCTGAGTCCAGGCAAGCCCCGTGACCTGACCGATCTGATCCTGTTGCTCAGCCAGACCGTAGCGGAATTTGCGCACCCCGAGGAAGTGTTCCAGCAGGTCAGCTGTCACTTTCACCGAAAAGCGTTTTTCCATTGAGTGCTCTTTAACGGCCTTGCGGCAGACCTTGGCGATCTGACGTTCGAGGCCACGCACACCGGCTTCACGGGTGTAGTAACGGATGATGTCGCGGATCGCTTCAGCGTCGAATTCCAGCTCGCCCTTTTTCAGACCGTTAGCGGCGATCTGCTTTGGCGAGAGGTATTTGACGGCGATGTTGATCTTTTCGTCTTCGGTGTAGCCCGGCAGACGGATCACTTCCATCCGGTCGAGCAGCGCCGGCGGGATGTTCATCGAGTTCGAGGTGCACAGGAACATCACATCCGAGAGGTCGTAATCGACTTCCAGATAATGGTCGTTGAAGTTGTGGTTCTGCTCCGGATCGAGCACTTCCAGCAACGCCGACGCCGGGTCGCCACGCATGTCGCTGCCCATTTTGTCGATTTCATCGAGCAGGAACAGCGGGTTGCGCACACCCACTTTTGTCATCTTTTGAATCAATCTTCCTGGCATCGAACCGATGTAAGTCCGACGGTGACCGCGAATTTCCGCTTCATCACGCACGCCACCGAGGGCCATGCGCACGAATTTGCGGTTGGTGGCATGAGCGATCGACTCCGCCAGCGAGGTTTTACCCACGCCCGGAGGACCGACCAGGCACAACACCGGGCCACGGATTTTCTTCACGCGCTTTTGCACGGCGAGGTATTCAAGGATACGTTCCTTGACCTCTTCGAGACCGTAGTGATCGGCATCGAGAATGTCTTCTGCGCGCGCCAGGTCCAGGCGAACCTTGCTCTGCGCTTTCCAAGGCACTTGCACCAGCCAGTCGATGTACGAGCGCACCACGGTGGCCTCAGCGGACATCGGCGACATCTGCTTGAGCTTGTTGAGCTCGGCAGTAGCTTTGGCCAACGCGTCTTTCGGCAGACCGGCAGCGTCGATACGCTTCTTCAGGTCTTCGATTTCGTTGTGGCCTTCGTCGCTGTCACCGAGCTCTTTCTGAATGGCCTTCATCTGCTCATTCAGGTAGTACTCGCGCTGACTGCGCTCCATTTGCTTTTTGACGCGGCCACGAATGCGTTTTTCGACTTGCAGCAGATCGATCTCGGCATCCAGCAACGCCAGAACGTGCTCGACCCGAGCCGACAAATCGATGATTTCGAGGATTTCCTGCTTCTGCTCGATTTTCAGCGCCATATGCGCCGCCATGGTGTCGACCAGGCGACCCGGCTCATCGATGCTGTTGAGCGACGACAGGACTTCAGCCGGGACTTTCTTGCCCAGCTGTACGTATTGTTCGAACTGCGACAGCAGTGTGCGCACGAACACTTCGGATTCGCGCTCGGCGGCGTCGACCTCTTCGATCAACGAGACTTCGGCACGGCAGTGGCCGTCAACTTCGCTGAAGCGCTCGACGGTGCCGCGTTGCTCACCCTCGACCAGAACCTTGACGGTGCCGTCAGGCAGCTTGAGCAGCTGTAGAACAGTGGCGATGGTACCTACGCGATAGAGAGCGTCTTCACCGGGATCATCGTCAGCCGGGTTTCTCTGGGCCAGCAGCAGGATCTGCTTGTCGCCCGTCATCGCAGCCTCGAGGGCTTCGATGGATTTCTCGCGCCCCACGAACAGCGGGATAACCATGTGCGGATAAACCACGACATCACGCAATGGCAGGAGAGGCAATTCGATGGTTGTCTTCATGATTTCGCCTCTACGGCGGCCATATGGCCGTAATCAGATGGAATTGAGCTTGAAACCAAGATGGGGGCTGCCTTGAAAAAAAACAAGCACAAAGCGGATGTAAAAAATGACATAAAAAAAAAGAGGCCCGAAGGCCCCTTCTTTATTCCAGCAGACTGGACGCTTAAGCGTCCGGCGCTGCCTTGGCCGTCGGCTCACTGTTCTCGTAGATATACAGTGGCTTGGACTTGCCTTCGATCACGCTTTCATCGATCACGACTTTGCTCACCTCGGACTGCGAGGGGATTTCATACATCGTGTCGAGCAGTACACCTTCGAGAATCGAGCGCAGACCACGAGCACCGGTTTTACGTTCCAGGGCACGCTTGGCGACCGATTTCAGCGCGTCGGTCCGGAACTCCAGATCCACGCCTTCCATCTCGAACAGCTTGGCATACTGTTTGGTCAGTGCATTTTTCGGCTCGGTGAGGATCTGCATCAGCGCAGCCTCATCCAGCTCGTCCAGCGTCGCGAGGACCGGCAGACGACCGACGAATTCCGGGATCAGACCGAACTTGACCAGATCGTCAGGCTCGACTTCACGCAGGGATTCACCGACTTTCTTGCCTTCTTCCTTGCTGCGCACTTCTGCGTTGAAGCCGATGCCGCCCTTGGTGGAACGGTTTTGAATAACCTTTTCCAGACCGGAGAACGCACCACCGCAGATGAACAGGATGTTACGGGTGTCGACCTGCAGGAATTCCTGCTGCGGGTGCTTGCGACCACCTTGCGGCGGTACGGAAGCGACCGTGCCTTCGATCAACTTCAGCAAGGCCTGTTGCACGCCTTCACCGGAAACGTCCCGGGTGATCGACGGGTTGTCGGACTTGCGAGAAATCTTGTCGATTTCGTCGATGTAGACAATACCCATCTGGGCCTTCTCTACGTCGTAATCGCACTTCTGCAGCAGCTTCTGAATGATGTTCTCGACATCTTCACCCACGTAACCCGCCTCGGTGAGGGTGGTTGCGTCGGCAATGGTGAACGGAACGTTCAGCAAGCGGGCCAGTGTTTCGGCCAGCAGGGTTTTACCGGAGCCTGTCGGGCCGATCAGCAGGATGTTGCTCTTGCCGAGTTCGACGTCGTCAGCCTTTTTGTCACGCTGGTTCAGGCGCTTGTAGTGGTTGTACACCGCTACGGCCAAAACCTTTTTCGCACGCTCCTGACCAATGACGTACTGGTCAAGGATGCCGCTGATTTCTTTAGGCGAAGGCAATTTATGCGCGCTGCTCTCGGCCTGGGCTTCCTGCACCTCCTCGCGGATGATGTCATTGCACAGGTCGACGCACTCGTCGCAGATAAAGACCGAGGGGCCGGCAATCAATTTGCGCACTTCATGCTGGCTTTTGCCACAGAAGGAGCAATAGAGCAGCTTGCCGTTGTCCTCGCCGTTGCGGGTGTCAGTCATTCGTTCGATCCAAATCCGATAGGCTTGCAACACAAGATGAAGGCTATTGCGGGCTTTTTCAAGCCCGCCGCTGATCAGACAAGCCGACCAAGCCTATTTTGAGCTGCTTATTTTAAGCTGGGCGCTGGTTGATCACTTCGTCGATCAGGCCATATTCCTTCGCAGCTTCTGCACTCATGAAGTTGTCGCGATTGGTATCGCGCTCGATTTCTTCCAGAGTACGCCCGCTGTGTTTGGCCATCAGCGTGTTCAGACGCTCGCGAATGAAGAGGATTTCCTTGGCGTGGATTTCGATGTCCGACGCCTGCCCCTGGAAACCGCCCAGTGGCTGGTGAATCATCACGCGCGAGTTCGGCAGGCAGAAACGCTTGCCCGGGGCACCTGCGGTCAGCAGGAATGCGCCCATGCTGCAGGCTTGGCCGATGCAGGTGGTCGACACGTTCGGCTTGATGAACTGCATGGTGTCGTAGATCGACATGCCTGCAGTCACCGAACCGCCCGGGGAGTTGATGTAGAGATGGATGTCCTTGTCCGGGTTTTCCGCTTCAAGGAACAGCAGTTGCGCACAGATCAGGTTGGCCATGTAGTCCTCTACCGGACCAACCAGAAAGATCACTCGCTCCTTGAGCAGGCGCGAATAGATGTCATAGGCGCGTTCGCCACGAGCAGATTGCTCGACAACCATCGGGACCAGGCCGCCGGCGGCCTGGATATCAGAGTTCTGCTGAATATAAGAATTACGGAACATGCTCTGCAGTCGCTCCCAAATAGTTATGTCTTGAATACGCATAAGCCAGCTCGAGAGCTGGCTTATGGTGTGTACTTCTTAACGCAAAACCAATCAGTCGGCTGTTGGAGCTTCTACCGGCTTGACTGCTTCTTCGTAAGAGACCGCTTTGTCGGTCACACTAGCTTTCTGCAGAACAGTATCCACAACTTGCTCTTCCAGCACAACCGAACGCACTTCGTTCAGCTGCTGCTCGTTTTTGTAGTACCACGACACAACCTGCTCAGGCTCCTGGTAAGCGGAAGCCATTTCCTGAATCATTTCGCGAACGCGAGCTTCGTCAGGCTTCAGGTCGAATTGCTTGACCACTTCAGCAACGATCAGGCCCAGCACGACGCGGCGCTTGGCTTGCTCTTCGAACAGCTCGGCCGGCAGTTGATCAGGCTTGATGTTGCCACCGAACTGCTGAACAGCCTGCACACGCAGACGGTCAACTTCGTTGGACAGCAGCGCCTTAGGCACTTCGATCGGGTTGGTGGCCAGCAGACCGTCCATTACCTGATTCTTGACCTTGGATTTGATCGCCTGACGCAGTTCACGCTCCATGTTCTTGCGAACTTCGGTGCGGAAACCGTCGATGCCGCTTTCCTTGATGCCGAATTGAGCGAAGAACTCTTCGTTCAGCTCTGGCAGCTTAGGCTCGGAAACATTGTTGACGGTAACGGTGAACTCGGCGGTTTTGCCAGCCAGGTCCAGGTTCTGATAGTCCTCTGGGAAAGTCAGGTTCAGAACGCGCTCTTCGCCCGCTTTAGCGCCAACCAGGCCTTCTTCGAAGCCCGGGATCATGCGACCGGAACCCAATACCAGCTGAGTACCCTTGGCGGAACCGCCAGCGAATACTTCGCCGTCAACCTTGCCAACGAAATCGATGTTCAGTTGGTCTTCGTTCTGGGCAGCGCGATCGGCCACTTCAAAACGAGTGTTCTGCTTGCGCAGGATGTCGAGCATTTTGTCCAGGTCAGCGTCAGCCACGTCAGCGCTCAGGCGCTCAACGGTGATGCCGTCGAAACCGGCAACGGTGAACTCAGGGAACACTTCGAATACAGCAACGTATTCCAGGTCTTTGCCAGCTTCGAGCGACTTAGGCTCGATCGACGGCGAACCAGCAGGGTTCAGCTTCTGCTCAACCACAGCTTCGTAGAAGGAGGACTGGATCACGTCGCCTACAGCTTCCTGACGAGCATCAGCACCGAAACGGCGCTTGATTTCGCTCATTGGCACTTTGCCTGGACGGAAGCCAGCAATCTTGGCCTTTTGGGCAGTCTGCTGCAGACGCTTGTTGACCTGAGTCTCGATGCGCTCAGCCGGCACGGTGACGCTCATGCGGCGCTCGAGAGCAGTAGTATTTTCAACAGAAACTTGCATGGATATTCCTCGTTGCACAGACGTTAGCCGGCCGTTTCCGACCCCAGAATCAAGGGCATGCATTCTAGTGGGTCAAACTCAAGAAGTCACCCTACTGAAAACGGGTAAAAAAACAGCAGGCAATTTATAGGGATCGATGCACGGATGCAGCGCGTCCCACAGGCGAATACAACCAATCACGCCAGGGCTCTGCGCCAACCGCTTCTATATATAGAAGAGGCTGCCAATCAGTCCCTGACGGCCGAACCTGCAAGCAAGTCCGGCGAGCAGCACAGCATCATCGAGCAACATAAATACGACGAAGCGCCCTGCCCCTGCGCCCCGAAACCGGCAATCGCCGCTTTTCAGAACCGCTAAAACAAAAAAGGCGCCAGACTGTTAAATCTGGCGCCTTTCGAAATATGGGGTGGACGATGGGGATCGAACCCACGACAACGGGAGTCACAATCCCGTGCTCTACCAACTGAGCTACGCCCACCATATTGCGTAACAAAAAAGCCAAACAACTTCTTTGTTGAAACCTCACCAGCCCGAAGACATGAATGAAGCTTTAATTGGTGCGGATGAAGAGACTCGAACTCTTACGCCTCGCGGCGCTGGAACCTAAATCCAGTGTGTCTACCAATTCCACCACATCCGCGATGAAGCTTTTAAAGCAAAGGCGCCAGACTGTTACATCTGGCGCCTTTCGAAATATGGGGTGGACGATGGGGATCGAACCCACGACAACGGGAGTCACAATCCCGTGCTCTACCAACTGAGCTACGCCCACCATATCGCGTTACTTGTGCCAAAGCTGCCTAATGGCGCACCCGGCAGGACTCGAACCTGCGACCATCCGCTTAGAAGGCGGATGCTCTATCCAGCTGAGCTACGGGCGCCTTATTAATCTGTACTCTTAAAGGACTACAAACTAAGTGCTTTCCAGTGTCGCAGAACCTTGATTCCGCTTCACCTTCTTAACCAGTGCTAGGCTGTGCCCGACAAGTGCGACGAATAGTATAGAGCGCTCGAAAGGTCGTCAAATCCTTTTTGAAAAAAATTCATTTAATTAAAGGAGTTAGAGGAATTTGCTGACCAAGCGCCTTTGCCCTCAACGCTCGACATGCGAGAATGCGTTCTCATTTTTTCCCCTCTCGATGGTTAATCACGCGCAATGACTGCACAACTAATCGACGGCAAATCGATCGCCGCCAGCCTGCGCCAGCAGATCGCCCAACGAGTTGCCGAGCGTCGCCAGCAAGGCCTGCGCACTCCCGGCCTCGCGGTGATCCTGGTCGGCAGCGATCCTGCCTCTCAGGTTTATGTCTCGCACAAGCGTAAAGACTGTGAAGAGGTTGGCTTCCTCTCTCAAGCCTACGACCTGCCCTCCGACACCACGCAAGACGCGTTGACCGATCTGATCGATCGCCTCAACGACGACCCTGCAATCGACGGCATCCTGCTTCAGCTGCCGCTGCCCGAGCACCTGGATGCCTCCAAATTGCTGGAGCGCATTCGCCCGGACAAAGACGTCGACGGCTTCCATCCTTATAACGTCGGCCGCCTGGCCCAGCGCATTCCGCTGCTGCGTCCCTGCACACCTAAAGGCATCATGACGCTGCTGGAAAGCACTGGCGCTGACCTTTATGGCATGGACGCAGTGGTCGTCGGCGCTTCCAACATCGTCGGTCGCCCGATGGCGATGGAATTGCTGCTGGCCGGTTGCACCGTGACCGTGACCCACCGCTTCACCAAGGATCTGGCCGGCCACGTTGGTCGTGCTGATCTGGTGGTGGTGGCCGCCGGCAAGCCGGGCCTGGTCAAAGGCGAGTGGATCAAGGAAGGCGCGATCGTGATCGACGTCGGCATCAACCGTCAGGACGACGGCAAACTGGTCGGCGACGTCGTCTACGAAACCGCCCTGCCCCGCGCTGGCTGGATCACTCCAGTGCCGGGTGGCGTAGGTCCGATGACCCGCGCCTGCCTGCTGGAAAACACCCTTTATGCGGCAGAAACCCTGCACGCCTGATCGGTACTTTCAGCAATAAGAAAAACCCGCCTTGTGCGGGTTTTTTCATGCCTGAGAAAAAACTGTAACCGTTCGCCGGAAACCCCTCTTTTTACAGGCCTTTTCACGAGTTTTTCAGGTCATTCAAACAACCATCGACAGATCTTCAGCCATACTCCTAGAATGCGACGCTTTGAAGAAATAACCCGTTACAAACTAACGGAATATCCAACCTTTATGAGTTCGCCCGCGTGAAAATTCGTCTTTCGATTCTGAGCCTGTTTTTTGCTTTTACAGGCACATTCATCACGCCAACGATCAACGCTGCGGAAACCACCGCTGCCCCGCGTGACGCTTCGAGCCTGAAGATCGCCTCCGGCAGCGCACTGCTCATGGATATGCAGACCAATAAAGTCATCTACTCCAGCAACCCTGACGTGATCGTGCCGATCGCATCTGTCAGCAAGCTCATGACTGGACTGGTAGTGGTTGAAGCCCGGCAGAACATGGACGAATGGATCAATGTCGATATCAGCAACACACCGGAAATGAGGGGTGTGTTCTCCCGAGTCAAACTCAAGAGTGAGCTGCCGCGTCGCGAGATGCTGCTGATCGCCTTGATGTCTTCGGAGAACCGCGCGGCCGCCAGCCTCGCTCACCACTATCCGGGAGGTTACGCAGCCTTTATCGCGGCCATGAACGCGAAAGCCAAGGCACTGGGCATGACCAGTACGCACTTTGTCGAACCGACAGGCCTGTCGGAACGTAACGTTTCCACCGCCCGTGACCTGAGCAAGCTGCTGGTGGCCGCGCATAAGTACCCGCTCCTCAGCGAACTCACCACCACCAAGGAAAAGACCGTGTCATTCCGCAAACCCAACTACACTCTGGGTTTCCGCAATACCGACCACTTGGTGAACAAGGCCGACTGGGACATCAAGATCACCAAAACCGGTTTCACCAATCCTGCCGGTCATTGCCTGGTCCTGGTAACGAAAATGGCTAACCGCCCGGTCGCGCTGGTGATTCTCGATGCCTTCGGCAAATACACCCACTTTGCCGATGCCAGCCGTATTCGCAGTTGGGTGGAAACCGGCAAGAGCGCCAACGTTCCTGCGGTGGCGCAACAATACAAGGCCGAGAAAAACCTTAAGTCACGCCAGAGCGGTGTGGTTGAAGCGTCCAAGTAACCCACGCCCGCAAGAAAAAGCCCCGAATCCTCGGGGCTTTTTTTTCGCCTGTGTCTCGTCCTGAATAAGGTTTACACCTTCTGGCTTCTTATCAGGAGGGTGCAATGGAGACGGGCGAAAAGCGCAGTCAGCGCGATTACACGCTGACTTTTAAATTGTCGGTTGTCGATCAGGTCG
>NZ_JBQYFW010000060.1:0-12145 GCF_056313565.1 Pseudomonas sp. 3B-A001-10F
GCCGTCATGCGCAAATACCTGACCGGCTTGTGGGCCTGTATGCGAGCCGGCGAAGATTTCGATACGGCCAAGCTTTTTAGCGCAAAAGATCTCGCAAAAGCTTGACCGTGAACAGAGTATCTACAGGATGTACGCCATACCAATGCAGGAGCTGCCGGAGGCTGCGATCTTTTACTTCTATAGCGGTAAATAACGACTCAACAACGCCCGCAACGCCGCCGGCTTCACCGGTTTGGCCAGATAATCCAGCCCCGCCGCATGCACCTGGGCGACCATCTCCGGTCGCCCGTCAGCGCTGATCACCACCCCCGGCACCGGCTCACCCAGGCTCGTGCGCAACCACGCCATCAGCTCAGTGCCGGTATCGCCGTGGTCAAGGTGATAGTCGACCAACGCCAGTTGCGGCCGCACGCCGTCATTTAACAGTGCTGCACATTCTTCGCGATTGCGCGCTGTCCACACCTGACATCCCCAGCGACTGAGCAGGCTGTTCATGCCGATCAGAATGCTGTCTTCATTGTCGATGCACAGCACCCGCGCGCCGCTTGGCAACTTGCCATTCATTTCGGCTGCAGCGCTTGCCGGTTGGGCCTGCGAGCGGGCAAGCGGCACGCTGACGCTGAACACACTGCCGCGACCCGGCCACGAGCGCACCCGCAAGGTGTGACCGAGTACCCGGCACAAACCATCGGCGATTGCCAAACCCAGGCCGAGGCCTTTTTCAGCGCGGGTCTGATGGCTGTCGAGGCGTTTGAACTCTTCGAAAATCACTTGCTGTTTATCTTCCGGAATCCCTGGCCCGCGATCCCACACCTCCAGACACAATTCGCCGCCGCGCCGCCGCACGCCCAGCAGCACCGGGCCTTTGGCGTAGCGGAAAGCGTTAGTCAGGAAGTTCTGCAAAATGCGCCGCAGCAATTTGATGTCGCTGTCGATGCGCAGATGGCTGCCGCGCACCCGGAACGTCAAACCCTGTTCCTGCGCCAGTGCCTTGAATTCCGCGCCGAGCGTGTCAAACAGTTCATTGACCGCAAACGCCTTGCGGTCCGGGTTGATCTTGCCGTTTTCCAGGCGGGAAATATCCAGCAGATCGCTGATCAAGTCCTCAGCCGAACGCAGTGAGCTGTCGAGGTGCTGCACCAGTTTCTGCGCCTCGCTGCTCAAGCCGTCGTCCTGATGGGAGAGGGCGGCGGAGAACAGCCGAGCGGCGTTCAGCGGTTGCATCAAGTCATGGCTGACCGCCGCGAGAAAGCGGGTTTTCGACTGATTGGCGGCTTCGGCGGTGCCTTTGGCTTCAGTCAGCGCGACATTGAGTTGCGACAGCTCCTGGGTGCGTTCGCTGACCCGTTGTTCCAGCCCTTCATTGGCTTCGGTGAGTGCCTGCTCGGCTTCGCGGAACGCGGTGATGTCGGTGAAACTCATGACGAAACCGCCCCCCGGCATCGGGTTGCCGATCAGCTCGATCACCCGGCCGTTGGGGAACAGCCGTTCAGAGGTGTGCGCGCGGCCCTGACGCATCCAGTGCAAACGGCGGGCAACGTGGACTTCCGCTTCGCCGGGGCCGCACAGGCCGCGCTCGGCGTTGTAGCGAATGATGTCGGCAATCGGCCGGCCGACGCTGATCAGACCATCCGGATAATTGAACAACTCCAGATAGCGCCGGTTCCAGGCCACCAGTTTCAGTGACTGGTCGACCACGCTGATGCCTTGGGTGATGTTCTCGATCGCACCCTGCAGCAAGGCACGGTTGAACTGCAGCACCTCGGAGGCTTCGTCGGCGATGCGCACGACGTCCTCCAACTGCATTTCCCGACCTTCGATGGCGGCTTTTACTACAGCACGAGTCGAAGAAGCGCCGAGTACACCGGCCAGCAACCGCTCGGTATGGGCGATCCACTCGCCGTCGGCATTCTGGTTGGGGTTGAAGCCTTTGCCCTGGCGATAGGCGAAGCGAATGAAGCTCTGGCGCGCACGTTCCTCACCGACAAAACGCGCGGCCAATTGCAGCAAGTCGTCGATTTGCACCGCCAGCATCGAGCGTGCGCTCGGCCGCGCACTGATCTCCTGACCGATGAAGCGTCCGGCCTGCCAGTGTTCCGATACGCGGGTACGCGACAGCACCGAAACCCAGGCGAACAGGGTGAAGTTGCCGGCCAGCGACAGCACTACGCCTTGGGTCAGCGGGCTAATCGGCAGGTTCAGCGGATTGCTGTGCAACCATGCCAGCCCTGGAAAACTGCTTAACGACCAGCCGAGGCTGTGCGCGGCGATCGGCAGGATCAAGGTGTAGAACCACAGGAAAGTACCGGCGGCCAAACCGGCGAAAACGCCGCGCCGGTTGGCCTGTTTCCAGTACAGCGCGCCGAGCATGGCGGGCGCCAGTTGAGTCACGGCGGCGAACGCGATCTGGCCGATGGTCGCCAGGCTTGCCGTCGAGCCGAGCAAGCGATAGCTGACGTAGGCCAGCAACAGAATCACGACGATGCTGACGCGGCGTACCGAGAGCATCCATTGGCGGAACACTTCGAACGGGCGCTCGGCGTTATTGCGCCGCAGCAGCCATGGCAACAGCATGTCGTTGGAGACCATGGTCGACAACGCCACACTGGCGACAATCACCATGCCGGTCGCCGCCGACGCGCCACCGATAAACGCCAGCATCGCCAGCGCCGGATGGGCCTGCGCCAGTGGCAGGCTGATCACGAAGGAGTCGGGCAGCACATCGCGTGGCAACAGCATCTGACCAGCGAGCGCGATCGGCACGACAAACAGTGCGGCCAAAGCCAGATAGGCCGGAAACACCCATTTGGCCAGGCGCAGATCCTGCGGGTCGATGTTCTCCACCACGGTGACGTGGAACTGCCGGGGCAGGCAGATGATCGCCATCATCGCCACGCCGGTCTGCACCACCATCGACGGCCAGTTGATGGTTTCTTTCCAGTATTCCTCGAGACGCGGGGCGAGCATGGCCTGTTTGAACAGGTCATCGAAACCGTCATACAGGCCATAAGTGACGAAAGCGCCGACGGCGAGAAAGGCGAACAGTTTGACCAGCGATTCGAAAGCAATCGCCAGCACCATGCCACGGTGGTGTTCGGTGGCATCGAGGTTGCGCGTGCCGAAGACGATGGTGAACAGCGCCAGCACCAGCGACACGATCAGCGCGGTGTCCTGGGCGCGAGTGCCCATGGCGTCGGCACCGGCGCCGATCAGCAGGTTCACGCCGAGGACGATGCCTTTGAGTTGCAGGGCGATGTAGGGCAGGACGCCGACCAGACAGATCAGCGCGACGACCACCGCCAGCGATTGCGATTTGCCGTAGCGCGCGGCGATAAAGTCAGCGATGGAGGTGATGTTCTCCTGTTTGCTGATCATCACCATTTTCTGCAGGACCCACGGCGCGCCGACCAGCAGCAGAATCGGCCCGAGGTAAATCGGCAGGAATGACCACAATTGCTCGGCGGCTTGACCGACAGCGCCGAAGAACGTCCAGCTGGTGCAATAAACTGCCAGCGACAGGCTGTACACCCAGGCACGCACGCGCGGCGGCAACGGCGCGCTGCGGCGGTCGCCGTAGAAGGCGATGGCGAACATGATGGCCATATAGGCCAGGGCGACGGCGGCGATCAGCCCGGTGGACAGCGACATGCAACACTCCCGACAAAAGACTCCCCGGCACTCCTGCCCGGGCGGACAGTCTCGCATGCGCGGGGCGGTTAGTCAGTGTCGACCAAGGTCGTGGCGTGGTGGGGTGTCGCAGGCGGGGAACCCCTCGGTTTCTGGGGTGATCGGGTGGGCCCCTTCGCGAGCAGGCTCGCTCCCATATTTGCGATGCATTCCACTGTGGGAGCGAGCCTGGTCGCGAAGGCGTCAGTCCTGACGCAGCGCAATATCGATCAGCCGATGCAGTTCATCCACCTCCAGCGCCGCCGCCGAAAACAGAATCCGGAACACCACCGGCGCAACCACCAGGTTGATCAACCGATCAACACTCGGCGCCATTTCATCCGGATGCCGCTCAACGATCGTCTGCAATTGCGCACTAATGATCGTCACGCAATACCCCGGCGTAGCACTGGCCTGCACGTCGCGCATCATGTTGCGCCCAGGCTCCGAACTCATCTCGTCGAGATATTGCTCGGCCCACGCACGGATATCGCTGCGCAGGCTGCCGGTCTGCGCCGGCTCGCTGTCGGGGCGCATGCGGGCGAGGGCGACGTCGGCCAACAATGCCGACAGGTCACCCCAACGCCGGTAAATCGTCGACGGCGTCACCCCGGCGCGTGCGGCGATTTGTGGGACGGTCACGCTCGAGCGCTCCTGTTCTTGCAGGAGCGCTCGGACTGCCGAATGAATTGCATCTTGCACCCGGGCACTGCGGCCGCCGGGGCGTAAACCTTCTTTAATAGCCATGCGGCAGACCTTAACACAAAGAATTTGCTTTAAGCGCAAGGCAGTAGCACACTCCGCAAAAGCAAAAAATTAGCTTTTGCGGAGTGTGCCCATGACCAGCCTTGCTTCCAATCGATCCAGCCTGTGGTTTCTGGCGATTACTTTACTGAGTTTTCTCGCCGCCTCCACGGCGCCAACGCCGCTGTATCACCTGTATCAGGATCAGCTGCACTTCTCGGCAACCATGTTGACGCTGATCTTCGGCGTCTATGCGCTCAGTCTGTTGGCGGCTCTATTAACAGTCGGTTCGCTATCCGACCACTTGGGACGCAAACCGGTGATCTTCGCCGCCGTGTTGCTCAACGCGTTGGCGATGCTGCTGTTTATTTACGCTGACAGCGTGGCGTGGCTGATCAGCGCGCGTGTTCTGCAAGGGTTTGCCACCGGCATGGCCACCGCTGTTTTAAGCGCAACGCTGCTCGACACGGATCGTCAGCAGGGGCCGTTGATCAACAGTGTCGCGCCGTTGCTCGGCATGGCCTTGGGCGGCATGGGTTGCGGTTTACTGGCGGAGTTTGCGCCGGCACCGTTGCAACTGACCTACTGGCTGCTGCTCGCGCTGTTTGTGTTGCAGGGCCTTTATGTCTGGCGCTTACCGGAAAGCGTCACTCCGCAAGCCGGGGCGTGGGCCTCGTTGCGGCCGACACTGCACGTGCCGATTCAAGCGCGAGCCACTTTGTGGCGAGTGTTGCCGCTGAACACGGCAACCTGGGCGCTCGGCGGCTTTTATGCATCGCTGGCACCGTCATTGGTGCGCACCGCCACTGGCTCGGACTCGAATCTGATCGGCGGTGCCACCGTTGCGGCCCTGACGGTGACTGGTGCGCTGATGATTTTCACGATGCGCAATCGTCCTGCCGTCCGGGCCTTGCAGTTGGGCGCGAGCCTGCTGCCGATCGGTCTGGTATTGATTCTGCTGGGCGTGCACAGCGCCAGCCTGTCGCTGTTTTTCCTCGGCACGCTGGTGGCCGGTTGCGGCTTTGGCTCGGGATTCCTCGGCGCCGTGCGCAGCCTGGTGCCGCTGGCCTTGCCCCATGAGCGGGCAGGATTGATGGCGGCCTATTACGTGCTCAGTTATCTGGCCTTCTGCCTGCCGGCGTTGCTCGCCGGGCACTTGTCGCGTAGCTACGGTTTGCTGGCAACCACCGATGGTTACGGGGTGGTGTTGATCGTGTTGGCCATTGGCGCGCTGCTGCTCAGCCTGCGCCCAGCCGCAGCCAAAGTGTGCCGCGCTCCATAACCCCCTCGATTTCGGTTAGCCTTGCCCAGCCTTCTTCTCACGGATCGACTCATGAAGATTATTCGCAGTAAGACCTTCACCGCCGAGCGCGCCTGGGGCGCTCTGGACATTGCCAACATGAACGGCATCACCACGCGCCTGCACTGGACGGATCAGCCGTACAAATGGCACATCAACGACGGCGAGGAAGTGTTTGTGGTGCTGGATGGTCAAGTGCTGATGCATTACCGCGATCTGGGCGAAGAAAAACAGGTGCAGCTTGATGTCGGTGACATCTTCTATGCGAGTGTCGGCACCGAGCATGTCGCCCATCCGCAAGGCGCAGCGCGGATTCTGGTGATCGAGAGCGAAGGCAGCGTCTGACTGCTTATAGGCAAAACAGATAACAGATAGAGAAATTACCCGTTATATAGATATTCGATTCGGTTCTACCATGGACTCAACCTCACCAGAGGAGAGGACTCCATGATGACTTGCCCCAACAGCGCCAAACCCGGCATCAAACCGTTCCGCCAGCTTCAGCACCCGCGTGAAGTGATTCGCCAGTTCACCCCCAACTGGTTCGCCGCCACCATGGGCACGGGTGTGCTGGCGTTGGCGCTGGCGCAACTGCCATTGGCCATTCCAGGCCTGCACGCCATTGCTGAAGGTTTGTGGTTGTTCAACATTCTGTTATTCAGCCTGTTTACCGTTGCCTACGCCGCGCGCTGGATGCTGTTCTTCGACGAGGCCCGGCGGATTTTCGGCCACTCCACGGTATCGATGTTCTTCGGCACGATTCCCATGGGCCTGGCGACGATCATCAACGGCTTTCTGCTGTTTGGCCTGCCGCGCTGGGGTGACGGCGTGATTCACCTCGCCGAAGTGCTGTGGTGGATCGATGTGGCCATGTCGCTGGCTTGCGGCGTGTTGATCCCTTACATGATGTTTACCCGTCAGGAACACAGCATTGATCAGATGACCGCCGTCTGGTTGCTGCCGGTCGTGGCGGCAGAGGTGGCGGCGGCCAGCGGTGGTTTGCTCGCACCGCATCTCACCGATGGCCACTCACAACTGGTGATACTGACGACGAGCTACGTGCTCTGGGCCTTTTCCCTACCGGTAGCATTCAGCATTCTGACCATCCTGCTGCTGCGCATGGCCCTGCACAAACTGCCCCACGAAAATATGGCGGCGTCGAGCTGGCTGGCCCTCGGCCCGATCGGCACCGGTGCGCTGGGCATGTTGCTGTTGGGCGGTGATGCGCCGGCGATATTCGCGGCGAACGGTCTGCCCGGTATCGGTGAAATTGCCTCGGGTGTTGGGCTTATTGCCGGCATTACCCTGTGGGGCTTCGGGCTGTGGTGGATGCTGATGGCGCTGCTGATCACCGTGCGTTACTTGCGTGACGGCATCCCGTTCAACCTCGGCTGGTGGGGCTTCACCTTCCCGTTGGGCGTGTATTCGCTGGCAACCCTGAAACTGGCGAGCACCCTGAACCTGACGTTTTTCAGCGTCGTCGGCACGCTGTTGGTGATGTTGCTGGCGCTGATGTGGCTGATCGTCGGCAAACGTACCGTGCAAGGCGCCTGGCGGGGCGAGCTGTTTGTCTCGCCGTGCATCGCAGGTTTGAAGAAATAACCGGAAAAGTTTAGGTAAGGTGTGGCCTGGATCGCTGTTCGAGAATCCAATAAGCAGTACCCAGGCCTCTCTACCTTAAACATCAGGGAAACACGGAAGATGAGTCACCCCTCACAGTTCAACCTGCTGCGCACCCGGCGCTTCTTGCCGTTCTTCATCACGCAGTCGCTCGGCGCGTTCAACGACAACGTGTTCAAACAGTCGCTGATCCTCGCCATTCTCTATCGGCTGACCATCGAGGGTGACCGTTCGATCTGGGTCAACCTGTGTGCTTTGCTGTTTATCCTGCCGTTTTTCCTGTTCTCGGCACTGGCCGGGCAGTTCGGGGAAAAATTCGCCAAGGACGCGCTGATCCGTCTGATCAAGCTCGCGGAAATCGCGATCATGGCCGTAGGATCGATCGGTTTTCTCTTCGATCACTTGTCGCTGATGCTGGTGGCGCTGTTCGCCATGGGGACCCATTCGGCGCTGTTCGGGCCGGTGAAGTATTCGATCCTGCCGCAGGCCTTGCGCGAGGATGAGCTGGTGGGCGGCAACGGCCTGGTGGAGATGGGCACGTTTCTGGCGATTCTCGCCGGGACGATTGGTGCCGGGGTCATCATGTCCTCTTCGCACTATGCACCGTTGGTGTCCTGCGCCATCGTCGGGATCGCCGTGCTGGGTTATCTGGCCAGTCGCAGCATTCCGCGCGCGGCGGCATCCTCCCCGGAGATGCGCCTGAACTGGAACATCTTCAGTCAATCCTGGGCCACGCTGAAGCTCGGTCTGGGCCAGACGCCAGCGGTGTCGCGCTCGATTGTCGGCAATTCGTGGTTCTGGTTTGTCGGGGCGATTTACCTGACGCAGATTCCCGCCTACGCCAAGGAATGGATGCACGGCGATGAGACCGTGGTCACCCTGATTCTTACCGTGTTCTCGGTCGGGATTGCGCTGGGTTCGATGCTTTGCGAGAAGCTGTCCGGGCGCAAGGTGGAGATCGGTCTGGTGCCGTTCGGTTCGTTCGGTCTGACCGTATTCGGTTTGCTGCTGTGGTGGCATTCCGGCGGGATTCCCGACAGCGTCAGCGGCCACAGCTGGATTGAGGTGCTGGGCTTCGTGCACACCTGGGCGGTGTTGGTCGACATCCTCGGTCTCGGCATTTTCGGTGGTTTCTACATCGTGCCGCTGTATGCCTTGATCCAGTCGCGCACCGCCGAGAACGAGCGGGCAAGGGTGATTGCCGCCAACAACATTCTCAACGCATTGTTTATGGTGGTCTCGGCCATCGTCTCGATTGTGCTGTTGAGTGTGGCCAAGCTGTCGATCCCGCAGTTGTTCCTGGTGGTGTCGCTGCTGAATATTGGCGTCAACGCCTACATCTTCAAAATCGTCCCCGAGTTCAGCATGCGCTTCATGATCTGGCTGCTCAGCCATTCCATGTACCGCGTCGAACATCGCAACCTTGAGGCGATTCCGGATGAAGGCGCGGCACTGCTGGTGTGCAACCACGTATCGTTTGTCGATGCGTTGTTGATTGGTGGCGCGGTGCGTCGGCCGATTCGCTTTGTCATGTACTACAAGATCTACAACCTGCCGGTGCTGAACTTTATCTTCCGCACGGCAGGGGCGATTCCGATTGCCGGACGGAATGAAGACATCCAGATTTACGAAAAGGCCTTCACGCGAATTGCTCACTATTTGAAGGACGGTGAGCTGGTGTGCATCTTCCCGGAAGGCAAGCTGACGGCGGATGGCGAGATGAATGAGTTCCGGGGCGGTTTGACGCGGATTCTTGAAGAGACGCCGGTGCCGGTGATTCCGCTGGCGTTGCAAGGGCTGTGGGGGAGTTTCTTCAGCCGCGATCCGAACAAAGGGTTTTTTCACCGATTGTGGTCGCGGGTGACGCTGGTGGCAGGAGCGCCGGTGGGCGTTGATGCTGCTGAGCCGGCGACGTTGCAGGGGTTGGTCGGGGAGTTGCGCGGGGCAGTCAGATAGCCGGCGATTTTAAGGGCCTCTTCGCGAGCAGGCTCGCTCCCACATTCGATCGCGTTCCGTCAGAGGAATACGATCAACTGTGGGAGCGAGCCTGCTCGCGAAAGCGGTAGTGGCCTAAGCGCTGACCTTGAGGCCAATCAGCCCGGTAATGATCAACGCCACACTCGCCAGGCGAATCAACGCCATCGACTCGCCAAACAGGATGATTCCGGCAATCACCGTGCCCACCGCACCGACGCCGGTCCAGATTGCATAGGCGGTGCCCAACGGCAATTCCTTCATCGCAAGGCCGAGCAGGCCAAGGCTGATGGCCATGGCCGCAACGGTCAGAACGGTGGGGAGCGGGCGGGTGAAACCGTCGGTGTATTTCAGGCCGACGGCCCAGCCGACTTCAAACAGGCCGGCGAAAAACAGAATGATCCAGGACATGAAAGACCTCCATCGATAGACGGGGTCGTCCCCAGATTAATAACTCGATCGAGCCGCAGGGTCGTCCCCGCGTTGCGTAATAGTGTGACGAGCATTAACCCGGGGATCAAGTTTTCGCCTCAGTCGGCCGCTTGCTGCGCCAGCGACTCGCGATCTTCCTTTTCACTCATGCGCCGGAAGTACGTCGACAGCAGTGCCCCGGAAATATTGTGCCAAACGCTGAACAGCGCACTCGGCACCGCCGCCAATGGCGAGAAATGTGCACTGGCCAGCGCGGCACCCAATCCCGAATTCTGCATGCCGACTTCCAGCGCCAGCGATTTGCGCTGGGCCAACGGCAACTTGAACAGGCGCCCGGTGAAATAACCCAGCAGATAACCGAAGCTGTTGTGCAGCATCACCACGGCCATGATCAACAGGCCGGATTCGGCGATTTTCGCCTGACTGGCGGCCACCACGGCAGTGACAATGATCACGATGCTGATCACCGATACCAGCGGCAACACGTCCACGGCATGACGAACCTTGTCACCGAGCATGCGTTGGGCAACCACGCCGAGAATGATCGGCAGCAGCACCACTTGCAGGATCGACCAGAACAGCTCCATGAACGACACCGGCAACCACGCCGAAGCCAGCAACCAGATCAGTGCCGGGGTCAGCAGCGGGGCGAGGAGGGTGGTCACGGCAGCAATGGCCACCGACAATGCCAGATCACCTCGGGCCAGCCAGGTCATCACGTTGGACGAGGTGCCGCTCGGGCAGCAACCGACCAGAATCACTCCGACAGCGATTTCCGGCGGCAGGTGAAATATCTGGCAGAGCAACCACGCCACACCGGGCATGATCACGAAATGTGCAACCACGCCCAGCGCTACGCGCCATGGATGGCGGGCGACAGCAGCGAAGTCGTCGAGTTTGAGGGTCAGGCCCATGCCGAACATCACCAGCCCGAGCAGCGGCACGATCGCGCTTTTCAGGCCGAGGAACCACGCCGGTTGCAGGAACGCAATCACCGCGAAAAGCAGAACCCAGTAAGCGAAGGTATTGCCGACAAAGCGGCTGAGTGCAGCCAGTGCGCGCATGGCTTGTTCCTTATTATTAAATGAACACCACAAAAACAATTGTGGGAGCGAGCCTGCTCGCGAAAGCGACGTGCCAGACACATTAATGTCAACTGTCACTCCGCATTCGCGAGCAGGCTCGCTCCCACAGTTTGAAACTCGTCAGGATCAGATCCCCTGCGGAGTCTCTTCCCCACCCAACGCTTCAACCAGCGCTGGCAGGAAATCACCGAAGGTCAGCATCATCAGCGTGAAGCTGGCATCCAGCTGACCCAGCGCCTCGTCACCACCGTCCTGCTCCGCCTGATCCTGCAACAGATCTTCGAACTTCAGACGTTTGACCGTCATCTTGTCGTCGAGCATGAACGACAGTTTGTCCTGCCAGGCCAGCGACAACTGAGTGACGACTTTGCCAGTGCTCAGGTGCAGCTGGATTTCTTCGCTGGTCAGGTCCTGACGCTTGCAACGCACGATACCGCCGTCTTCGTGGGTGTCGCGCAGTTCGCACTCGTCCAGTACATAGAAGTCATCAGCGGCTTTTTGCGTGGTGACCCAGTCAGTCATGACCGCAGTCGGTGCCATTTTCACGGTCAACGGACGGACGGGCAGGGTGCCGATCACTTCACGCAGGGTCGACAGCAGGTCTTCGGCACGTTTCGGGCTGGCCGAGTTGACCAGGATCAGACCCTGTTTGGGTGCGATAGCGGCAAAGGTCGACGAGCGACGAATAAAGGCGCGCGGCAGGAACGCCTGGATGATTTCATCCTTGATCTGATCGCGTTCCTTCTTATAGACCTTACGCATCTGTTCGGCTTCGATCTCTTCGACCTTTTCCTTGACCGCGTCACGCACGACGCTGCCCGGCAGAATGCGTTCTTCTTTACGCGCGGAAATCAGCAGGAAGTCACCGCTGACGTGCACCAGTGGAGCATCTTCGCCTTTGCCGAACGGCGCGACGAAACCGTAGGTGGTCAACTCCTGGCTTGCACATGGACGCGCCAGTTTGGTGGCCAGTGCAGTTTCCAGCGCCTCGGCATCGACAGGCAGGTCTTGGGTCAGGCGATAGATAAGCAGGTTTTTGAACCACATGGGGTGAGTCTCTCCTTTATACAAAGGGGGGCATTATTGTCTTCGCCGTCCCATAGGCCAACCCTTCTCTAAGCCTTTGGAAGGCCTGAGAAAATTATTTAAAAAAGTGCTTGCCAGAGGTTGGGTCGCTCCGTAGAATGCGCGCCACACCGAAGCGAAGGGTGATTAGCTCAGCTGGGAGAGCGTCTGCCTTACAAGCAGAATGTCGGCGGTTCGATCCCGTCATCACCCACCATTCGTTTCAAGTGTTTAGCGCAGCGGTAGTTCAGTCGGTTAG
>NZ_JBQYFW010000061.1:0-10522 GCF_056313565.1 Pseudomonas sp. 3B-A001-10F
AACTCCAGCCGATGCGCCAGCGAATGACTCCAGCCAAACCCCAACCCAACATCGATTTCGGCGGCGCTGGAGCGATACAAACGGGTGAACTCAAACGGCAACACGCCATCGAGCACCGCATCGCTCAAGGTCAGCAGTTCTTCGCCAGTGACCATCGACACCGGGCAGCCGTTGGTGCAGGTACGCGGCACACAATCGGCGCTGTCGCCGTTGGGGTTTTTCGCCTGATCCGGCGAATCGTCGTGAGGCTCATGCCGTTCCAACCGGCTCGAAGCACCAGACTTGTCCCGCGCCAGTGGCGCCGGATTCGGCACCGTCAACACCAGCGAATCGGCCTGACGAATGTTCAGCGGTATCGACGGTGTCGGTTTCAACTCAACGTCACGCGCGTGAAACATCAGCGGC
This sequence comes from Pseudomonas sp. 3B-A001-10F, assembly GCF_056313565.1. NCBI lineage: Bacteria > Pseudomonadati > Pseudomonadota > Gammaproteobacteria > Pseudomonadales > Pseudomonadaceae > Pseudomonas > Pseudomonas sp. 3B-A001-10F. The sequence goes on from NZ_JBQYFW010000061.1 coordinate 406, forward strand.
TTCAACGCGCCCGCATGTTTGTTCAGTTCCGGCGCTGACGTTAATTCCGCGAGTCGCAATGCCGAGGCCGCCAGCCATTCCCGCGCGCGCGGCGACTTGATCTTCGCCAGCACCTTGCTGCTCAAACGCAGCGGCACGCCGATGCCACCCGACACGCCCATCAACAGGAAGCTGATCAGCAATTCGACCCGCACCTCGGCCACCACTTCGGCCAGGTGCTGCGGCGGCAGCATCTTCAGCCAACTGGTAAACGCGGCCATATGAATGAACAGCAACGGTTCGTCACTGAGGATCAGCAAGCCGTTGGCGATGGCGTCGCTGGACGCTTGCAGAAGCGCTTCAAGTTCAGCCTCGCTGAGGTATTCCAGCAGTTTTTCGCTGTTGGCCTGCAGGTCGGCGAGGAGGGCGAATACCTGTTTGATGTCATCCCAAACGCCATTCAGGGCTTTCTCGAACCCGCGCCAGTCGGCCTGTTGCAACTGACCGTAACGCTGAAGAAATCCGGTGCTGGAAAACTCCGTCCACTGTGGTTGAAACCCTACCCACTCAGCGCGCAGCCAGCCTTCCAAGCCTGCAATGACACCTTCATAAGAGGCATACAGCGCACGCATATGGACGGTGGACACATCGGGAAAGAAGGTAATGCGATAACGCTGGCCCCGATCGCAGTCGGTCACTTGCAGAATGCCGCTGGGGCCGATGGTGTAATGCAGCGGCTCACCGAAAGTCAGCACGCCGCCGACATCGGCAAGCACCGGTTCGAGGGTTACCGGGGTGTTGCCAATCGGCACAAACCTCGCGGCCTCGAACATGTGCACCAGCGTCAACGCCCCGCTGGCCGAGCACATGGCCACGGATGAACTGAGCGGCTGGCGCGACTTGATCGGCGCGCTGAGGCGCACGTCGTTTCCGACAGTGAAGACCTGCTCGACATCCAGCGCCGTCCCGGTCCAGAACTGCTCGGCCCAGGCCTCGTAGTTGTTCAGGCACAGGCGAAATTCGCGAATCAGGTGTTCGAAGTCCGGCTCATCGGGATTCAAAGCAGCAACAACGAGCAGGCCGATGCTGTTGTTCAGGGCCAGCAGCTGATCGGTTGGAAGCATTCGCAGTCTCTCGCGCACGTCAAAAAGGTGCGGGGACTTTGCGGGGGATCAAACAGGAAAGAAGTCGGGCGAGTAGGCTATGCCTGTAGGACATTTCGCTAAATATCTGCGAGTAGTTCATCGCTCAATAAACATTGGCCGTTGCTCAATGTCTGTCGCGCTCGTTATGCTGCTGAACCCTTTAATCAGATCCGAGCAGCGGTTCACGTGCCGCCTGGGATGTCTTTGTTAACGGATCCGATGATGAATGCACCGCTGAAGGCGTTCGGCCCGATCAAGGCCGTGATTTTCGATATGGACGGTTTGCTGCTGGACACCGAGGGCATTTACACCGAAGTCACTTCGCTGATTGCCCAGCGCTACGGGCGCACCTTCGACTGGAGCGTCAAACAGAACATCATTGGTCGTGGAGCCAACGATCTGGCCAATTACGTGGTGCAGGCACTGGATCTGCCGATCACCGCCGAAGAGTTTCTGGTGATCCGCGAACCATTGATGCGCGAGCGTTTTCCCACGGCGCAAGCGATGCCGGGTGCCGAGGAGCTGATTCGCCACCTCAAGGCGCACAACATCCCCATCGCCGTCGGCACCAGTTCATCGCGGCAATCGTTCGGGCAAAAAACCACGCTGCACCGCGACTGGTTCGCGCTGTTCGACTTCATTGTTACGGCGGACGATCCGGAAGTCGGCGCGGCGAAACCGGCACCGGATATCTTCCTGACCGCTGCCCGCCGTCTGGGTGTGGCACCTGAGGATTGCTTGGTGTTCGAGGATTCGCCGTTTGGCGTGACCGCAGCGAAAGCCGCAGGCATGACGGCCATCGCCATCCCCGATGCCGCCATGGCCGATGAAAAGTACGCACACGCTGACGGGATTCTTCGGAGTTTGAAAGCGTTCACGCCAAGTGCCTGTGGTTTGCCGGCGCTGGAATGGGTGTAAACATCTGAGACAAAAAAACGCCGCCCCTCTGTAAAAAGAGGAGCGGCGTTTTTCGTTCAGGCGACTCGGAAAATCAGGCGCCGAAACCACCGTCGATGGTCAGGCTGGCACCGGTGATGTAACCGGCTTCCGGGCCCGCCAGATAGGCGACGAAACTGGCGATTTCTTCGGCTTTACCGTAACGACCGACGGCCATCAACGGAATGAGGCTTTCGGCGAAGTCACCGTGGGCCGGGTTCATGTCGGTGTCGACCGGGCCAGGCTGGACGTTGTTGATGGTGATGCCGCGCGGGCCGAGGTCGCGGGCCAGACCTTTGGTCAAACCGACCAGCGCCGATTTGCTCATGGCGTACACACCGCCACCGGCGAAGGGCATGCGGTCGGCGTTGGTGCTGCCGATGTTGATGATGCGCGAACCTTCGCCCATGTGCTTGGCGGCTTCTTGCGAGGCGATGAATACGCTGCGCACGTTGATTGCGAGGGTCTGGTCGAAGTCTTCCAGGGTGAAATCTTCCAGCGGAGCGACAGCCAGCACACCAGCGTTGTTGACCAGGATGTCGAGTCGGCCAAAGGCTTCGACCGTGGCGCTGACCGCGTGGCGGATCGCTGCGGCGTCGGCGCTGTCGGCCTTGATCGCCAGGGCTTTGCCGCCGCTGGCGGTGATGCTGTTCTGTAACTCTTCGGCTTTGGCGGTGGAGCTGACGTAAGTGAAGGCTACTGCAGCGCCTTCAGCGGCCAGGCGTTTGACAATGGCAGCGCCGATACCACGGGAACCGCCTTGAATCAGAGCGACTTTGCCGCCGAGGTGTTGAGTGGTCATGTTCGATCTCCAGAGTGTTCAAGGCGGGAATGCCTTGTTGTTGGAGCCGAGTATCGACCTCTGATCCACAACCGTGTAGACCTTGATTGCTATAGTCTGTGTAAACCAAAAGTTGATAGTGGCGGCCATGGAAACCTTCAGCAGTATCGAATGCTTTGTCCGTAGTGCTGAGGTCGGTAGCTTTGCCGAGGCGGCGCGGCGCTTGAGCCTGACCCCGGCAGCGGTTGGCAAAAGTGTCGCAAAGCTTGAGGCGCGGCTGGGTGTGCGGCTGTTTCAGCGCAGCACCCGCAGTCTGACGCTGACCGAGGCGGGGCAGCTGTTTTTGAGTGAAGTAAGTGCCAGTCTGACCACGATCCAGAATGCCGTGGCCAATCTGGCCAGTGCCGAAGGGCAGCCGATCGGCACCTTGAAAGTCAGCATGGGCACGGTGTTCGGGCGCCTTTATATAGTGCCGTTGCTCGGCGAGTTTCTGCGGCGCTTCCCGGCGATCAATCCGGACTGGCATTTCGATAATCGTCAGGTCGATCTGATCGGGCAGGGCTTTGATGCGGCGATTGGCGGCGGCTTTGAGCTGCCACAAGGTGTGGTGGCGCGCAGATTGACGCCAGCGCATCGGGTGTTGGTTGCTTCGAAGGCTTATCTGAACGGCAATCCTGCGATCACTCATCCGGACGATCTCAAGCAGCACGACGGCATTCTGATTCGCTCACCGCAAACCGGGCGTGTGCGTTCATGGCAATTGACGCACCACGATCAGCAGCACAGTCCGTTGATGCTCAAGGCCCGGATGACCATGAGCGATTCCGAAGCCGCCTGTGCGACAGCAGCGCAGGGCCTGGGGATTGCACTGGTGAGCATGCCTTTTGCGGTGGGGTATCTGGAGGCGGGTACGTTGCAGCGGGTATTGCCGGACTGGTTCGTCGATGATGGCAACATCTCCATCTATTACGCCGAACACAAATTGTTGCCGGGCAAGACGCGGGCGTTTGTCGATTATGTGATTGAACAGTTTGCGGAACAGGGATTGGCGCGGCGCTTTAGTGCGATTTGAGCAACCTTGATACCGAGTTGCAGTCTTCGCGAGCGGGCTCGCTCCCACATTTGGAATGCATTTCCCCTGTGGGAGCGAGCTTGCTCGCGAATGGGGCGACTCGGTTTCCGATGATGAGCCTAGCGGGCAAACCGCCCCGGCCAGCCAATGATGTTCTTCGGCCGAGGTGTCGCATACGTTCGCACTTTCGACGTCGACAAGCGCAAGCGCACCAGCGATTCCGCAATCGTTACCGCCGCCGTCACGCCATCCACCACCGGCACGCCAGTGCGCCGACGAATCTGCTCATCCAGGCCGGCCATGCCACCGCAACCCAGGCAGATCACCTCGGCTTTGTCCTGCGTCACCGCCAGTTCTGCCTGATGCACGATGGCTTCCAAGGCACGCTGTGGCTCGTGTTCCAGTTCCAGAACGGCCAGACCACTGGCCCGTACCGATGCACAACGATCCCACAGGCCGGAGAGTTTCAGACGATCTTCGATCAGCGGTACGGTGCGATCCAGCGTTGTCACCACCGAATAGGCGTGGCCGAGAAACATCGCCGTGCTCGCGGCCGCATCGGTGATATCCACCACTGGCACGTTGAGCAATTCCTGCAGACCTTCGCGACCGTGCTCGCCGTAGCCGGCCTGAATCACGGCATCGAACGGCTGGTCGTAGGCCATCACCCGATCCATCACCGCGATGGCCGCCAGATAGCTTTCGAAGTTGCCTTCAATCGAGTCGGCGCCGAAAAACGGTGTCAAACCGACGATTTCGGTACCGGGCGAGGCGACAGCCTGCGCCGAGCGGGCAATGGCCTCGGTGATGGATTCGGTGGTGTTGACGTTGACCACGAGAATACGCATGGGGAAATCCTTATAGCGGGCAGTTCTGCGGCCCGAAGTCCGGGCCACGAGGGAGTTAATGGCAGACGTTGTCGACAGCGATCGATTCGCCGCTGATGTCGGCGTAGTGCGGGTGGCGTTTGGCGATGATCAGGTAGAGCATTCCGGCGATCCCGGCGCCGATCAGCCAGGAGAACGGCGAGACGCTGTGGAAACCCGGCACGAGCGCCAGGACGATGGCGATCAGCGCCGCAGGAATAAATGCCGCCACCGCACGGAAATTCACCCCACGGCTGTAGTAATAAGCGCCGTCGGGATCTTCGCTGTAGAGCTGCGGGACGTTGATCCGGCCTTTGCGGATCAGCCAGTAGTCGACCATGATCACGCCGTACAACGGGCCGAGCAGGGCGCCGAGGCCAGACAGGAAGTACACGATCACCAGCGGGCTGTTGTAGAGATTCCACGGCAGGATCAGCACGGCAATGGTTGCGCTGATCAGCCCGGCGCGGCGGAAAGTCAGGTACTTCGGCGCCAGGTTGCTCAGCACGAAGGCCGGGGCGACGAAGTTGGCCATGATGTTCACCGCGACGGTGACGATCAGGAATGCCAGGCAACCGAGTACCAGGAAGAAGGTGTTGGGAATTGAGGCGATGATCTCTGTCGGGCTCTCGATGATCCGGCCGTTGATCTGAAATTGCGCACCGCAGAGCAGCACGGTAATCGCGGCGAACACCAGAATATTCACCGGCAAACCCCAGAAGTTTCCGACCTTGATGGTTTTGCGGCACGGCGATGAGCGGGCGAAGTCGCAGAAATTCAGAATCAACGTGCCGTAGATCGCCAGCCACAGTGCGCCGCCGGCAAAAATGTTGCGCCACATCTCGCCACCGGTCAGTGGCTCGCGGATCGACCAGGCGATGGTCGCGTTGGCCTGGAAGTACATCCACGCGGCGAGGGCGGCAACGGTCAGCAGAATCACTGGCCCGGCAAACGCTTCGTAACGGCGGACCATTTCCATGCCGTAGGCGAGGATCGCCAGTTGCACGAACCAGATCGCCACGAAGCACACCCAACCTAGGGACGACAGACCAAGAATCGAGTCGTGGTCGTATTCGGCGAATCCGGGATGGACTGCAGTGAGCAATACGCGAAACACCACTGACGCCAGATACGTCTGAATGCCGAACCAGGCGATGGCGATAACCGCGCGGATCAGTGCAGGAATTTGCGCGCCGTGGATGCCGAAACTGATCCGGCTGATCACTGGAAACGGCACCCCGGTTTTTTGTCCCATGTAACCGGACAGGTTCATGAAGAAATACACCAGCGCCGCGCCGATCCCCAGCGACAGCAGAATCTGCCAGCCCCCCAGGCCCAAGGCGTACAGACCGATGGCGAACGAGTAGTTGGCGATGTTGTGCACATCGTTGGTCCACAGGGCAAAGATGCTGTATTTGCCCCAGCGTCGACCTTCGGCCTTGGTTGGCGCCAGATCGCTGTTGTGCAGACGCGGGCTGAGTTGTAACGGCTCGGCCAGACCGTCATGGGGTAACGGTTGGTCGAGAGCAGCGGCGGGCAGATTCAGCGCGATGTTGTTGGAGAGACTTGTACGCATTCCGGCAGGCTCCTGATGTTCAGGGCCGCGATGACTGTGCATGAGCCGTCAGGCTCGACAAATCTTCGTCGCGGCAGTGAAAGCATCACTGGTTACGGGGCATCTGCAGCCTGTACGGGATAGGGCGCTTCAGGCTTGCGGATCGAAAGTGGTTTTATGTTTTGTAGTTTTGTATACAAAACATGTATGCACCTAAGCCAGATCTGTGCCAGTCGTTGATCTATGCGCAGCCGTGCTCATTTCGAAAAGTTATCGATGTGCGCTAAGTGTCTGAAAATGATTGGTTAAAAATTGACCTGTTGAACAGGTATTTATTTTTGGCGGGGGATTTTGATGACGGGCGGAGCCGAGGCGTTTTTGGCAGGGATGTAACTTTTCAGGGCGCTTAAACAAAAAAATGCACACATAAATGGCACCGATGGTGACATTCATGTGTACACATTTATTGATTCGCTACAAAACCTTGTGGGAGCGATCTTGCTCGCGAAGGCGGTGTGTCAGTTTAGGAAAATGCTGACTGACATTGCGCTTTCGCGAGCAAGCTCGCTCCCACAGGGAATGGGGTGACAATTAGAAGGATTACGCCTTGCTGATGATATTCCCGGCATGCAACCCGCACTCTTTCTGCGTCGCCTCTTCCCACCACCAACGGCCTTCGCGCTCGTGCTGATTCGGCAGGACAGGGCGGGTGCACGGTTCGCAGCCGATACTGATAAAGCCGCGCTCATGCAGGCTGTTGTACGGCAACTCGAGCATGCGGATGTAACCCCAGATTTCTTCGCTGGTCATCTGCGCCAACGGGTTGAACTTGTACAGGGTGCGCTCGGGGGTGGAGAACGCGGTATCGATTTCCATCACCGCTACGGCACTACGAGTGCCCGGGCTCTGGTCGCGGCGCTGGCCGGTGGCCCAGGCTTTGACGGTGGACAATTTGCGGCGCAGCGGCTCGATCTTGCGGATACCGCAGCATTCGCCGTGACCGTCCTTGTAGAAGCTGAACAGGCCTTTTTCCTTCACGAACGGTTCGAGTTTCGTGTAGTCCGGCGACACCAGTTCGATGTCGATCTTGTAGTGCTCGCGCACCTGATCGATGAAGCGGTAGGTCTCCGGGTGCAGACGGCCGGTGTCGAGGCTGAACACCTTGACGTTCTTGTTGAGCTTCCAGGCCATGTCCACCAGCACCACATCCTCGGCGCCGCTGAAAGATATCCACAAGTCATCGCCGAACTCGGCGAACGCGAGTTTGAGGATGTCTTGCGCGGATTTGTTGGCATAGGTCGTGGCGAGTTCCACGACGTCGAACGTTGCACTCATCAGGGCGGCTTCCTACAGGTCGGTGGCGCTGGGCGCTCTATATGGCGCTGATGGTAACAAAAAGCTGCACGGCTCGGGGGCGTGCTGTGCGTTGCGCGTCTGCATGTGAGCCGCTAGAGTTCGGCCTCGCTCGACTCAAATAATCAATACAAACGGGAGTGTCTTGTGGAAATTGCTTGCCTGGATCTTGAAGGGGTACTGGTGCCGGAAATCTGGATCGCCTTCGCCGAAAAAACCGGAATCGAATCCCTCAAGGCCACCACCCGGGACATTCCCGATTACGACGTGCTGATGAAGCAGCGCCTGCGCATCCTCGATGAGCACGGCTTGAAGCTGTCGGACATTCAGGAAGTGATCGCCACACTGAAGCCGCTGGACGGCGCGGTGGAGTTCGTCAACTGGCTGCGCGAACGCTTTCAGGTGGTGATTCTGTCGGATACGTTTTACGAGTTCTCACAGCCGCTGATGCGTCAGTTGGGCTTTCCGACGTTGCTTTGCCATCGCCTGATTACTGACGAAACCGGGCGGGTGACCAGCTATCAGTTGCGCCAGAAAGATCCCAAGCGTCAGTCGGTGCTGGCGTTCAAGAGCCTGTATTACCGGGTGATTGCGGCGGGGGATTCGTATAACGATACGAGCATGCTGGGCGAGGCTGATGCGGGGATTCTGTTCCATGCGCCGGAGAATGTGATTCGCGAGTTTCCGCAGTTTCCCGCGGTGCACACCTTTGCCGAGTTGAAGCAGGAATTCCTCAAAGCCTCAAATCGCGACCTGAGTTTGTAGTCGTCTGGAAGGGCCCCTTCGCGAGCAGGCTCGCTCCCACACTTGGAATGCATTCCCCTGTGGGAGCGAGCCTGCTCGCGAAGCTTTTAGAGGTTTTGCAGGGTTTCCAGCAGAACCTTCACTTTGGTAATCGACTCCTGATATTCAGCCTGCCAATCCGAATCGGCCACAATTCCGCCACCGCCCCAGCAGCACACCTGCCCATCCTTGACCAACAAACTGCGAATCGCGATGGAACTGTCCATCTCGCCGCGCACGTCCAGATACAGCAACGACCCGCAGTACAACCCACGCCGCGTCGGTTCCAGCTCATCGATGATCTGCATTGCGCGGATCTTCGGCGCGCCGGTAATTGAGCCACCGGGGAAACTGCCGGCAATCAAATCCAGTGCGTCACGATCATCCGCCAACTCACCGGTGACGCTACTGACCAAGTGATGCACGTTCGGATAGCTTTCCAGACTGAACAGCTCCGGTACTCGTACCGAACCGATGCGGCAGGTGCGGCCGAGATCGTTGCGCAGCAGGTCGACGATCATCAGGTTTTCCGCGCGATCCTTGGGGCTGGCCAGCAGTTCGGCGGCGTTCGCGGCATCTTCGGCCGGGGTCAGGCCACGCGGACGGGTGCCTTTGATCGGGCGGGTTTCCACCTGGCGCTGGCTGACTTTGACAAAGCGCTCTGGTGACAGGCTCAGCACGGCGCCGCCGTCGGGCAGGCTCTGGAAACCGGAGAACGGCGTCGGGCAGGCTTCGCGCAATGCGCAATAAGCCAGCCACGGATCGCCTTGGCATGAAGCACGAAAGCGCTGAGCGAAGTTGACCTGATAGCAATCGCCGGCCTGGATGTAATGCTGAATGCGTTCGAAGGCTTGGCGGTAATCGTCGGCCGAAAGGTCGGCGGTCATTGGCTGGTTCAGTTTGAACGGCGCCATCGACTCGACAAGCGGCTGGCTGAACAGCGCGATCAGCCGCTGTTTCTCGCTATCGATCACGGACGGGTGAAACACCAGTTGGCTGCTGGCCCTCTGGTGATCGCTGATCAGTGCCCAGTCGTACAGGCCAAAGCGGGCATCCGGCAATTGCAGATCATCCAGCGCCTGGCTCGGCAGGTTTTCCAGATGCCGACCGAAATCGTAGCTCAGGTAGCCGATCAAACCGCCAGCGAATGGCAGGTCGAAACCCGTTGGCAAATCAGCCTTGCCCAGACGGTTCAGATTATCCCGCAGGCGTTGAAGGAATACGCCGCCGCTTTCGTCGGGCAACACCGCCAGATGTTCCAGCGGCCAGGCGCTGAGCAGGTCATAACGACCACGGTCGGCACTCGGCCGGCCACTGTCGAGCAGCACGGCGCCGGGCGCGTTGCGGATGGCCGCGAAATAGTTGGCGGGATTGGCGCGGTAGGGTAGCGGGTGTACAGAGCAGGTCAACATGGGCGGGGCAGATCGGCCGTTGAGGCGGGGTGGGGATTGTAGTCCTCTCTCGGCTGTCAGATCAAAATCAAAAGCCTACCCCCTCACCCCAACCCTCTCCCCCAAGGGGGCGAGGGGGAAAGGGAGCAGATCTTCATGCTTTTCAAGATCCGAGTTCGGCTCGATATCTCAAGCTGGCGAGGGGGAAAGGGAGCAGATCTTCATGCTTTTCAAGATCCGAGTTCGGCTCGATATC
>NZ_JBQYFW010000062.1:0-10210 GCF_056313565.1 Pseudomonas sp. 3B-A001-10F
AGGAGCGACTACTCATCAAGGGCCGAGCGCTATCCGTGCTCACACTGAGCCCGGATACATTAGCGCAAGCTCGATTTACCGTTAATCGCTGCTGAGTGGCAGAAGATGGGCTGACCATACATTTTGGTTACTTTTTCGGCGTCTGGAAAAAGTGACCCGCCGTAAGGGCGGAACCCTAATCAGCAACACCCGCAGCAACGGATATATACCCAGTCAGCCAGACAATCAGTGATGCTCCTCCCCCGCCCGCTTAAGCAACTTCTTGCACCGCTCAGACAAATGAAACACCTGCAAATGCTTACCCGCCTTGGCATAGCGCTCGCGCAGAGTCCTCAAAGCCGCAATCGCCGAATAATCGACAAAACTCAAATGCCGACAATCCAAAGTCACCCGAGCCGGATCATTAGCCGGATCAAACTGATTGAGAAAGGGCGTAGTCGAAGCAAAAAACAACGTGCCATGCAGACGATAAAGCTTGCTGCCGTCAGCCTCCAGATGCTCATCGGCATACAGCTCACGCGCCTGCTGCCAGGCAAAGTTGAGCGCAGCGATGATGATGCCGCACAACACCGCAGTGGCCAGATCAGTGAACACGGTGATGGTAGTCACGGCGATGATCACCAGCACATCATTGAGCGGTACTTTGTTCACCACCCGCAACGACGCCCAGGCAAAAGTCTGCTGCGACACCACAAACATCACACCCACCAGCGCCGCCAGCGGAATACGCTCGATCAGCGGCGACAGAAACAGAATGAACAACAGAATCAGCACCCCAGCGACAACGCCAGACAAGCGCCCGCGCCCGCCGGAGCTGAGATTGATCACGGTCTGGCCGATCATCGCGCAACCGCCCATGCCACCGAATGCGCCCGAAACCATGTTGGCCGCACCGAGCGCCACGCACTCGCGATCCGGGTAGCCACGGGTTTCGGTGATTTCGTCGGTCAGATTCAACGTCAGCAGGGTTTCCAGCAGACCGACCAGCGCCATCAGAATCGCGTAAGGCGCGATGATGCGCAGGGTTTCAAGATTGCACGGGATGTCTGGCAAAGCGAACGTCGGCAAGCCGCCGGCAATGTGCGCCATGTCGCCGAGGGTGCGGGTCGGCAGGCCGAACAGATAGACCAGCAGACCGACTCCGAGGATTGCCACCAGTGCCGGCGGCACCGCTTTCGTCAGACGCGGCAGGATATAGACGATGGCCATGGTCAGCGCCACCAGCCCGGCCATCAGATACAACGGCGTACCGCTGAGCCAGTCCTCACCGTTCTTGAAATGTTCCAGTTGCGCCAGCGCAATGATGATCGCCAGGCCGTTAACGAAGCCGAGCATCACCGGGTGCGGCACCATGCGCACCAGTTTGCCCAGGCGCAACAAGCCGAACGCCATCATGATCAAACCGCCAAGCAACACCGTCGCCAGCAAATACTGCACACCGTGTTGCACCACCAGCGCAACGATGACCACGGCCATCGAACCGGCCGCGCCGGAGACCATGCCCGGCCGCCCGCCGAACAAAGCTGTCAGCGTGCAAATGATGAACGCGCCGTACAGGCCCATCAGCGGATTGAGGTGCGCCACCAGCGCGAACGCAATGCATTCGGGCAACAGGGCAAACGAGGTGGTGAGTCCGGCCAGGACATCGGCGCGCAGACGAATCGGTTTCATGGCTTACCTGATTGAGCAGCCGTCGAGCGCGGCTGCAGGTGTTCGGGAAAAAGAGGGTTGCGGATGTTACGGAATTGTCGCGGATCGGGCCAGTGAACGCTGACACTTGTCGGCTCGGGCTTTATGCTGGCGCGCTCCTCTGGTCATTGAGTTCGACATGTCTGCATTTCTGAGCGCCCGCGAGGTGTGTCAGCGTTTGCGTGAAGCGGCGCTGGGCGTGCTCGCTTTGAAAATCTGCGAGCGGCCTACCAAGGCCGGGCTGGTCACGGTCGATATCGAAGGCTGGCAGTTGCGGCTGGACGTTGAAGGTGGGCGGTTACATCACTGTGAATTCGCCCGCAATGGTGACGGACAAGAAGGCGCGCTGGACAGTTGGCAGCGTTACGGCACCGATCCGGTGAGTTTGCTCAGTACCTGGGAATTGGCGCAGATCGAGCGATTGCTCAACGCGCAAACGAACGAGGTTGCTCAATGATGGCACTCTGCCCATAATTCGCGCCCTCCTCTATTCCCACGCAAGGAACTGCCGTGAAGAAGTCGCTGTTGTTGATCCCGATGCTGGCCCTGCTCCTGCAAGGCTGCGGCATGACCATGACCCGTTACGAACCAAGCTTCGAGAACGTGCAGAAGCTAAAACAAACCCCGCCGCTGCACGCGATCAGCAATCCTCAGGTCACGGCCGAATCCGGTGAAGGTTCGCTGGTGGTCCGTGCCAACCCGGTTCGCTCGCCGTCCGGCAGCATCCCGGCACACATTCAGGACGCGATCACCGAAGAACTGCGCAAGGCCGGTTTGCTCGATCCGCAGGCTCAGCGTCAGTTGAAAGTGCTGGTGGTGAAGAACGAACTGTCCGCCGGCATGGGCACGGGCGACGGCAAACTTGCTGCACGTTTCACCCTGCTCAACGGCAACAATGTGGTGTACGACGCGACCAAGAATGTCAGCAGCCAATGGAGCAGCAGCTTCTTCGGCTTCATTGCGATCCCGAACGCAGTCAACGCTTACAACCCGATGGTGCGTGACTTGCTCAAGGAACTCTACAGCGATCCACAGTTCATTCAGGCCCTGAAGTAAGGGTAAAAAAAGAGCCGCGATTGCGGCTCTTTTTTTGGCTTCAGCCCCGTGGAATGCGGGTTTCGAGTGCCGAGTACTTCAGGTTCTTGCTATCAACCATCTGCTTGAGCAGCGCGTTGACCTGACGGGTGAAGGTGTCATTCACCGCGTCTTTCGGTGTGTTGGCCATCAGTGGAATGAACCAGATACCAATCCAGGTGCCGACCGCATCGTGGTTGCTCGCGGTGGTCAGGGCCTGACCTTGTCCATCCATGCCTTCCAGGCTCATGGTGTACTGATCGGTGCCATACGCCGGGATCACCATCATGCTGAAGCCGCTGATGAAGGCCAGCACCATGGAACCGGCATTCGGCGGATGGTTGTACATTTTCAGACGCAGGCTGTAATCGCCCGGCTGCTTCTGGAACTCGTCCAGAGTGACACGGCCGAACAGACCCGAGTCAGTGAGAATTTTTTGCAGCTGTGGTTTCAGTTGATCGCGCGCTTGCGGCACTTCCACAGCGGAGCCGCTTTTCGGTTCGCCCTGGTAGAAGTCGAAATCGACGTAGACGTTTGGCTTGTTGGTGTAGCTGGCCATCGACGGCATGGTCACCGGCGCCACTTCGTCTTTGGTGAAACTGGCACAACCGCCCAGCGCAAGTACCAGCCCCAGCGCCAGAATTTTCCCGAATTGCATGATGTCCGTCCCTATGTGTACAAGACCAAATGATGGCATTGCGCCTTCATTGTGAAGGCCGGGCGGATTCTAGAGAGAGCGGCCTTCGGGCGAAAGCCTGAATTGAGGAAATCAGCAAAAAAATTTGCTCAGCCCTGCCGCAAGTCGAGGTTGTAGGTGTAATAACCGCTGTCACGCACGTAGCCGAGGGATTCGTACAAGCCTTGAGCCGTGAAGTTGTCGGTAGCGGTTTCCAGTACCAGGCCTTTGGCACCGGTCGCCAAGGCAAAGTCACGCGCCGTGTTCATCAACAAGCGGCCAACCCCACGCCCACGTGCGGCGGGCGTGGTGAACAGGTCGCTGAGCAGCCAGGTGCGGTGGGCATCGATGGACGAGAACGTCGGATACAACTGCACGAAACCCAGCGCCTCGCCCTTTTCATCCTGAACCAGAAAAATCGCGGATTCATCGCCGGCCATACGCGCGGCGATGAAGGTTCGTGATTGCTCGAGGTTCGACGGCTGCTGGTAAAAGCCTCGGTAAGCGTCGAACAACTGCGCCACCGCATCCAGGTGTGTCGCGTCGGCCCGCAGTGCCTGAAGGGTCATGTGCCCGCCGTTTCCAGTCAATGATCGAAACAGCATAGCGCCGCCCTTCGAGTGTGCTGGCCTCATCGCTATATAGTTTTGTATATTGCGAAACCGAAATCGCCAGAATCTTTCCATGCCGTCCAGCCAACCTGTATTGCCATGAGTGCCATCCGCGTACGCAACGAGCAGTTGATCCTCGCCGCTGCCAGCGAGGAATTCGCCGCCAACGGCTTCAACGCGACCCAAACCCGCGATATCGCGGCGCGTGCCGGGGTGCCCAAAGCCAATCTGTATTACTATTTCCAGAGCAAGGAAAACCTCTACAGCAAAGTGCTGCTGGGGTTTGTCGAGCCGCTGCTGGAAGCCTCGGCGGTGCTGCGTGAAAGTGATGATCCGCTGACGGGACTGCGCGCCTACGTGGCCGCACGCATTCGCATCGCCCGCGAACATCCGGCGATTGCCAAGGTATTCAGTGGCGAGTTGCTATTGGGCGGTCGCCAGTTGCCGGATGAGTGCCGCGATCTGTTGCAGGCCGAAGCGCGGCGCAACGTTGAATGTCTGCGCAGCTGGATCGAGCGCGGTTTGCTCGCGCCGGTGGATCCGGAGCATTTGATGCTATTCATCTGGTCGGCAACGCGCACGTACACCAATATCGGCTGGCAGATGGGCCGGATCATGGGGCGCGAAGTGCCGCAGGACGAGGATTATCAAACGGCGGCACAGACGATCACGCGCATGGTGCTGGAGGGCGTGGTCGTAGCGCCGCGGGTGGGCGAGATTCGTGGGGTGTTGTTTGCGACGTGATGGCGCAGTGCTGCGCAGATCAGGGCATGAAGTCTACGGGGAGTTCCAGATGATCTTTCATGCGCTCGTTCCAGTCGTGCAAAGCGCCGGGTAGACGTTTTTTCCATTTCGCAACATCGGTGTAATAGCGCAGGCGCGAGTGTCCGGTGTTGTCGTAGGTAACCAACAAGACCCAGAAATGGCCATCGGCTGACCGCATCACGATGCCGGTGCCACCCAGGCCGCGCATCCACATCTCCCAGACCTGACTACCCGCCACATCAGCGGAAGGTTCAGCGGTCATCAACGAACCGGACTTTTCCACCAGCGTCTGATAATCAGTCTTGAGCAACGTGTGCAGAGCCTGGTTTTCTTCCGGTGTTTGCGCCAGGCCCAGGCTGAGCATGTCGTAATCCAGCGTCAGCGGTTGCTGCGAAGCGACAAAACGACCGGTGTAGTAGACGCCCAACCCGGCACTGCAATATCCGCCTGCACCCACGAGAGAAATATCCAGCACACCATTGATGGGGGTGAACAACAGGGTGCACTGGTCTTCCGAGTAAACGGCTTTACCGTCCTTGAGTGTGGCAATGCCATCCAGATCACCGGAGTTGGCGCCCTCAGCCGCCGTGATGTCGATGCTGATGTGCGTGGGGTCGCGGCGCTGGGTTATGACTGTCGCCGAGGTTGCGGTCCCTGGCGGAATGAGCTGCCAGGTCGCGTCCCAACTGAAGGGCTGGGTGGCGTGTTCAAGTTCGGTCAGGCGCATTAAATACTGCCGACGCAAACAGGCTGTCTGATCGCCACAGGCGTTGCGGTTTTTCAGCCACTGCCGCTGGTCTGCCTTGAGGGCTTTGGCATCGGGGACATCAGCCGATGTCGAGTGCCAGAGCTTGCCCAGCTTCTCATCGAGTTGCGAGATCTGCGGGTCGCCACAAATGGCTTTTTCAGTTTTGCTGGCAGCACTGGCGCAATCGAAACTGCTGGCGTGGGTGATAGAGGCAAACGCAAGGCACATCAGCGTCAAGGCATGACGCCGGGAGATAGCGAACATCGAGAGATTCCATTCTTCGGACGGCGCGCAGTATGCCAGTGCTGCCAGCGGAAATCCCTGATGGTCACAGCAATCAGGATTCTTCAATCAATGTGGGAGCGAGCTTGCTCGCTCCCACAGGGTTTTGTATGCGCTGTCAGAACGTAATGTCGGCTGCGGGTTTGACGTCGATACGCGCCACCGAGCCAGTCAGATGCGCCAGATCCTTGTTGTGCTCGGCGATGATGTCTTCCGCGCTCATATTGCCGTTGTCGACGGTGGAATGCGCGTCGGCGGCAAGCATTACGTCATAACCCAGCTCATGGGCCCGGCGTACGGTCGCATTGACACAGTAATCGGTTTGCAGACCGCAAATAACCAGTCGTTCGAAGTCTTCACTTGGCAAAAATTTACCCAGGTCAGTCTGGTAAAACGAGTCCCGGGTGGTCTTGCGTACGCGCAGGTCCTTAGGCGATGTCTCAAGCCCTTCGGCCAGTTGCCAGCCTTCGGCACCATGGGCCAACGGGCTGTCCTTTTCTTCATGCTGGATCAGCACCACGGGCACGCCAGCCTTGCGTGCGCGAGCACTGAGACCGTTGATGGTGTCGAGCACGCGCTGAATGTCGTAGCACTGATATTCGCCCGAGCAGAGGGCGCGCTGGACGTCGATGATCAGTAATGCGGTGGTCATGATGAGCCTTCCTTGATCAGTCCTTGAGACAGGGGCGGACCTGAGCCCGCCCCCTTTTTACGCTCCTCAGTAACCCAGTGACAAGCCCGTGTTGCGGCGTGGATCGTTGGCGCCGTAGAAACGGTTTTTGCCGACCGGCTTACCGCCCAGCGAAGGTGCACCCACCAGAATCGCGGCGATGTGGTTGGCGTCCTGCGGGCCGGCAAACTTGTGACCCCAGCTCTCGAGGAGTTTCTTCGTGTCGGGGCTGGCGGCGAAGTCTTCGAGGTTGGTTTCCTCCGGCATCCATTGCTGGTGGAAACGTGGCGCATCGACCGCTTCCTGCAGGCCCATGCCGTAGTCGATGACATTGAGCATGGTCAGCAAAGTCGCCGTGATAATACGGCTGCCGCCCGGTGTACCGACCACCATCACCACTTTGCCATCCTTGGTGACAATGGTCGGGCTCATCGACGACAGCGGTGCCTTGCCCGGAGCAATCGCATTGGCTTCGCCCTGCACCAGGCCGTACATGTTCGGCACGCCGACCTTGGAGGTGAAGTCGTCCATTTCATCGTTGAGGATCACCCCGGTCTTGCTCGCCATCACGCCCGCGCCGAACCAGTCATTAAGGGTGTAAGTGACCGACACCGCATTGCCCCACTTGTCGACGATCGAGTAGTGAGTGGTGTTGCTGCCCTCATGGGGGGCTACGCCGGGTTTGAGTTCGGCCGACACGCCAGCCTTTTGCGGCTGGATGGCGTCGCGCAGTTTGGTCGCGTAGTTCTTGTCCAGCAGATGCTCGATCGGATTTTTGACGAAATCCGGATCGCCCAGGTAGCTGTTGCGATCGACATAGGCGTGGCGCATGGCTTCGATCTGATAGTGCATGCCTTGGGCCGAATGGAAGCCCAGATCCTTCATCGGATAGCCTTCGAGGATGTTCATGATCTGGCAGATCACTACCCCGCCAGAGCTTGGCGGCGGCGCCGAGACCACGTGATAACCACGGTAGTCGCATTCCACCGGAGCCAGTTCGCGGGTCTTGTATTTATCGAGGTCAGCCTGGGTGATGATGCCTTTGTTGGCCTGGCTGGAGGTGACGATGGCGTCGGCAACCCAGCCTTTATAGAAGCCGTCGGCGCCTTTTTCGGAAATGGTCCGCAGGGTTTTGCCGAGATCCTTCTGCACCAGTTTCTGCCCGACCTGCATCGGCTCGCCGTTATGCAGGAAGATCGCACCGGAGTCGTGCATGTCCTTCTTGAACACGTCGGTGGCGTACTCCAGCAGCTCGACGTCACCCTGCTCCAGCGCAAAACCGTCTTCCGCCAGTTTGATCGCCGGCGCAATCATTTCCTTGCGCGGTTTGGTCCCGTATTTGCTCAGCGCCAACTCCATGCCGGACACGGTGCCCGGCACGCCCACCGCCAGGTGGCCACGGGTACTCAAGTCGGGAATGACGTTGCCTTCCTTGTCGAGGTACATGTTGGCAGTGGCCGCCAGCGGCGCTTTCTCACGAAAATCGAGGAAGGTCTTGCGCCCGTCTGCCAGTTGAATGGTCATGAAGCCGCCTCCGCCCAGGTTGCCTGCTGCGGGATAGACCACCGCCAGCGCGTAACCCACGGCGACCGCCGCATCGACGGCATTACCGCCACTTTTCAATACGTCGACGCCGACATGGGTGGCCAGATGTTGCGCGGTGACCACCATGCCGTTTTCTGCGGCAACCGGTGCCACCGACGCCGCGTGAGCCATGAGACAGCTGAGTGCCAGTGAGGTCGCTATCAGCGATTTGGCCAAAGGTTCGTACTTCATGAGTCGATCTCTTTTTTGTTTTCAGGGTCTGTGCAGAACAGAGGGGGAAACGCTGCAAGAGCACCAAGCAGTATGGTCGGCTTTGCGTATTGCGCCTCCCCGATCAGGCAGTATGCTGGGCGCTGTTGCCACCCTGCTCCGGAGTCTGTCGTCATGTCTTATACGTTCATCACCCTGCCCTCGCCCGTCGGCGAGCTGAAGCTGGTCGCGAACGGCTCACGACTGGCGGCCATCCTCTGGGAAAACGATAAACCCGACCGCGTGCGCCTCGGGCCGATGAGCGAGGCACACGACAATCCGATCCTGATTCGAACGGCTCGACAACTTGAAGAATATTTTTCCGGGACGCGTGACTGTTTTGATCTGGAACTGGATTTCGCTGGCACCGATTTTCAGAAAAAGGTCTGGGCGGCGCTGCTGACCATTCCTTTTGGCCAGACGCGCACCTACAGCCAGATTGCCAGACAGATTGGCAATCCCAGCGCTGTACGGGCAGTGGGCGCAGCGAACGGACGCAACCCGATCTCCATTGTCGCGCCGTGTCATCGGGTGATCGGCGCGTCGGGGAAGCTGACCGGGTTTGCCGGTGGGCTTGAGGCGAAAGAGCACTTGCTGAGCCTGGAGGGTGGGCAGTGGTCGCAAATTGGCAAAACCGGCGAGCTGTTCTGAATCAAGCGCCGAACAGATTATTCATCGCCGCATACTGCAACAGCATGATGGTCTTGGCGTCGCAGATCTCACCGCGCTGAAACGCTGCCAACGCCTCGTCGAACCCCCACTCCAGCACTTCCAGCTCTTCGGTCTCTTCTTCCAGTCCACCACCCTCGCCAACCTTCGATGCCGAATCGTATTCGGCAATGAAAAAGTGCAGCTTCTCGGTCACTGAACCCGGACTCATGTAAGCCTCGAACACCTTCTTCACATCGTGCACGCGATAACCGGTCTCTTCCTCGGCTTCGTCGCGGATACGCTGCTCCGGTGCCGCGCCTTCGAGCAACCCGGCCGCCACCTCGATCAGCAAACCATCATGACCATTGACGAACACCGGCAAGCGGAACTGCCGGGTCAGTACCACCGTGCGCTGTTCACGGTTGAACAACAAAATCGCTGCACCGTTGCCTCGGTCATAGACTTCACGAGTCTGACGCTGCCACTCACCATTGTTGCGGTGATAGTCGAAGGTGATTTTCTTCAGCAGATACCAGTCATGGGACAACACCTGAGTGTCGATGATATTGACCCGCTCGGCTGTGTTGGACATGACGCTTGATCCTTTTCATTGAAGGCCCCTGGGTAGGTAAAAGCCCTTTTTTGTGAACGAAAAAACGAAACCCTATACCGCCCCACAAACTATGTCGAAACATCCTACAGACATCACCTACTCGCCCGACTTCTTTCCTGATTGATCCCCCGCAAAGTCCCCGCACCTTTTTGACGTGCGCGAGAGACTGCGAATGCTTCCAACCGATCGGCTTCTGGCCCTGAACAACAGCATCGGCCTGCTCGTTGTTGCTGCTTTGAATCCCGATGAGCCGGACTTCGAACACCTGATCCGCGAGTTCCGCCTGTGCCTGAACCACTACGACGCCTGGGCCGAGCAGTTCTGGACAGGCACCGCGCTGGATGTCGAACAGGTCTTCACCGTCGGTAACGACGTACGCCTCAGCGCGCCGATCACGTCGCGCCAGCCGCTCAGTTCATCGGTGGTCATGTGCTCGGCCAGCGGGTCGCTGACGCTGGTGCATATGTTCGAGGCCGCGAGGTTTGTGCCGATTGGCAACACCCCGGTAATCCTCGAACCGGTGCTTGCCGATGTCGGCGGCGTGCTGACTTTCGGTGAGCCGCTGCATTACACCATCGGCCCCAGCGGCATTCTGCAAGTGACCGACTGCGATCGGGGCCAGCGTTATCGCATTACC
>NZ_JBQYFW010000063.1:0-8061 GCF_056313565.1 Pseudomonas sp. 3B-A001-10F
CGAAGCGAAGGGTGATTAGCTCAGCTGGGAGAGCGTCTGCCTTACAAGCAGAATGTCGGCGGTTCGATCCCGTCATCACCCACCATTCGTTTCAAGCGTTTCGCGCAGCGGTAGTTCAGTCGGTTAGAATACCGGCCTGTCACGCCGGGGGTCGCGGGTTCGAGTCCCGTCCGCTGCGCCATATTCGGAATCTGGAACACTGAACGCCAGATTCCACAGAAAGCCCGCCTAGTGCGGGCTTTTTGCTGTCCTGGATTTATTGATCCCATGTCCTCAAAGGTGCTTTGACACCGTTCTACTGCACGGCATTCTGGCTGTGCCGATAGTCGCTCACTGCCTCATACACCGCTTTACGCAAACGGTTGATCCCGCCAATCGGCCGATGCGCCTCAAGCCCGAACCACGGATTGAACGAAAGATTGTCACACGCCAGATTCAGCGCCGGTGTATCGAAGTCCTGCGCTGGCAGAGTGATCCGCGCCACGGTTTCAAACGGCGAATCCTGCTCGCGCCATTCGATGCTGGTGTCTTCGATCGGCATGTACTTGTTGGCATCCTGACGCTGGATCTGCAGGACGAAACACGCCGGTATCCGGTCCGTCGACAGTTGCTGGTTTAAGGCGCTGCGCAAGAAGTTCGGTAAATCATGATTCTGTTTTGGCAGTGTGTAGTCCGGGCAGTTGTCCGGGGCGGGCGCCACCCGAAACTTTGCATTGGCTTCACCAAATTTGTACGGCGATACCGAAAAATAAGTGGTCGCGGTCGGACTGTCCGGCGGCGGTGACAGGGTTGCCAGTGCAATAAACAAATGGCGGACCTGCCATGTGCGCGGGTCCCATCCCGGAAAAAATGCCATGACCTTTTTGCCGTCAGCCTGCGCCGATACGTTCTGACGATACTCGGCGACGTCACTGACAAAAAAGTTCGGGTGGCTGAACATCACAAAATCCTGCTCAGGCTTTGACTGGCGGTTGCCGAGCAGCTGTTTTCCCGAAACGTCCAGCAGTTTGATCGCCATCCCCCGGGCGTCGCGCAGGCTGTCGAACTGTGGATAGGCATTGCCATTGGACAGGCGAATCATCGCTTGCCAGGTTTTTCCGGGCTCACTGAACACGCCTTGTCGCAGCGACTGCGCCAGTTGCGGCAACACCTGCACCTGAGCTTTTACACAACCATGAGCCTTGGCATGGGCGTCGCGCAGATACCGTGTGCTTTCTCGGTGTTGATCGACGATGCGTACGGCGGTCTGGATCACGTCCTGGGTCATCGCCGCTTCGCCGCTGGGAATCTGCTCCTGCGCCGACACCGGGCCACGGTGTTGCCAGGCAAACCAGACCGTAGCGATGGCCCAGCCGAACAGGCCGATGACGAGCGCTATCAACAGAACCTTGCCCAGTACACGACCCAGCCACAACCAGATTCTGGCCAGCAGCGACTGTTCTTTCTTGAAGGTTGAGATCATGGCAGTTGCGCCTCCAATGGGCCGCCGAGGACTTTCAGGTACTCAAGAAGTGCCCAGCGTTCTTCGGGCAGCAACAGTCGGCCAATAACGCCATTGTCGCGTTCGCCGGCACGGAATTCATGGCCGCTGTTGTGGTTGCCGGTGATGCGCGTGTCGAACAGGAAGCCATTGGTAAACGCTTCGGTGCGATAACCCAGATGTCGCGGATCGTATTCAACGGTGCCTTTGAAGAAGGTCGTGGCGCGCTCATCCTGCGGCGACAGCAACTGATAAATGCTCGGCACTGAACCATTGTGCAAAAACGGCGCGGTGGCCCAGACACCGGCCAGTGGGCGCGCCTTGTAAGCGACTTTTTCGCGTACGCCGATGGGTAGGCCGAAGCCGTCCAGGCGTGGTTTTTCCTGCGGCGTGACGTTGGCTTCGCGATAGGCGCGGTCTTCGACGAAGGCCGTGACGTAAGCCAAGCCCTTGGCCACCGACATTTGGCTCAGATCCAGTGGCGCCTTGGGTGTTGGATGCAGTTTGACGTCCATTTTTTCCAGCTCTTTCAGATCCCACTGCAGGGCTGTCAGGTCGAAACGGTGGTTGGCGATATTGTCGGCAGCGGTCGGGTCGGTGCCGATGACAGCGACCGGCAGCATGTGCAAATGCTGCACCCAGCGCTCACCTTCCTGAGTCTGGCGCGGTACGTGACAACCGGCGCAGTTCTCGACAAACAGCGTGCGGCCCTTGGTTGCCAAGGGTTTGTCGATGGCGCCAAACAGTTCCTCTGGCCAGGCTGGTGGCTTGAGCTTTTGCAGTGTTTCTTCGATTTTGTGCAGATCACGCACACGCACGCTGGAGGCATAGCGTGCTTCGCCTTGCAGTGGCTGGCCGTTGTCATCGAAAAAATTCAGGGTGGCGCCGACGCCCAACGCTTCACCGATATTGCGTGCCATCGGCTGCTGCGCCGAGCCGTTCCACTGCACCCAGTCGAATGACCACATATCCCAGAGCTGTGGATAATCCACCGGGGCATTGGCCACGCGGTAGTTGGCGGGGGAAATCGCATCGCCAAACGTCGCGTTGGCAATGCGTCCGAAGGCATCGGCGCGGCCGGGGCCTTCTTCGGTCGGGTAGAGGCCGCGATGGGTATCGTTCCAGGCGACTTTGAGGAATGTATTCAGTGAGGTTTTGAAGTCTTTGCGCAATTGCTCGTGACGCGCGTCGTATTCGTCGCCCAGCACGGTTCTGGCGAAACGTTCGAATTTCCATGGGTTGTAGTAAGTCGCGGTCAGACTTGCCACCAATGCCTGTCCGAAACTGCCGCCGCGCAAAGTAGGCACACTGGACGGCAGCACATGTTGCGCGGTACCCCCGTCAATTCGCACGGCCTGACCTTTGAAGCGCAATTCGCCGGTGTGGCAAGCGGCGCAAGTGATGTCCAGATATTGTTCGGTGCTGCCGGGGTTCTGATGTCGGGCAAAACCGACGGGGAGGTTGCCGGGGTTGGTCGTCGTGGCTTTCTGCTGCGGGTCGATCAGAAAACCGAAACGCGCCAGGTAATCAGGCGAGGCGAAACGTTGCGCCGAGAAGGGCAGTTCCAGCGCCTGGAACCACTCATAGCGCAGGCCTTTGACCTGCGTACCCTGGGGCGTGAAATAGTAGGTTTGCCGGTCTTCGTCACTCCACTGATCGAGGTAATGCACCTGCTCGGCGGGGGTGTAGAAGGGCAGTTTCGGATTGGCGACGTAATACAGGACCACGGCGAGAACCAGTCCCAGCAGCACGACGATCAGGGTCAGCACACGGAATAAGAGGCGCAAGATAAACATCCTTGTCGATTTGTTCCGCTGTTATGCCTGAGCCTGGCCCTGTGCGGCAAGTGGCCATTACGCCAGATGATGCTAGAAGAAACGACGCCGATTGCCGGGACGAGATGACAGAAGCTTCATCGTCGCTTCGCGCCAATGCGTTTTAATCCCTGAACTTATCGGAAGATTCCTGCTCTCATGCCGGTAGCCATTGGTCGTGGCGGCCTGATAAGCTCGCGGCTTTACTCGATTGCCCTTTCGGCGCATGAACAAGGAAATAGCATGAAACAGCATCGGTTGGCGGCGGCGGTTGCCCTGGTTAGCCTGGTCCTCGCGGGTTGTGATTCGCAGACCAGCGTAGAGCTGAAAACCCCGGCGCAAAAAGCTTCCTACGGTATCGGCCTGAACATGGGCAAGAGCCTGGCTCAGGAAGGCATGGATGATCTGGACTCCAAAGCGGTAGCCCAGGGCATCGAAGATGCCGTCGGCAAGAAAGAACAGAAGCTGAAAGATGAAGAACTGGTCGAAGCCTTCGCCGCGCTGCAGAAGCGTGCTGAAGAGCGTATGGCCAAGATGAGCGAAGAGTCGGCAGCCGCCGGCAAGAAATTCCTCGAAGAAAATGGCAAGAAAGCTGGTGTGACAACCACCGCTTCCGGCCTGCAGTATGAAGTCGTCAAGAAAGCTGATGGCCCACAGCCTAAGCCGACTGACGTAGTGACCGTTCACTACACCGGCAAGCTGACCAACGGCACCGTCTTCGACAGCTCCGTCGAGCGCGGCAGCCCGATCGATCTGCCGGTGAGCGGCGTGATTCCGGGTTGGGTTGAAGGTCTGCAACTGATGCACGTTGGCGAGAAGTACAAACTGTACATCCCTAGCGATCTGGCTTACGGCGCTCAGTCGCCAAGCCCGGCAATCCCGGCCAACTCGGTTCTGGTCTTCGACCTGGAACTGCTGGCCATCAAGGATCCAGCCAAAGAAGCCGCTGCTGCCAAGTAATCGGTAACGGGTCTGACAACAACGCCTCGCTTATGCGGGGCGTTGTTGCATCTGGACCCTGGCAAGGGTAAACAGAGCGAACCGATGGCGGTCGGGAGAGTCATAGCCAATGAGACTGCCATCGCTAGCCGCCCTGAGCAGCCAAGTCAATGAAATATTGGGGTTTTTTATGTGAGTAAAAAACGCCCGATCTGAGCGCAGCCCTTATGAAACGGGGCTTTCAGCGCTGAAATGCAGCTCTGTTCACAAGGTTATCCACAATTTGTGTGGATAACATTTCAACGGGAGGAATAGATGAAAGCTCCGTGGAATTTCGCTCGATTCCTGCCCTTGGCCGGCCGTCTGCTGGCGCGTGGCCGTTTACCGACCTTACTGTTTGCGGTTGCCAGCAAAGGCGCCGCGCAAGGCAATCGTCTCGGTAAACTCAAGGACGATTTACGCTTGCTTCAGGCACTGTGCCTGGCCTACTGGCGCGGCGAGTACCGCGCTATCAGTGGCAAAGCCCTGGTGTCGGTGGTGGCGGGTTTGATGTACTTCCTCAGCCCGGTGGACGCGATTCCGGATTTCATTCCCGTATTTGGCATGCTCGACGACATCGCGGTCCTCGCCTGGCTGATGAAAACCCTCGACGATGAACTCAATGCGTTTCGCCTGTGGCGCAACCGTCAGCAACCGGAAAAACTGGCAGTCGTCGAACGCCTGCCGGATACCCCCGAGCAACTGCAACTGCAGGGGCCGAAAAAAACCTGATTCTCAGCACCCACCTACAGATAGATACCCCCCGCGACCTTAGCCGCTGTTAGGATTACACTTCTAGGGAAAAGTGCCGACTCGCTAAGTGTTGTTGTCCTACGGGGTAGTCATGGATATTCAGATAATTGCACGCGATGGCGAACCCGAATACGCGGTTCTGCCGTGGGCTCAGTATCAGGCTCTACTAAAAGCAGCAGGCATCAACGAAACACCGTCGCGTCCGGCAGCCACGCCGCTCGCGGCCTCACCAGACGCGATTCTTCCAGGTCTGGATCAACTACGCAGTTTGCGCGAAGGGAAGGGCATCGCCATTGAGGCGCTGGCCCGCACGGTAGGCATCAGCCCGTCTTATCTGGCCATGATCGAAAGTGGCGAGCGTCAGCCCGACGCCGCGATTCGCCGCAGCCTGGCCTGGGAATTGACGGTGCCAGGGTGGAGGGATGAATCGTGAGCGTACGCATCAGTCGTCAACATTGGGACGGATTGCTCGGGGAACTTGATCAGGCGCGTCGCCAGCGCCATCTGCTGACTTATCGGGCCTTGCTCGAGCGGTTGCAATTGCCGACGCCGGCCATGCAAACCCTGACGGCCGCGCTTGAACATCTGGCCGCGCTGGATGCCAAGGCCGAACAACCGTTGCGCAGTTCGCTGGTGATCAGCCAGGGCGCCAGTCGCCTGCCGCGCACGGGTTTCTTTGAATGCGTTGAACGTCTGGGGCGTTTTTCCGGGCCATCCGACGGCGTTGCCGCGGCTTCCTGGCATGCCTCGGAAGTGGTCAGGGTCTTCGAGTACGAGTACCCGGAATCGGCAGAGGCCTGAGTGTTTTTACGACTCAAGGCGCGGGCCAGTTACTGGCTGGCGCGCAGGCTGTTTCACTGGTCGTGGTTTGTCCGCCAACCGCGAGGTTGGCGCTGGCTCGAAGGTCAGTTTGCGCGCATGGCTAACCTTGGCGATGTCGGTGCACAAAGCTTCTACGGGCACATCCTGACCTTTCGTGGTGTCGGCCTGGGTGCACGTGAAGAAGGAGTGCGCCTGTTGCGGCTGGCCGCGCTCGCGGGTGATGGCAAAGCGGCTTATCAGGTCGGCGTGATCAGTTTGGCCGGAACGCCGAGCAAACCGCCGGATCCTGCCGAAGCCGCACGCTGGTGGGGCATGGCGGCCAAAGCCGGCCACCCGTTGGCGGAGCTCAAATTGAAAGAGCTGAGTACTCGCGACTCAACACTGTAAATCCATTTATGTCTGCCCGAACAAACGCGGCGTGAGGTTTTCCTCACGCCGCGTTTGCGTTTTTGCGCGGTTGTTTATCTGTGAGTTGTTTTTTACAGACAAGTCCTACAGTCATCGCCTACTTGCCTGACTTCTTTCCCGATTGATCCCCCGCACAGTTCCCGCGCCTAATTTTTTTGCGCGAGGGAACGCCCATGTTTGATCCGCTTATTCAGTCCACTTCGCCCACCCGCGTGCGTTGATGGACGCCGTCACCCGCATCGAGCAAGCACTCGACAGCTTTCCCGACACCCTCAGCGTTTACCGCGAACAGCTCAAGCATTGGGCCAGTCGCGCGGCGGACGAGGTCAGCCACGCGGCGGATCTGCCGTCACTGGTGGGCATGGAGCGGATCATTCGCTTCGGCTCCGATAGCACTGCCGTCAGCAGCACCGACAACGCGTTTTTCTCCGGTGTCGTCCAGTGCCCGAAGAGTGGCCCGATGCTGATCGAGAGCAAATTCGAGTCGGTCTACGACATTCCGCTGGGCAATATCGTGGTCGATGTGATCGCCATGGACAGTGGCGAAACCACCCCCATCACCCTTGATGCGCAAGGCAAGGGCTCATTCAAAGGAATACCTGGCAAATTCTACCGGGTGCAGGTGCACAGCGCTGTCACTTCGGGTCAGGTCGAGGACCTGTTCAAAGCCTATGACGGCCTGACTGCTGAGCTGGATGGCTGGCTGCGCAGTGAATGGCAGGGTTTAAAGCCGCAATGGTCGCAGTCGGTGTCGACGGCGGCGGGCAACGGCATGCTGGCCGGGAGTTGGGCGGCGATCGAGGGCGTGTGGGACAGCATTGGCTTGCTCTCGGACATTCTCAAGGATCCCGGTCAGTTTGCTGAGCGCTTGGGCAGTGGTGCGGCGGATCTGATCGAGCTGGCGAAAACCGCGCCCGAGGTCATGGAGAAGCTGCAACTGCTGGTCAGTGACGAGGCGGCGCTGTGTCTATTGCTGCGCACTGCCAGCCTTTGGCTGGAGATGCTGCCACCCAGTGAAATCGCCGGCAAAACTGCTGAAGCGGCGTCGATGATGATGGTGCAGTTGCTCATCGATGTGCTGATCAGCGTCGTCTTGACGTTCGTCAGTGGTGGCGCAGGCATCGCTTATCTGACGCTGCGTCTGGCGGACCGCGCCGTGCAATTGCTCTCGGCGGTAAAGCGTTTGGTGAAGGCGATGTTTGGCATCGTCGAAGGGTTCATCAAATACGTCGATCAATACAAAACCGTTGCCGCCCGTGGCATCGCCGCCGGGGTGAAAAAAGGCCGGATGCAATTGCGCTGGAATGCGCAGCGCAACACCTTGTTGAAGAAAGACGAGCCTCACGACGACTCGCCGGACCAGGCGAAAAACCCCAACGGTGACAGCGCCGATTGCGTGCCCTTTACCTGTACCAATGGCTGCCCGGTATCGATGGTCACCGGTGAAGAACTGCTGACCCTGAACGATGCGGTGCTCGATGGCGTGTTGCCGTTTGAGTTCACCCGTTTGTATCGCTCCAGCGCCGCCGAAATCGATGTTGGGTTGGGGTTTGGCTGGAGTCATTCGCTGGCGCATCGGCTGGAGTTTGCCGGCGACGAGGTTGTCTGGGTCGATCACGAGAACCGCCGTACCCGTTTCCCGCTGCCGAGCGTTGAGCGGCCGGCGATTCACAACAGTTTGTCGCGGGCGGCGATCTTTCTGGGGGATGAACCGGAGGAACTGATCCTCGCGCTGGCCGGGGAAACGGTGCGGTTCTATCACTTTCGCGCGGGACGGCTGACGGCGATCAGCGATGCCTATGGCAA
>NZ_JBQYFW010000064.1:0-6912 GCF_056313565.1 Pseudomonas sp. 3B-A001-10F
GTGAAACGATGCATCGCCGATGGTAGTGTGGGGTTTCCCCATGTGAGAGTAGGTCATCGTCAAGATTAAATTCCGAAACCCCAATTGCGAAAGCAGTTGGGGTTTTGTTTTGCCCGCAGGAAAGTTTTCACAGGACAACGCTGTCCCAGCCGTCGCAAGAAATGGCCATTGGGGAAATTCCTTCTGAAATGACCGGGCAGTTTTTGGTATGGTGCAGCTCGTTTTTTTTAACGGACTGATGTCATGCCCACGGATCGGCACTCATTTATGTCGAAGAGTTGCTGTAGAAATGCCTGAACCGATCCCGATCAAAGACCACGAAAAAGAGACGCGCCTGGTCAACAAACGTTTGATCGCCTGCGCCTTGTTCGTTTTCGCCATCAGCTGCGCCCTTGTCGTGCGCCTGTACATCCTCCAGGTGGTGGAGTTCGACTACCACTCCACGATCTCCGAAAACAACCGCGTCCACGTATTGCCGATCCCGCCGACACGCGGCTTGATCTACGACCGCAACGGCGTCTTGCTCGCCGATAACCGCCCCAGTTTCAACCTGACTATCACCCGCGAGCGCGCCACCGACGTCAATCAAGAACTGGACGAGGTCATCAACCTCCTGCACTTGCCTGCAGAAGATCGTACAGTCTTCGATAAAGCCATGAAGCAGTCCCGTCACCCGTTTACGCCGGTCACGCTGTTCTATGAGCTGACGGAAGAGCAAATTGCTGTATTGGCCGTCAATGAGTTCCGCCTCCCGGGCCTCGATGTCGAACCCCAGTTCGTCCGGCATTACCCGCTCGGCGCGCATTTCGCCCACTCGATCGGCTACGTCGGGCGGATCAATGAAAAAGAGTCGAAGAGCCTCGACTCGGTCGAATATCGCGGTACGCAATCCATCGGCAAAACCGGCATCGAACGCTTCTACGAGGCGCAACTACACGGCCACGTCGGTTACGAAGAAGTGGAGACCAACGCTCAAGGTCGCGTACTGCGTGTGCTCAAACATACCGACCCGGTCCCGGGCCAGAACATCGTCCTGAGCCTCGACATCAAACTGCAGGAAGCAGCCGAAGCCGCGCTGGGTGATCGTCGTGGTTCAGTGGTAGCGCTCGATCCGTCGACGGGCGAGGTATTGGCCATGGTCAGCAATCCGAGCTTCGATCCGAATCTGTTCGTCACCGGTATCAGCTCCAAGGAATACTCGGCACTGCGAGATTCGATCGACAGGCCGCTGTTCAACCGTGTGCTGCGCGGGCTCTACGCACCGGGCTCAACGATCAAGCCAGAAGTGGCAATCGCCGGCCTCGACGCCGGCGTCGTGACACCGCAGACGCGCGTCTTCGACCCCGGTTATTATCAACTCCCGGACTTCGATCACAAGTACCGCAACTGGAACCACAGTGGCGACGGCTGGGTGGATATGGACGCGGCGATCATGCGTTCCAATGACACCTATTTCTACGACCTTGCGCACAAGCTCGGCATCGATCGCCTGCACGATTACATGGCAATGTTCGGCTTGGGTGAGAAGGTCTCGCTGGACATGTTTGAAGAGTCGCCCGGCCTGATGCCATCGCAAGCGTGGAAGCGCGCGACTCGCCGTCAAGCCTGGTTCCCGGGCGAAACGGTCATCCTTGGCATCGGCCAGGGCTATATGCAGGTCACACCGCTGCAACTGGCTCAAGCCACGGCATTGATCGCCAACAAAGGTGTCTGGAACCGGCCGCACCTGGCCAAGACCGTCGACGGTGTTGCTCCTGTCGACGAACATCCGATGCCGAACATCCTGCTCAAGGATCCGCGAGACTGGGAGCAGGTCAATCACGGCATGCAGATGGTCATGCACGATGCGCGAGGCATCGCTCGTGCGGCCGCGGCCGGTGCGCAATATCGCATCGCTGGCAAGAGTGGTACCGCGCAAGTGGTGGCGATCAAGCAGGGCGAGCGCTACAACCGCGAGAAAACCCTGGAGCGCCACCGCGATAACGCCTTGTTCGTCGGCTTTGCGCCGGCCGAGCATCCGAAGATTGCGATTTCGGTGATGATCGAGAACGGCGAGGCCGGTGGTCGTGTTGCCGGCCCTGTGGTGCGGCAGATCATGGACGCCTGGCTGCTTGATCAGGACGGTCATCTCAAGCCGCAATACGCCGCGCCGACGAAAGCGCCGGGTGACCCGCACGTTTAACTTTCAACAGTTCACAGTAGCGACTCATGCAAGCTGAGCCGTTACTGTGAACTGTCTTGCAAAGCCTATTTGCAGCGGTAACCCTCGGGCATCGTGACGGTGTAGTTGCGCTGCACGCGATCCTCGAAGTTCAGGTTCTGCAAGCCCTGTTCTACCAGAAAGGCTTCAACCTTGGTGGATTGGCAGTCTTCGTTATAGGACGACGCGCGAAGCAGGTAGACCGGGCGCTTGCTGACTTCGTCGCGGGCAGTGGCAACGAAGGTGCTGAGCGTGGTGTAACCGGTGCGCTCCGTGGCCCCTACCGGTCCATAGGTGGTGTTCGGTTTACTCGTACAGGTCAGTCGGTCGTCTTTTTTCTTGCTGGTCTTGCACACGGTAGAGGTGCTGGTCGGAACTTGCCCATAGTCGGTGGCGGTATAGCGGTAAGTCACTTGTCGACTGCCAATATCGAGGCTGACAGTCATTTTTATCGGCGCGTGGTTCTTTGGCAGGCTGGCGTCGGTATAGACCTCCTGGAAACCCCTGTCTTTCAGCGCGTTAACCATGTCGCGAAGATAATAGCGGGCATTAAGAGCGTTTTCGTCGCTGCCACTCGCAGACGTCACCAGCACAGTCGCCTTTCGGTCAAAATGATAGTCCGGATCGGGTGTGGCATTTAGCGCGACGTCCATTTGCGTGGCGCAGCCGCTGATCAACGCTGTCAGTAAAAACAGCGTGCAAAGTAAAAACCGGGTCATGAGAAAGCCGCCTTACAAACTAAGGATTGAATAAGCGTTAAACGGTGTGGACTGGCGACAATTAACTTGCGCGCCTGCGCAAGGCTCAGTCTTTCTGGTATTCCAGCAAATCGCCAGGCTGGCAATCGAGTGCTGCGCAGAGCTTGTCCAGGGTGGCCATTTTCACGCCCTTGACCTTGCCATTCTTCAGTAATGACAGATTGGCCTCGGTGATGCCCAGCAGGCTGGCCAACTCTTTCGAGCGAATTTTTTGCGTGGCCATGACAACGTCAAGGCGGACGATAATGGTCATTGTATTGTTCTATATGTATTGGCTTTGCTCATCGCTGAGTACTTTTGCATCGCGCATGATAATTGAAAACAAACAGAGCAATACGCCTTTGACAATCTCGTAGGCAGAAGTGGAAGACAGGCCGATCGAGAACTGAAAAATACGATCCCCTGGCGGCAGATCAATAGACAGGGCCAAACCTTGCAAGGTCTCTATCAGGGGGTAGGCGGCCGGAGAAATGATGCACAGAATCCCCACTCGCCATAACACCTTGATGTTGCGCTCGGTCCAGGTTTCGCCGCGGGACAAGCGCAGGAAAAACAACCCTGTCAGCCAGAGCACGTAGGTCGAAAGCAGGACGGGCAGGAAATCCAAAACGACGAGCAGCGCAGTGACCAGTGGCGAGAGCCATGTATCGGGGGCAAGCAGGGCACCTTCGACAAACGGGTCAAGTAATTGCGGCGAGTTTTCGGCGAAGGCGTAGAGCAGAGCCGCGAGCATTTCATCCGTTTGGAAGAACCAGATCGAAGCGTTGCCACCGACCTCGGTCACCGCTAAGACCCAGACAAGAATCGCTGCCAGTAATCCCACCCAATGCATGCGCTGCAGTGCCAATCCGTTGTTACGAGTACTCATGAAAAATCCTTGCGGTGTCATTGGGAATGACTAATTCTCGATGTTAAATTATCGAATGGCAATAATAAATTGTTCTTGTTTTGTGAAGGGCGTTGTTGGCATCGGACGCAGTGGTCATAGAGTGAACCTCAGTTCAATCGATTTGCGGGGATTTCTATGTCGATAGATTTTCGAGTTCGAAGCAAGTCGAGAGCAGGGGAGGGCCGCGACCTACGCGGTGGCCGCTGATATCGATGACGGGTTCTGCGAATGATTGGAGCGGGGGGCATGCGCCACAAGCATGCTTCAGTCCCCGCTCTAACCGGTCTTACTTGATCTCGGTAATGAAGTTTTCCCGCGAGCGCCGAACCTTTTTCAAGTTGACCAACCACTCTCCCTCAGTGGCTCTATGCCCTAGCGGCAGAATCACTACACTGCACAAGTTGCGGGCCGTGAGTCCGAGGATTTCATCGATGGCTGCGGGGTCGAAACCTTAGGTCTGTCAGTGTGCTCGTCATCAAATTCCGTAAAGGTGAAAGATGTTCTCCGCCCCCACATTTGAAATGCATTCCAATGTGGGAGCGAGCCTGCTCGCGAAGGATCCTCAACGCCGCCGCAAAAAAATCAGGCCCCAGGCACCGGGCAGCTCATGTCACCTTCTTCACACTTCAAATACTGTTTCAGCGACTCAACCCGCAGCTTGGTCACCCCCGTCAGACAACTGCTGTAAACCCACGGATAAACGCTCCCGCCAGTAACTCCCGACGATGAAAACTTGCACTCGGCATCCCGAAACCCGAGCCACGCCCGCTGCGCGCTGACCAACAGCTTCTTGCCATCCGGGTTGTCCTTCAAGCGTCCGGTGATCTGCTGGTACACGGTGTTCAATTCCTTGTCCGCCGCTTTGAAGTCCTGCCCGGCGCACTGATTCATCGTCGCCTGATCGCTGGCATTGGCGCAGTCGACGGCGGCGTGGGCGAGGGGAGTGAACAGAAAGGGGGTCAGGGCCAGAAGCAGGCGTAGGGACATGGTCAAGTCTCGCTGTATCGAAGATAAGTGCCGAGCAGTGTAGCGGCTGCTTCGCACTTATTCAGGCAGGCGCATTCGGGAGGCGTCGAGCAAACGGTCGGCGATGGCCGCAATCTCTTCACCATCGTGCAGCCTTTCCAGCCAATGTGCAGGAATGCCCCGCACGCCGTAATAGACGCCGGCCAACTGACCGGTGATCGCGGCGGTGGTATCGGCGTCATCACCCAGGTTGGCCGCTCGCAAAATGGCCGCTTCGAAGCTGTCCGTCTGGTGAAAGCACCAAAGCGCCGCTTCCAGGGACTGCACGCTGTAGCCATTGCCTTTGATATCCGTCTCGGACTGAACGAGGTATTCGCCACGCGCAATGGCGGCGACCTTGGATTGCGAGAAGCTGGCGGAAGGCAACTGACGCAGTTCTGCTTTGCTTGCGCCTTCAAGCGCTCTGGCAATCAACCCGGCCAACAATTGGCAGCATTCGATGGCTTCAGGTGCTGCGTGGGTGGTTCGCGAACTGTCGGCGGCAAAGCTCTGGATTTTCCGGGTATCGGGAAAATAAAACAGCACCACCGGCACCAGACGCATCAGCGAACCGTTGCCGGCGCTGTACGGGTCGGTCGAGCCGGCGAAGGGATCAGCGGTTTGTTGATACTGCGCGAGCGCCTGGCTGACGGTCATGCCGACATCGAAACATTCACCGGTCGAACTGAGGTAACCCCATTGCCACCAGTTGAGGTAGCGGCCCATCTGGTCGGCAGCGTTGAATCCATTCTTGTTCAGCAGGCTTTCTGCCAGACAGAGGGCCATGGAAGTGTCATCGGTCCACTGTCCTGGCTTGAGGTGGAACGGGCCACCGCCGACCATATCGGTCAATGGTGGGAATGATCCCCGTGGTTTGAACTCAACCGTAGTACCGACAGCGTCGCCGCACGCAAGACCGAGCAGGGCTCCGCGGTAACGTTCAGCGAGGGATGGCGGCATGATTCGTCCTTGTAGATTCAAATTCGCTGGAGAAGGTAACAGTTTCGTTGGGCAGAGGGTGCCTGGATCCATCACAGCAACGGTCAAAAAGTGCAGCTTGATGTGTCCTTGCCGATGAATGACTGCACCGCCTTGATACAACTTCACATTGGACATGTGGTCATACAGGCCTAGTGTTCAAAACAGGAGGTGACGTATGAAACCAGTACCCAATAGTTTCGAACGCAAAATCACGCTCAAGGCGCCGCGTTCGCATGTCTGGCGTGCATTGGTCGATGCCGAGGCGTTTGGCCAGTGGTTTGGGGTGGCGCTGGAGGGCAGGCGTTTTATTGCCGGTGAATGGACGCAAGGGCAGGTCACGTATCCGGGTTATGAACACGTGTTGTGGAACGTGCTGATCGAGCGGGTCGAGCCGCAGCAGTTGTTTTCGTTTCGCTGGCATCCGTATGCGGTCAATCCGAAGATCGACTATTCCCAGGAGCCGACTACGTTGGTCAGGTTCGAGCTGGAAGACTTCGAGAGCGGTACGTTGCTGAAAGTGTCCGAATCCGGCTTCGCGCACATTCCTGACATTCGCCAGAAAGAGGCGTATTACATGGACAGCCGTGGCTGGGAGGAGCAGTTGAGCCGGCTCGAACAGTTTCTTGCCGAGAGCGCCAAGGCCCGCGAGCGTGACGGTGGCTGAGACCTTCGAATCTTGCCTGAACGACAGCGACAGCCGGCCATGTGCACGGTGGTGCTGGAAACAGGCCCCAGGACAGCTGAACGTCGCGCAGATCGCGGCTTCCATGCTTGCTGCCTGACACGGCTAGGGGTTTTCGGAAGGGTTGCTATGGCGAATGTCCTACACGCGCTGGTAGCTTTTACGACTATTGGCGATTGGATCCACCGCGTAATCTACACACATCAACTGAGACACAGGGAGTGTTTCAGGATCAAGGATGATCGACCATTTGCAAGGATCGCTGCCGACAGGGAGTCGATAATGGTCTTGGGAAAAACCCGCTTCGGCGGGTTTTTTTTCGCCTGTATGTAGGAGCTGCCGCAGGCTGCGATCTTTTGACTTTGGCTTTTAAAAGCAAGATCAAAAGATCGCAGCC
>NZ_JBQYFW010000065.1:0-5846 GCF_056313565.1 Pseudomonas sp. 3B-A001-10F
GGCAGGGTTTCTTCGTTTTAAAGCTATGTCGCTAATTACGCCAAAGATATTGCCTTTATGCGCCTAGCGCAAATTCCTATTTTCTCCCCGCTCGACCATCACTCAAATCGTGATGCGATGCAGTGATAAACTGTCGACCACCCTACAGACAGAATTCGACACTGCCCTACATGGCAAAATTAACCATTGGCCGCATGGCAAATCTTTATGGTTTGCATCGCTCTACGCTTTATGAAGCCGTGGCCAAAGGCCGTGTAACTGCTGGTCGCGACGGTAAAGGTCAGAGGGTCATCGATTTGTCGGAAATGATCCGTGTGTACGGTGAACCGCAAGGATCGACCCGACACTCTCCGACACCATCTCCCGACACCTCCCCTACACCAATTTTCGACAATTTGTATCCTCTCCTGGAAGAGCTACGGTTGTTGCGCGAAGAAGTGCGAGAGCTGCGCGAGACAATGCGTTTGCTGGAGCACAAACCCGAGGTTTCCCCAGTAAAGCCGAAAGCAACCGCCGCTTCTGCTTCTCAGGAGCCTGCTACCTGGGCGAGTTTGTTCACCGCCTTGGATGATGATTGAAACAGTTTTTCCGATCTGGTTTCGTCATTCAGCGGAGCAACCGCTGTAGCCCGTTCTAAAGGCCAAGAATCGTGTAGACATTATGTCTTTCCTTCGACTCATCACTATGCCTAATCCGAATCAATGTGTGGCTATAGAGAACGTCGAGAGCGGGCCTGATTTTGCTTCTCTGGCACCCCACATAGTCCCTTATTTTTTCATAACCAATGGCCACAGAATCATCGTCGTTCGGGCGAATTGAGACCAAAACCAAATAGATTTTTAGAGCGGTTAGGTACACCTCTCCACGATTAGAAATCTCCGGAAGGTGCTTTCTGACACGATCAAATGGGATTTTCGCCCAGTACGAGTCTTTATTTTTTTCAGTGAGTTCATACACATGGACATGGTTTGTTTTATCAACCAAAACGATGCCCATCTCCACTAGCCTAGCCAAACCTTTAATGACCATAGGCCTTGAAAGGCCCGTCAGCTTTTCCAAATCTGACAACGACAATTTAGCCTGACGTGTCCAAAAATCTATCGAGGTGGATAGGGCGAGAATGCATTTCAGGGCTGCAATTCCACAACCAGATGACTTCCCTCCTAAAAATTTGGCCAGATTGCATTCTGGATCCCTAACCCACCAAGTCGGGCATTTACTAAATTTCCTTGCCATCACTCTTTTCCTTTAGACACAGCCTTACAGACCTGCCTAACACACTCAGCAACAACCAAAAGGGCTACCACTGAAACCATTGCTACCAGCACCAAAGGACTGGCATTCGAAATGATCGAAAAAAAAGCACTGAGCTTGTCCATGTGAACCTCGAATTCAAAACAGTGAAACGAAGCTTATTACTCAGTTTTACGTCTATCTAGATACAGTGATACAAAAAAACACTAAAAAAATTAGAAAAAACTCTTTTAAATCAATAATTTACATCAAAAAATGACTGGTAACTGCTTTAGCTATATTGGTAAATGAGATGTGAAAAAATGCAGTTTTTTGGTAATCGGCATCACACAACCGATTAGCCATCGGTAAATGGTATGGGCTTTTTTTCCGCCAAACGGCTGAAAATTCTCTACATCAGAAGCCTTGTCGGAAAAGTCTATGCCGCTTTTAAACCCGAAATTGGGTATCGGGGCGCAGCCCTGATCAGGTTTTGGGAGACTGCCTGCGTGCAGGCGGTGGCCACAAAACATTTCCTGTCCGAGAAGACGCGTTAAATCGGTCCCCCTTACCTCAGCGAGCACAGTTGAAATGTTGGCAAATGGCCATACGTAAACATAGGCGACTGCCAAACAACCATCCGAAAGGAAATCGAAATGCCGTTGAGCGATCACGAATACGTAAACTTTTCTCAAGACCACGAGCTGAACTACCACTTGGGAAAGGTCAGCAAATCCCAGTCGATAGCCAATCGGTTGACACTCAAAACGATGGGGGATGAGCTTAAAACCAAGCTCAACCAAACGTACCTGACTCACGCAGAATTTCATGCCTACGTAAAAACCCAACTCGCAAGGCTGAGCTGATAAGAGAGGGCTTGGGCCTCTCGATGAGGCCCAAATCACCCACTACGTGAGGCTCATGAATCGGACACTTCTACCCTTTCACAAAGGGCTGTTTTTCGTCATGACGAAAACTAGGTTTCAAAGGGGAACTCCCCTTTGGTACGCCGATTGTGTAAACAATCGGTAACGTGCCTCCCCGAAGCCGGCCTCCCTAAATGATTTGCTCTAAGTCGCTCTAAGTCGCTCAGACTTTCTCTAAATCGCTCTAATTTTCTCTAAACGGCTTTGAACGCATGGCGCAAAATCTTCCGTGTTTTCACTGTAATTTTTTTGGTTTCCGCGCAAACAAGGGCTAATGACACAGCAAAATGTGCCTTTTAATGGGTGTCCCCAAATCACTGAGGACATCTCACATGGCTCACTTCAAAGCGTTTATGTACGAACTCCTGGTCAACGTCGTCACTTCCCTGCTGCTCGATCTGCTGCATCAGGTATTCAACCTGGTGAAGTCGACGTCGGCCTGCCTCGCAGTCTTGGCACCGGCACTGTGTGGGCTAACGTGAACGTTAGAGTTCGACGGCAAATCCCTTGATGCCTTGGGCTTCGGCAAAGCGGCCCACGGCGGTCAAACTAGCCCAGGTGCGCAGCGCTTCGCGCCGCGAGCGCACCGGCAGCCAGCGACTGCCGGCGCCGCCCAAGCGGATGGCCAAACCCCATTTTTCATCGTACCGGCTGATCAGCACTTCACGCACGGCGCCCGCCTCGAGCATGGCGCGTAAAGTTTCTTCCTGGATTCCAGCCTGCATCAATCTGACCTCTTGTTTGCGTTCGGTGAACGAGGCTTCGTTCATCTCAGGTGAGATATCTCACACCGGTTGAACGCTATCTGTCAGCAGATGCTTATTTTCGCGGACGCGAAAATCGGGTGGGTAAAGTACGGAGCCACCGCAAAAGATTGCGGCAAAGTGGGGGGGCCGATTTAACGCAGCGCGTAGTTTCGCGCCCGCGAAACTACGCAACGGTAGCTCACCTGATGACCTACCCCTAGCTCATCGCTGCACGCTAAGGGTCAAATCTGCACGTTAGCGTTCACCACTGTGCTGACTTGTAGGACGCGCTTTCTCCACGCCTAATCGCCCCCCAACCCTCTACGGCCCTTACGTACTTACGCTTTTGCGTAAGTACGCAAAAACGCCACCACGGCTGTGGATTTTCGCGGACGCGAAAATCCACAGGTTCCATGCCGGTTCTTTTCTACCGGAAGGCTGGTGGCACGCGCGTAGGGATGGCTTGGCGTAAAACCCCTCACTATGGCTCTGGCGTACCAGTCCCCGCCATTCTGGCATCCAGCGGGCACAAAAAAGCCCACCGGAGTGGGCTTGGATGACGGGTGGCATTTAACGAATGTCCCGTTATGCGTAACGCATCCGGGGCGAAAGAACGAGCTCAAAAACGACCAGAACCAAAACTGTAAATACACCGTAGGAATGGGCAGTACGCCGATTCAGTCCCTTGGAACCTTGCTCGGGGACTCATTCACAAACGGAGCGTTTTATGTTCACAAGAATTCTGGGGTTATTGATTCGATTGCTGATTCAGTCCTTGCTTGAGTGGCTTTTCGAAAACGGCCCATTTGATTGGTAATAGCCACGAACATCATTTGTGGCAAAAACTGAAACCTACGGTTCAGCAACGATTAATACAACCTGCCTACAGCCTTTCAGTGGTGCGTCTTCTGAGGTACGACCGCATTTTTTTGACGGAAAAGCGTATAGCCATCAAAAAAGCGTCAAAAAGAAGCTGCGTCAGAGCATAGCCTATTGACATATTACTAATTTTTATATACAATTATCGTATCAGGCACATTTTTGTCTGATGCATTACGTGGCAGTAATTTACTGCCCTTTTATCAAAGCATGGAGTTATGAATATGAAATTCATACATCGTTCGAACCAAATAAAAACAGCCTATGGAGGCCACTATGAACCACCCCAATACCAGCATGACCCAAAGTAAAACCCGTTTCACCCCGAAAATGCTCTCCTACCATCCCTTAGCTTTTAAAGAAATGGGTGAAGACATTCCCGAGGATCACCGTGAAGCATTTCTGAGCAGCTTGGAATTCCAATGCAACGGTTTTGACCCGCTGCTGAAGATCAGCCATCTGACAGATGTAAGTCCCGGTGTAATTGAGTTGAAAAGAAATGGTCGTCCCGCCTATCGCTGCGTCTACTACAGTAAGCTGCCAGGCCACATAGTAGTGCTGCATGTTACGGCGAAGACAACCAATGGATCAGATGCTCAGTTGAAACGTACCGCCAGTAAGCGGTTGAAGGACGTCCTAGGCGATCCGACAATTCTGGTTCGATAAGAACCAAGCTCTACCTGGACAAGGCGATGGCTTTTACAGCATCGCCTTTTTTAGTGTCAGCTCCAAAGGTACGTTGTCATTGGTAGGATCAAAATCCGCGTCGAGCTTATAGCCAAGACGTACCAACATTTCCAGCAACGTATCGATGGAAAACTTACTGAGCTGCCCTTTGAATAGGTTGCTCATGCGTGGCTGACTAACGTTCAGTTCCTTAGCTGCTGTCGACTGTGTCCAGCCTTTTTGGCGAATGAGGTTAATCACTACCATCAGCAGTTTAGTTTTAAGGCTCTGCATGTTGAATTGCACGGGATCATCCGTGAATGCTTCAAATATATTTTGATTGGTCATTGCAATACCTCCCTAAACGGTGAGGTCTGTTCTCTCTATAGAGATTAGCCATTGATCAAAGCTTGATCTGTGATGAATCTGATTAAATTTATTCGTTTAACCAGATTGATGCAATTATACAAAAAAAAATAACTATGTCAACACAAGATATAGTGTGTCCGTCAAAAACCCTGCTCAAGATGTTGCGTCAGCGGGCAGGATCCGTTGATTTAGAAAGCTTTTTCGCGCGCAAGTGAACCAGACACGGGTGTGCCTAGCGACTCAACATGATCCGTTTATCCCTTCAGGAGGACTCCCATTCACTAGGAATGATGAATATGTTTCTTTAAGACAAGACCATGGGAATGTGCCCACACGTATAGCAATGGCAGCAGTAGCGGGAAGAGGTTGCTGGCTCACGCGCGCCTAGGGGGCTCCCACTGGCGTGGGAGCCCCTACGATCAGCTTTTAAAAAAAGCGTCTCGCATGACTCCACGCAGTGGGGAAAATGTTCCAGGTTCTATTCCTGGCTCCCACTCCCAACAGGCGTTCCAGACTTTCGGGGATTGGTTAAAACGGCGTCCCCTGCCCTCTTCGGCGTCTGGCGGTCGGTGGGTTTTGAGACAGTTACAGCGCCCGTGGTTGGGTTTTTGCGCTGCCCTGCCGTTGCCTTCTCGCCCTTGCGGGTCGCACCTGACCGGCTATACCGGCTACCGTGAAGAGATCCCCTTGATCGGTAGCTATTACTTTCCCGTGCCCAAAGCATCTTGATTCCAAGCGTCGGGAAGAGGTGTCGGGGG
This sequence comes from Pseudomonas sp. 3B-A001-10F, assembly GCF_056313565.1. Classification (NCBI taxonomy): domain Bacteria; kingdom Pseudomonadati; phylum Pseudomonadota; class Gammaproteobacteria; order Pseudomonadales; family Pseudomonadaceae; genus Pseudomonas; species Pseudomonas sp. 3B-A001-10F. The sequence continues at coordinate 5,578 of NZ_JBQYFW010000065.1, forward strand.
GAGGCTGGAAGCTAGACAGGCGAGGGTTTTCTCGCCAGAATTGTGCTTACCAGGTCTCGATCCCCGCCGCCTAAGCAGAGATTCCCCGAGACCTAGGTCAGGGCGGTTGCCGCCGCGCCTGACCCGAATGAAACCCTGCCTCGGCAGGGTTTCTTCGTTTTAAAGCTATGTCGCTAATTACGCCAAAGATATTGCCTTTATGCGCCTAGCGCAAATTCCTATTTTCTCCCCGCTCGACCATCACTCAAATCGTGATGCGATGCAGTGAT
>NZ_JBQYFW010000066.1:0-3130 GCF_056313565.1 Pseudomonas sp. 3B-A001-10F
TCGTTCTTTAAAAATTTGGGTATGTGATAGAAAGATAGACTGAACGTTACTTTCACTGGTAACGGATCAGGCTAAGGTAAAATTTGTGAGTTCTCTTAATTGAGAAATTCGAATTTTCGGCGAATGTCGTCTTCACAGTATAACCAGATTGCTTGGGGTTATATGGTCAAGTGAAGAAGCGCATACGGTGGATGCCTTGGCAGTCAGAGGCGATGAAAGACGTGGTAGCCTGCGAAAAGCTTCGGGGAGTCGGCAAACAGACTTTGATCCGGAGATGTCTGAATGGGGGAACCCAGCCATCATAAGATGGTTATCTTGTACTGAATACATAGGTGCAAGAGGCGAACCAGGGGAACTGAAACATCTAAGTACCCTGAGGAAAAGAAATCAACCGAGATTCCCTTAGTAGTGGCGAGCGAACGGGGACTAGCCCTTAAGTGGCTTTGAGATTAGCGGAACGCTCTGGAAAGTGCGGCCATAGTGGGTGATAGCCCTGTACGCGAAAATCTCTTAGTCATGAAATCGAGTAGGACGGAGCACGAGAAACTTTGTCTGAATATGGGGGGACCATCCTCCAAGGCTAAATACTACTGACTGACCGATAGTGAACTAGTACCGTGAGGGAAAGGCGAAAAGAACCCCGGAGAGGGGAGTGAAATAGATCCTGAAACCGTATGCGTACAAGCAGTGGGAGCAGACTTTGTTCTGTGACTGCGTACCTTTTGTATAATGGGTCAGCGACTTATTTTCAGTGGCGAGCTTAACCGAATAGGGGAGGCGTAGCGAAAGCGAGTCTTAATAGGGCGTCTAGTCGCTGGGAATAGACCCGAAACCGGGCGATCTATCCATGGGCAGGTTGAAGGTTGGGTAACACTAACTGGAGGACCGAACCGACTACCGTTGAAAAGTTAGCGGATGACCTGTGGATCGGAGTGAAAGGCTAATCAAGCTCGGAGATAGCTGGTTCTCCTCGAAAGCTATTTAGGTAGCGCCTCATGTATCACTGTAGGGGGTAGAGCACTGTTTCGGCTAGGGGGTCATCCCGACTTACCAAACCGATGCAAACTCCGAATACCTACAAGTGCCGAGCATGGGAGACACACGGCGGGTGCTAACGTCCGTCGTGAAAAGGGAAACAACCCAGACCGTCAGCTAAGGTCCCAAAGTTATGGTTAAGTGGGAAACGATGTGGGAAGGCTTAGACAGCTAGGAGGTTGGCTTAGAAGCAGCCACCCTTTAAAGAAAGCGTAATAGCTCACTAGTCGAGTCGGCCTGCGCGGAAGATGTAACGGGGCTCAAACCATACACCGAAGCTACGGGTATCACCTTCGGGTGATGCGGTAGAGGAGCGTTCTGTAAGCCTGTGAAGGTGAGTTGAGAAGCTTGCTGGAGGTATCAGAAGTGCGAATGCTGACATGAGTAACGACAATGGGTGTGAAAAACACCCACGCCGAAAGACCAAGGTTTCCTGCGCAACGTTAATCGACGCAGGGTTAGTCGGTCCCTAAGGCGAGGCTGAAAAGCGTAGTCGATGGAAAACAGGTTAATATTCCTGTACTTCTGGTTATTGCGATGGAGGGACGGAGAAGGCTAGGCCAGCTTGGCGTTGGTTGTCCAAGTTTAAGGTGGTAGGCTGAGATCTTAGGTAAATCCGGGATCTTAAGGCCGAGAGCTGATGACGAGTGTTCTTTTAGAACACGAAGTGGTTGATGCCATGCTTCCAAGAAAAGCTTCTAAGCTTCAGGTAACCAGGAACCGTACCCCAAACCGACACAGGTGGTTGGGTAGAGAATACCAAGGCGCTTGAGAGAACTCGGGTGAAGGAACTAGGCAAAATGGCACCGTAACTTCGGGAGAAGGTGCGCCGGTGAGGGTGAAGGACTTGCTCCGTAAGCTCATGCCGGTCGAAGATACCAGGCCGCTGCGACTGTTTATTAAAAACACAGCACTCTGCAAACACGAAAGTGGACGTATAGGGTGTGACGCCTGCCCGGTGCCGGAAGGTTAATTGATGGGGTTAGCTAACGCGAAGCTCTTGATCGAAGCCCCGGTAAACGGCGGCCGTAACTATAACGGTCCTAAGGTAGCGAAATTCCTTGTCGGGTAAGTTCCGACCTGCACGAATGGCGTAACGATGGCGGCGCTGTCTCCACCCGAGACTCAGTGAAATTGAAATCGCTGTGAAGATGCAGTGTATCCGCGGCTAGACGGAAAGACCCCGTGAACCTTTACTATAGCTTTGCACTGGACTTTGAATTTGCTTGTGTAGGATAGGTGGGAGGCTTTGAAGCGTGGACGCCAGTTCGCGTGGAGCCATCCTTGAAATACCACCCTGGCAACTTTGAGGTTCTAACTCAGGTCCGTTATCCGGATCGAGGACAGTGTATGGTGGGTAGTTTGACTGGGGCGGTCTCCTCCTAAAGAGTAACGGAGGAGTACGAAGGTGCGCTCAGACCGGTCGGAAATCGGTCGTAGAGTATAAAGGCAAAAGCGCGCTTGACTGCGAGACAGACACGTCGAGCAGGTACGAAAGTAGGTCTTAGTGATCCGGTGGTTCTGTATGGAAGGGCCATCGCTCAACGGATAAAAGGTACTCCGGGGATAACAGGCTGATACCGCCCAAGAGTTCATATCGACGGCGGTGTTTGGCACCTCGATGTCGGCTCATCACATCCTGGGGCTGAAGCCGGTCCCAAGGGTATGGCTGTTCGCCATTTAAAGTGGTACGCGAGCTGGGTTTAGAACGTCGTGAGACAGTTCGGTCCCTATCTGCCGTGGACGTTTGAGATTTGAGAGGGGCTGCTCCTAGTACGAGAGGACCGGAGTGGACGAACCTCTGGTGTTCCGGTTGTCACGCCAGTGGCATTGCCGGGTAGCTATGTTCGGGAAAGATAACCGCTGAAAGCATCTAAGCGGGAAACTTGCCTCAAGATGAGATCTCACTGGAACCTTGAGTTCCCTGAAGGGCCGTCGAAGACTACGACGTTGATAGGTTGGGTGTGTAAGCGCTGTGAGGCGTTGAGCTAACCAATACTAATTGCCCGTGAGGCTTGACCATATAACACCCAAGCAATTTGCGTCGAAGAGACCAGATTGCGGTGTGTGAAGACGAAACGAACCGAAAGTTCGA
>NZ_JBQYFW010000067.1:0-2963 GCF_056313565.1 Pseudomonas sp. 3B-A001-10F
ATCGTTGGGTTTTACAACAACGAACGGTTGCACTCGAAACTGGGATATCTGCCACCGACCGCTTACGAGCGGGCGATGGCGTCAAAACCACCTATCGAGGTGTCCGGAATTAGTTGACCACTGCAGTGTATGTACGAGGTACGCCGACTTGAGATACCGAGTCGAACTCAAATTCTGAAATGCACAGAGATCGGCTCCCTTTCCCCCTCGCCCCCTTGGGGGGAGAGGGCTGGGGTGAGGGGGAGATATTCAATGACACAACAAAAAACCCGGAAGCTCTCGCTATCCGGGTTTTTTGTTATTGCCAGTTCAATCAGCGGTTAAACCGCTCCACCAACGAGTACTGCGTATTCGCCGTCTTCGTCAGCTCTTCACTCAACAACGCCGAGTTATGCGCCTGTTCCGACGTCTGATCCGCCAGCTCCGAAATATTGCTGATGTTGCGGCTGATCTCTTCAGCCACCGCACTTTGCTCTTCGGTCGCGGCCGCAATCTGCGTGGTCATGTCGGTGATGTTGGCCACCGCTTCGCTGATGCCGACCAACGCCTGATCCGCTTCCAGCACCCGCGCCACACCTTCTTCAGCCTGGCGATGCCCGGCTTCCATGGTTTGCACGGCACTCGAAGCCGTCTGCTGCAACTTGGCGATCAGGGCATGAATCTGCCCGGTCGATTCGCTGGTGCGTTGCGCCAGTTGACGCACTTCGTCAGCCACCACGGCAAAGCCACGGCCCATCTCACCGGCACGCGCTGCTTCAATCGCAGCGTTCAGAGCGAGCAGGTTGGTCTGGTCAGCGATGCCTTTGATCACATCAACCACGCCGCCGATTTCGTCGCTGTCCTTGGCCAGTTGGGTCACGGTCAAACCGGTTTCACCGACAACTACCGACAGACGCTGGATGGCTTCGCGGGTTTCGCCGGCGATGTCACGGCCGCGACCGGTCAGGCGATTGGCTTCCTGAGTGGCGTCGGCGGTGCGTTGGACGTGGCTGGCGACTTCCTGAGTGGTCGCGGCCATCTGGTTGACGGCGGTGGCGACTTGTTCGGTTTCCACACGCTGGCGTTCCAGGCCGGTGGAGCTGTTGTGCGCCAGGACGTCGGATTGCTTGGCCTGATCGGTCAAGTGTTCGGCGGTGTCCTGCAGACGGGTCAGGCAGGTTTTCAGGCGTGCTTCCTGGCTGAGGATCGACATTTCCAGACGCGCCTGGGCGCCACGGCTGTCGGTGTACATCTGCGCGATCAGCGGGTCGGAGGTGGTCTGCTCGGCCAGGCGCAGCAGGCGTTTCAGCCCGCGTTGTTGCCATTGCAGGCCCATCAGGCCCAGCGGCACCGACAGACCGGCGGCGAGGGCGAAGCCCCACTGCGAGTTCAGGGTCGCGCCGATCATGAAACTCAACTGGCTGACCAGAATGAACGGCAGCCAGTCTTGCAGCACCGGTAGCCATTTATCGGTGGACGGGATCGCCGACTTGCCCTGGTTGATGCGTTGGTAGAGCGCTTCGGCACGGCGGATCTGTTCGGCGGTGGGTTTGACCCGCACCGACTCGTAACCGACCACCTGATTGCCGTCGAACACCGGTGTGACATAGGCGTTAACCCAGTAATGGTCACCGGTCTTGCAGCGATTCTTGACAATGCCCATCCATGGCAAGCCTTGTTTCAGTGTGCCCCACATGTGCGAAAACACCGCCGCCGGTACGTCGGGGTGACGGACCAGGTTGTGCGGCGCACGGATCAGTTCCTCACGCGAAAACCCGCTGATCTCGACGAAAGCGTCGTTGCAGTAGGTGATCACGCCCTTGGCGTCGGTTGTGGAAATCAACCGCTGCTGAGCCGGGAAAGTCCGTTCGCGTTGTGTAATGGGCTGGTTGTTACGCATGGTTTTTCAATCCGCAAGGCTTTGAAAGGTTGTCGGCGGTGACAGCTTTTTATTGAAATTTTTTTTCAATAATCAGCACGGCGTCGCAAAACTGCGCTTGCTTCAGCCGGCGAGCATCGGATAAGTGAACAAACCAAAATGCAGCAGGTTCAGGCCGAAATGTGTGGCGATCGCCGCGCCGAGCCCGCCAAAACGGTAGGCCAGACCATAGCCGACGCCCGCCAGCCCTGCCAGCGACACCCAGGTCCAGCCTGCGCCGGCATGCACCAGACCAAACAGCAAAGAGGCCAGCAGCAGGGCGAGATTTTCTCCGTAGGGCAGATTTTTGAAACGCTGACTGAGGCCGCCCTGTATATAGCCGCGAAACAGGGCTTCCTCGACCAAGGTCACCAGCAGCAGATTGTTCAGCACCCACAGCCACGCTTGATCAGGCCACTTCGGTGCCCAGGCGATCACGCCCAGCAACAGCGCGCCGCCAAGGGCAAGAACCGCGCTCAGCGTCAGGGCGAGGGCGGTGGCGTAGACGCTCATGCGCAACGAACGTCGCCCGACAATCCACGGGCACACCAGCAACAACCAGAAGCCAACCAGCGGTTTGTCGAGGTTCAGGTACATCGCGAACGGCACGGCGTTGTCGGTGAAGCGTTGCGGATCAATGGCGCGACCGTTGGCGAAGCCCGGTAGCCAGTGTAGAGCCAGCGCCAAAGCCAGCACGATAAACAGACCATGGCCGAGAAAACGTGCGACCGGCACCTGTTGCTGGCGCACGGCAAAACCTGCGAACACCAGCAGCCCAATGGAGATCAGCGCCAGCCAGCCGAGGTGGCCGTAACTCAGCGCCCATCCGTAACCGAGGCTGAGAAGCGCCAGATAGAGCCATGGCAAAGCCTTCATCGAAAGTCCCTGTGCAAATTTGTGGAAGGGCTTTCTACACGGACGAGCGGCGGGGGACAAGTGAAGGTGTGGCGGCAAACCGGGACAACTCCAATACCGTTGGCCAAACATAAATCCCAATGTGGGAGCGAGCTTGCTCGCGAATGCGGTGTGACAGGCAATAGTTGTTTCGACTGATACACCGCATTCG
>NZ_JBQYFW010000068.1:0-1344 GCF_056313565.1 Pseudomonas sp. 3B-A001-10F
AAATGTATGGTCAGCCCATCTTCTGCCACTCAGCAGCGATTAACGGTAAATCGAGCTTGCGCTAATGTATCCGGGCTCAGTGTGAGCACGGATAGCGCTCGGCCCTTGATGAGTAGTCGCTCCTGCCTGTCCTTAAAAAGGCTTCAGCTTCCAAAGCTCTTTTGGTTATCAGGTTTTCAGTCAGGATGTCTGCCGTTTATCGTCATCAGTACTGACGTCGCAAAAGCCGTTGGTGAAACGAACAGATTAAGCTAAGAGCGTTGAGTTAAAGGTGCCGCCCTTGGTTAACAACGCCCAGACGATTCTTGCCATTTTGTTCGCGAGGGCGCAGGCCACTTTGTTTGGATGTTTGCGCGCCAGTAGGTTTTTGGCCCATACACCGAGGGCATCCGTTCGCTTATCGACGCGACACAAAACGGCGTGAGCGCCCTGCATCAACAAACTCCTTAAATACTTGTCCCCTCGCTTGCTGATGCCGAGCAATGTCGTTTCCCCACCCGTTGAGTACTGCCGCGGCACCAGCCCCAACGACGCTGCAAAATCGCGAGATGAGTTGAAAACCGAAGCGTCGCCGACATCGGCCACCAGCGCGCTAGCGATGAGAGGGCCGATGCCGGGGATGCTCTGCAGGCGTTGGCCGGCATCGTTTTGGGTCAGCTGTTGTTTGATTTCGACGTCGAGTTTTTTGATCTCATGTGTCAGCTGCCGAATGTCTTCAAGCATGCGTTTGATAGCACTTATCAAGCGAGTGGGTAGTTCACGGCTCTCCATCAGACCTGAGAGCCGATCCAGTGCGGCGTATCCAACGGGAAAAACGACGCCGAACTCCAGGAGAAATCCATGCACTTGATTGATGACGGCGGTGCGTCGATTTACTAAAGACTTGCGCAGTCGGTGTTCTGTGGACAGCACCTGCTGTTCTACGGTTTTGACTTGAACCGAGCGGGTTCTGGGGCGCGAGGCCGCTTCACAAATGGCCTCGGCATCAATGAAATCGTTTTTATTGCCGGTGACGTAGGCCTTCACATGTTGGGGTGCAATCAACTGCACGTGATGGCCCTGTTCCATGATTTTTCGGGCGAGCCAATGAGACCCGCCACAGGATTCCATGGCGATTTTGCAGGTCGAGATCTGCGCCAGAAAGGGGAGTAATTGGTTTCGGTTGAGTTTTTTACGCAGCACCTGATGGCCTCTGGCGTCTTGGCCATGCAGGTGGAAAGTGTGTTTGCCGATGTCGATACCCAAAAGCGTGATGGTATTCATGAGAGATCCTCCTTCGGTAAAAAGAGAGCCTCGGCAAGTTTAGACCCGCCGAGGATCTCACCGGGCTGACCATCTCATTAA
>NZ_JBQYFW010000069.1:0-1306 GCF_056313565.1 Pseudomonas sp. 3B-A001-10F
TGTCTAGTCCTGAAATAGGTTTACACCTATTCACCCCAACGCCCGATGCACCGCATCGGGCGTTTTGTATTTTAAGGAAAGGTGCGGCCGCTCTTGGTTGTAGATCGTAATAGCCTCCCGCACCATCTGTTCAGCCTGTTCTAGATTTTCTGGCCTGTAGAGCAGCAGCTCTGTTTTCAGAATGCCGTTAACCCGCTCTGCGAGAGCGTTTTGGTAGCAATCGTAGCCATCGGTCATTGAGCAAATGACGCCATGTTTGGCGTGTAGCTTCTGGTAGAGATCAGAGCAGTACTGTGCGCCGCGATCCGAGTGATGCACCAGTCGTTGGCTTGTTCGGCGCTCTTTTAGCGCCTTTCGGAAGGCTTGAGCCACGGATTTGGCGTGCAGGCTGTCATGCACGTGAAAGCCGACAATTTTTCTCGAGTAGGCATCTGTCACCAAACTTAAGTAAACAGATCCTTCTCGGGTGGGGATGTAGGTGATATCTGCTACCCAGACCTGTTCTGGGCCGGTCGCAATCACTTGTTGCGGGCCAGGTTTCAGGAGGTTGGGATGGCAGCGAAAGCGATGATGGCTGTCAGTCGTCTTGTGATAGGCCCGTTTTCTACGTACCAGTTGGCGATGATCGCGCAAAACATCGAATAGACGATCTCTTCCAACATGCAGTTCTTGTCTCTCACGTTTGGCATGCATCATCGAATGTAACTTACGAGTACCGATGCAGGGCTGACGTAAGCGGATCTCATGCACAAACTTGACGAGCTTCTGGTCTTGCTCAAGCCTGGATCGGTAAGCCCGATCTCGCTTGTAATAGGCTTGACGACTTATTCCCATAAACTGGCAAGCCCTGCTGACACTCAGGGTTTGGGTTTGCGCAACGACTTGCCTGGCCGCTTTTTTACAACGGATACGCCATAGTCATTCTTCAGAACATCGACCACGTCTTCAAAAAACTTGGCTTTCTGATTGGCCAGCGCCAATTGTTCTTCAAGCTCTTTGATTCTCTGCTCAGGCGTTAGCGGCAAAGTTGGCTCGTCCATCGGTCGAGTCCTCTGAGAGCGAATGGAGGCGCCTTGGCTCCAATCCTGCCGACCATGCTTGCGTAACCAAACCAGAACCGTCGACCGGCCTTGAATCCCATAGCGCCGTTGAGCCTCTTTATAACTCAACTCGCCTTTTTCGACCTGATCGACAACCGACAATTTAAAAGTCAGCGTGTAATCGCGCTGACTGCGCTTTTCGCCCGTCTCCATTGCACCCTCCTGATAAGAAGCCAGAAGGTGTAAACCTTATTCAGGACGAGACA
>NZ_JBQYFW010000070.1:0-1298 GCF_056313565.1 Pseudomonas sp. 3B-A001-10F
CGGCAGCTCCTTGTATGTTGCCCTCACACCAGTCAATTGAGATCTAAGCTCGCTGGTGCGGACATACGAAGATGTGTTTCTGGGGGAGACCGATCGCTCCTGAAGGCAGGACTTGCTCCTGACCTTGTCTGTAGAGAGGTCCCCCCGCCTCATTGCCCACCACGAAGAGTATCGAGAAGCCGACAAGTCGGACTTCGCATTACAAGGTTGCAGTGGCATGAAGTTCGAGGTCAGGGGAACCAGGATGCATTTCTAACCCACTTCACTCGGAGTTGAAAGCATGAGCATGCATGTCGGTTTGGATGTGGGGTCTCGCACGACCGCCATGGGCTGGCGCAACGACGGCCGTTTTGCAGGCGCTTGCAACATCGACCAAACGCCCGCCGGGCGCAAGGCAGCAGTCACCAAGTTACTCGAGCTCAAGCCTTTGTCCGTGGTGATGGAAGCCACAGGCATCTATTACCTGGATTTGGCCATGGAGCTCACTGCGGCGGGTTTACCCGTTTCGGTTATCAACCCGAAGAGCTTTCATAACTTCGCCAAGCTGATGCTGAAAAACAGCAAAACCGATGCAATCGATGCCCAGTTGCTAGCTGAATACGGCGAACGCATGAGCCCAAGATTGTGGACGCCGCCCACGACCATACAGTTGGAACTGCGGGCTATCGGAAGGCATATCAATCGTTTGACGTGTCATCGAACCCGAGCCAAGAACGAGCTGCATGCGCTCAAAGCTACTCAAACAACCGTGAAAATGCTGATTGAAGACGAAGAAGAGGCCATTGAAGCTTTTGACAAGCGAATCGAGCGTTTCAGGCTCGCAGGTCGGGCGCTGATCGACAACTGCCCGACGCTAAGCGCCCAGTTCGGGCACATGATCGCAGCGCCGGGCATGGGCGAAATTTCAGTATTTGCGGCACTGGCTGAATTGACGACCTTGCCAGTGACACTTAAGTCCGCGCAGGTCAGCCGACATGCAGGACTCGATGTGCGGCTTACGCAATCAGGTACCAGCATCGATAAGCCTGGACGGATAAGTAAGGGCGGAAACGCCTACCTACGTTCAGCGATGTACATGCCAGCGCTGACTGCCATACGTTGCGACAGCAACGTGAAAGCCTTTTACGAAGCGTTGATCGGGCGAGGGAAGAGAAAGATGCAGGCTATCGTCGCCGTCATGCGCAAATACCTGACCGGCTTGTGGGCCTGTATGCGAGCCGGCGAAGATTTCGATACGGCCAAGCTTTTTAGCGCAAAAGATCTCGCAAAAGCTTGACCGTGAACAGAGTATCTACAGG
>NZ_JBQYFW010000072.1:0-1258 GCF_056313565.1 Pseudomonas sp. 3B-A001-10F
TGATCTGGCTTAATGATTCTGGACACCCCTAAAGGGCGTTAATCTACGCCCAACGAAGAGGTGTGATTTGACCAGAAGATATTTTTCGACAGATTTCAAACGGGATGCGGCTTGCCTGGTTTTGGATAAAGACTATTCGGTGAGTGAAGCCTGCGAAGCAATGGGCGTGGGCCCTACAGCTCTGCGCCGCTGGGTTGAGCAACTGCGTGCGGAGCGCAGCGGCAAGACGCCTGAGAAGTCCAAGGCCATGACCGTTGACCAACAACGCATCCAGGAACTGGAAGCAACAATTCGACGGATTGAGCGCGAGAAGGAAATTTTAAAAAAGGCTACAGCTCTCTTGATGTCGGATTCCCTCGATCGGTAAGGCTGGTCGAGGAGTTAAGCGAGCAATATCCAAGATCCGAGTTGTGTGGCGTGTTTGGTATCAACCGCAGCAGTTATTACGAGCGTCTGAAACAGCGGGCGAAAGTGCATGTCGGACGCGATCGCCTAAAGATCAAGGCTGCCGAATTACATGAGCAAAGTCGCGGCTCAATGGGCGCGCGCAGCCTGTCAAAAGCGCTGTGTAACGAAAAAGAGTCGGTAGGTCGTTACATGGCTCGTAGCCTGATGCGCGAGCTCGGTTTGAAGAGCCAGCAACGGCGCAGGCATCGGTACAAACCCAGCGGTGCGGAGGCGCAATACGCCCCAAATCATTTGGAGCGTAAATTCAATGTCGAGGCCCCCAATCGAGTGTGGTGTGGCGACGTGACTTACATTTGGGCCGGTACTTACTGGGTTTATCTGGCTGCTGTACTTGATCTGCATGCCCGCCGCATCGTCGGCTGGGCGATGTCCAGAAGTCCGGATTCAGCTCTGACCTGTCGAGCGTTAAAGATGGCTTTCGAGTCGCGAGGACGCCCTGAAAACCTAATGTTCCATTCGGATCAGGGTTGCCATTACAGCAGCAAAATGTTCCGTGAAACGCTGTCGGAGATGCGGATAAAACAAAGCATGAGTCGACGAGGAAACTGCTGGGATAACGCCCCGATGGAGCGTTTCTTTGGCAGTTTGAAATCTGAATGGATACCCAAGGCTGGCTACCGAAACGAAGATGAGGCCAGTACCGATGTGTTGCGCTACCTGACCCATTATTACAATCGGATCAGGCTGCACAGTCACAACGGATATCGGACTCCGGTAGCAATGGAAGCCTTGGCAGCATGAGAAATGACCTAAACCCTATAACCGTGTCCAGTATCGTTTGACCAGATCA
>NZ_JBQYFW010000073.1:0-1256 GCF_056313565.1 Pseudomonas sp. 3B-A001-10F
TGCAGTGGTCTAATTTCCCCGGACACCCCGATAGGTGGAAAATACATCTATCGAGGAGTTATTCATGACTAAAAAACGCAGGGCATTCGACGACAGCTTCAAGCTGCAAGTCGTGAAGATGATCAAGGATCAGGGACTGACCGTTACGCAGGTTTGCCAGGATCTGAACATTGGTGAGACAGCCGTTCGACGCTGGGTTCAGCAATACGAGGCAGAGCAACTGGGACAGGCCGGAATCGGCAAGCCATTGACGGCGGAACAGCAGCGCATCCGGCAGTTGGAGCAGGAAAACCGGCAGCTCAAGATGGACAACGACATCTTAAAAAAGGCTACCGCCTTCTTTGCCCGCGAGCTGAAGTAACGTATCGACTGGTTCGGCAGCTGCAACAGAAGGCTTACTCAGTGGCACATGTCTGTCGGTTGCTGAGCATCAGTCGTTCGGGCTTCTATGAGTCTCAGAAGCGTGCTGATGCACCTGTTCGGCAGAGTTGTCCTGTTGTTGTGCAACTCAAGGCGTCTTTTGCCGAGAGTGGAGGCTGCTACGGCAGCCGCCCTTTGCGCGACGCTTTGCGTGCCAAGGGCATGCTTGTCGGGCTGTATAAAATCCGTCGTTTGATGCGAGCTAATGGGCTGCGTTCGGCTTGGAAGCGCAAGTTTGTACACACGACCGATAGCAATCATGACCTGCCGATTGCAGAGAATGTACTGGGCAGAAAATTTGATCAAGTGGCGCCAAACAAGGCTTGGGTGGCTGACATCACCTATATCCGCACCCGCAGTGGCTGGCTGTATCTGGCCGTGGTATTGGACTTGTTTTCACGCAAGATAGTGGGCTGGTCGATGGCTCCGAATATGCCGGCAGAGCTGGTGTGCACCGCGATGCAACTGGCTATCGCGCAGCGTCAACCGCCGCCAGGCTTGATTGCCCACTCAGATCGGGGTAGCCAATATGCGAGTGCAACTTACAGAGAATTACTGGCAAGAAACGGCATGCAGCAGAGCATGAGCCGTAAAGGTAATTGCTGGGACAACGCAGTGATGGAGCGCTTCTTTTTGAGTTTGAAAATGGAGCGGGTATGGCGCCGTGACTACGCGAACCACGCTGAAGCAATCCGCGACATCACCGAGTACATCGTTGGGTTTTACAACAACGAACGGTTGCACTCGAAACTGGGATATCTGCCACCGACCGCTTACGAGCGGGCGATGGCGTCAAAACCACCTATCGAGGTGTCCGGAATTAGTTGACCACTGCA
>NZ_JBQYFW010000074.1:0-1157 GCF_056313565.1 Pseudomonas sp. 3B-A001-10F
TTTTCGAAGTTGCCACCGGTAGCGGTGGAGATCGTCGCTTCAACCTTGCCGGCGTCTTTGTAGACGTCATCGGCTGGCGCTGGAACAGACACGGTGCCAGTGGTTTTGCCAGCTTCGATGGTAATCACCGCGCCGTTCGACAGGGTCACGGTGACTGGCGAGCCAGCAGCGTTGGTCAATGTCGCGGTGTAGATGATCGAGCCGCCCTCAGCCACAGAACCGGTCGCGCTGAGCGACAGGTTGGTGGTGTCGACGGTGTCGGTCACGTTGGTGCTGACCGGCGTTTTATCGGCCACGAGATTTTCGTAGTTGCCGCCAGTGACGCCCGTGATCGAGTTGGTGATCGGCGCGTGGCCGGTCAGCGCATCGTTCGGTGCGGTGAAGGTCACGGTGCCGGTTGTTTTGCCGACTTCGATGGTGATGTTCTGGCCGTTGGCCAGCGTCACGGTGACCGGCGAACCGGTAACTGGAGCGCCGACAGTGGCGGTGTAAGTGACGGTGCCGCCTTCAGCGACCGACGTATCAGCCGTCAGTTTGACGGTCGAGGTGTCGATGGTATCGGTGACTTCGGTCACGGCCGGTACAGTGCTCGGCACGAGGTTTTCGAAGTTGCCACCGGTAGCGGTGGAGATCGTCGCTTCAACCTTGCCGGCGTCTTTGTAGACGTCATCGGCTGGCGCTGGAACAGACACGGTGCCAGTGGTTTTGCCAGCTTCGATGGTAATCACCGCGCCGTTCGACAGGGTCACGGTGACTGGCGAGCCAGCAGCGTTGGTCAATGTCGCGGTGTAGATGATCGAGCCGCCCTCAGCCACAGAACCGGTCGCGCTGAGCGACAGGTTGGTGGTGTCGACGGTGTCGGTCACGTTGGTGCTGACCGGCGTTTTATCGGCCACGAGATTTTCGTAGTTGCCGCCAGTGACGCCCGTGATCGAGTTGGTGATCGGCGCGTGGCCGGTCAGCGCATCGTTCGGTGCGGTGAAGGTCACGGTGCCGGTTGTTTTGCCGACTTCGATGGTGATGTTCTGGCCGTTGGCCAGCGTCACGGTGACCGGCGAACCGGTTACTGGTGCGCCCACAGTGGCGGTGTAAGTGACGGTGCCGCCTTCAGCGACCGACGTATCAGCCGTCAGTTTGACGGTCGAGGTGTCGATGGT
>NZ_JBQYFW010000075.1:0-1088 GCF_056313565.1 Pseudomonas sp. 3B-A001-10F
ACATTCGCCGAAAATTCGAATTTCTCAACTAAGAGAACTCACAAATTTTACCTTAGCCTGATCCGTTACCAGTGAAAGTAACGTTCAGTCTATCTTTCTATCACATACCCAAATTTTTAAAGAACGAACTAGTCAAAGACTAGAAATCAACATTCATCATCATCTTGATGGAATGCTCATTTCTAAGCTTTATACAAGAGAAGCAGTAGTGGTGGAGCCAAACGGGATCGAACCGTTGACCTCCTGCGTGCAAGGCAGGCGCTCTCCCAGCTGAGCTATGGCCCCGTATTTCTACAGGCGTTTCCCACACAAAATTGGTGGGTCTGGGCAGATTCGAACTGCCGACCTCACCCTTATCAGGGGTGCGCTCTAACCAACTGAGCTACAGACCCAATTTCGAGCTACTAAGGCCGACCTCACCCTGCTCTTTACCACAAAGCATGGGGTACGCTCTAACCAACTCAGCTACAAACCGATACAGGCTGCTTCTTTCGTCTTCTTCAATGAATCAAGCAATTCGTGTGGGAACTTATGGAGCAGCTGATGTCGTCGATTAAGGAGGTGATCCAGCCGCAGGTTCCCCTACGGCTACCTTGTTACGACTTCACCCCAGTCATGAATCACACCGTGGTAACCGTCCTCCCGAAGGTTAGACTAGCTACTTCTGGTGCAACCCACTCCCATGGTGTGACGGGCGGTGTGTACAAGGCCCGGGAACGTATTCACCGTGACATTCTGATTCACGATTACTAGCGATTCCGACTTCACGCAGTCGAGTTGCAGACTGCGATCCGGACTACGATCGGTTTTATGGGATTAGCTCCACCTCGCGGCTTGGCAACCCTTTGTACCGACCATTGTAGCACGTGTGTAGCCCAGGCCGTAAGGGCCATGATGACTTGACGTCATCCCCACCTTCCTCCGGTTTGTCACCGGCAGTCTCCTTAGAGTGCCCACCATAACGTGCTGGTAACTAAGGACAAGGGTTGCGCTCGTTACGGGACTTAACCCAACATCTCACGACACGAGCTGACGACAGCCATGCAGCACCTGTCTCAATGTTCCCGAAGGCACCAATCCATCTCTGG
>NZ_JBQYFW010000076.1:0-1000 GCF_056313565.1 Pseudomonas sp. 3B-A001-10F
TTTTTGAGATCTTCACCGTCCTTGGCCTCGAAGGCCTTGGGCGGTGATCCAGAAACAGCCCGCCAACGCCTTTTCTAAGTTCCGCCAACCGTCTACCCGTCGCTGAAACAGGATTGGCCGCAGCCATCACGATCAACTGCACGGCGATGTACTGGCAAACCGGCTTGAAACGGATGTCCGACGGCGCTCGACCAAACGCCACTGCTGCCTGACTTGCCTCCCGACGAATCACGTTGTAAGCCAGCAACAACCCCCACACTTCCTGGTAGATCAGATCGATCTTTTTGCTGCGCAAGGTCATTGCGTTTTGCTGCATTGAGCTTTTGATATCCCTGAAGCCCAATTCGATTTCCCAGCGCTCCTGATAAAGCTTGGCAACAGACTTGGTGCTGTAGATCTTGGCCGGCAACGACGTCATGACTGTTTTTACTTTGCCTTGAATTTCATAACTGACTTCACGCGCCTCCCAGTGTGTGGGAAGAGTCGGATTTCGCTTTCTGGCTTGCGGCGACACTTTCATACGCACCAAACGGTCGTGCTGGTTGTAACGGGCTATCTCCTCGCAAACCAATCCCTTTTTTGCCGGAATCAGCCAGTGGCGCTGGTTGCCGTCTCCGCTCAGGCTGAGCATGAGATCGGCGCTCCAGAATCCCTTATCGAACAGCGTCACGGAGTGGTCCGGGATCTGCTGCAAAAACTCATCGGCCAGACGCATTTCGCTGCGTCGGTAAGGGCTAAGCTGTGCATCCAGGATCAGGTGTGAACGCACATTCATCAGCGCCACCAGGCGCAGCATGGGAAAGGGAGTCTGGCGGTCGGTCGAGGTGTTTCCAGAACCGAAATGGTCTCGCAACTCCGGCGTATCCGGCGTGCGCAGAAGCGCACCATCGACTGCAAATACTTGCAGATCCTGCCAGGCATCATCGGGATAGCGCTGCGCGCCCCATTGAGTAGCCGTTTTGCGAAACAACCACTCAACCGGGTCGGCCCCCAGCCGCTT
>NZ_JBQYFW010000077.1:0-919 GCF_056313565.1 Pseudomonas sp. 3B-A001-10F
ATGTCGGCGGCGTGCTGACTTTCGGTGAGCCGCTGCATTACACCATCGGCCCCAGCGGCATTCTGCAAGTGACCGACTGCGATCGGGGCCAGCGTTATCGCATTACCTTCTTTCCCGATGTGTCCACGGACCATGTGCAGACGTTGTACGCCTCCTATCAGGGCTTCATCGATGGACTGGAGGGCTGGTTGCGCGGGGAATGGAGTGAATTTCAGCCGCAGTGGAAGGAATTTTCCAGCGCTGGGTTTCTTGAGCGTTACGGTCAGTTGCAACAGGCCGACTGGCGTGGATTCGAGAAAGCCCTGAACGGCGTTTGGGACGACATCAAACAGGTATTCGCCCTCCTCGCCGACTTGCAGGCCAACAGTGAAAAGCTGCTTGAGTACCTCAGCGAGGCCGAGCTTGAGGCGTTATTGAATGCCTCCAGCGACGCCATTGCCAACGGTCTGTTGATCCTCAGTGACGAGCCGCTGCTGTTCATTCATCTGGCCGCGTTTACCAGTTGGCTGAAGATGCTGCCGCCGCAACATTTGGCCGAAGTGGTCGCCGAAGTGCGTGCCGAACTGCTGATCGGTTTTCTGCTGACGGCGTTGTCGGGTGGCGTCGGCGTGCCACTGCGCTTGAGCAGCAAGGCGTTGGCGAAGATCAAGTCGCCGCGCGCGCGGGAATGGCTGGCGGCCTCGGCATTGCGCTTGGCCGAACTGACGTCCTCGGCGGATTTGACGCGGCATGCCAGCGTTTTGAAACCGCTGATGCTCAATGTCCGTGACGTTGAGTTGAAACCGACACCGGCGATACCGCTGAACATTCGTCAGGCCGATTCGCTGGTGTTGACGGTGCCGAATCCGGCGCCACTGGCGCGGGACAAGTCTGGTGCTTCGAGCCGGTTGGAACGGCATGAGCCTCACGACGATTCGCC
>NZ_JBQYFW010000078.1:0-907 GCF_056313565.1 Pseudomonas sp. 3B-A001-10F
TCGTCGTAGCGGTATTCGGTGACAGCGCCCAAGGCATCCTGCTCGGCGATCAACCGCCCCGATGAGTCATAGGCCTTGAGCTGTTCACCACCGTCCGCCGAGACTTTACGCACCAGCCGCGCACGCTCGTCGTGGACGTAGGTCTCTTCAGTGCCGTCGACGTAATGCACCGCCACGCTGCCGTCGTCGTTCCAGACGTAACGCGTGTCCATCTGCGAGAACGACGCCCAGTGACGCACGCAGCGCGCCGATTTCCCCGAGCGCTCCCATTCCCAGAAGAAGCTCGCACCGCCAGCCAGTTGCCGCTGCAGAATTACGTGAGCGTCGTCGTAGTCGTAGCGCTCGCTGTCACCGACGGCGTTGCTTGCTTCGATCAGGTGCTGATAGGCGTCGTAGCGGTAACTGACCAGCGCCTGTTCGGTGCCCCAGGCACCGTCGCGAATCACCTGGTAATCAACACCAACCAACTGCGCGCGGTCATAGCGCAACAGCAGCGAACGCCCGGCGCCGTTATCCAGTCGCTGCACCCGGTCAGAGCGATCACGCTGCACCGTCAGACGATTGCCATAGGCATCGCTGATCGCCGTCAGCCGTCCTGCACGAAAGTGATAAAAGCGCGCCGTGTCCCCGGCCAGCGCGAGGATCAGCTCTTCCGGCTCCTCGCCCAGAAAAATCGCCGCCCGCGACAAACTGTTGTGAATCGCCGGCCGCTCAACGCTCGGCAGCGGGAAACGGGTACGGCGGTTCTCGTGATCGACCCAGACAACCTCGTCGCCAGCAAACTCCAGCCGATGCGCCAGCGAATGACTCCAGCCAAACCCCAACCCAACATCGATTTCGGCGGCGCTGGAGCGATACAAACGGGTGAACTCAAACGGCAACACGCCATCGAGCACCGCATCGCTCA
>NZ_JBQYFW010000079.1:0-715 GCF_056313565.1 Pseudomonas sp. 3B-A001-10F
ATCTCGGTGAGCAGCAGTTGCGCATGGTCATAGCGGTATTGCACCCGCGTGCCGTCGGGGTTGATCCGCCGCGAGACCAGGTGCAGATCGTCGTCATACTCATAACGGGTGATGTGCCCCTGTTCATCGCGCTCGGCGGTGACCTGACCGTAGGCGCCGTAGCTGTAAGCGCGGGTGCTGCCGGTAGGAAATGTCGTCTGGATCAGTCGGCCGACGGCATCCCAGTGCTGACGGGTGACCGCACCGTGTTCGTCGGCAGTCGTGGTACGTCGCCCCAGTGCGTCGTAGGAAAAGCGCCGCACGCCACCGTCGGGCAAGGTCTCTTCGGTCAACTGGCCGAGGCTATTCCAGACCAGCCGATGCCGGCTGCTGTCCGGGTAGCGGATCGACAGCAACTGGCCCCGGGTGTCGTAGTAGTAATGAGTAACCTGGCCGTCGGGGTCGACCGCTTCGGTGACATCGCCCTCGGCATTGCGCCGGTAGATCCACACCGCCTCTTCGCGAGAGCGTTTGTGCAGGAAACCGTTGCGATACTCGTAGGACGTGGGCGCCTCATCCGGTGGAATCAGCGCGATCAGCCGTCCGACCTCGTCGTAGCGGTATTCGGTGACAGCGCCCAAGGCATCCTGCTCGGCGATCAACCGCCCCGATGAGTCATAGGCCTTGAGCTGTTCACCACCGTCCGCCGAGACTTTACGCACCAGCCGCGCACGCT
>NZ_JBQYFW010000080.1:0-668 GCF_056313565.1 Pseudomonas sp. 3B-A001-10F
GCGTCTACGGTTTGCTTCGCTGCACCTCCTCTCGCTGTGTTTGGCTGCGCCAAACGGTCGCTGCGCTCCCACGCCCGGATCAATCCCTCCACTCAGCCTTCCGACGTCGCCCGTGGATCAAGATCAAGATCAAAAGCAGGCGAGCTGACACTCGGCCTATTGAGTGGTGAAGAGCGCGGCGCGCTTGGCTTTGGGTTTGTGGTGTTCTTGCCCCTCACCCCAGCCCTCTCCCGAGGGAGAGGGGGCCGATTTGTGTGCTTTTCAAAACCTGAGTTCAGCGCGGTATCGCACGTCGGCGTAGGTCTGCCAAACAAATCGGTCAGTCCCCTCTCCCTCCGGGAGAGGGTTAGGGTGAGGGGCTTTTGATCTGTTTCAGAATCTGAGGGTCGACTCGGTATTTCATGTCGGCGTAGCTCACCCAAACACCTCGGTCAGTCCCCTCTCCCTTTGGGAGAGGGTTAGGGTGAGGGTCTTTTAGCTGTGTGTCGGAGATTGGGAGATTTCGTGATTATCCAGCACTCGATTCACCGCCAGTTCGGCAAGCATGATGATCTGCTGAATCGCCAGAATCGTCCGTCTTTGCGGCAGGTCGATGTACGCGGCGATGTCGCTGGTCATGAGGCTGGCCTGTGCCAGTGATTCGCAGGCGTGGACCAGCAGGCTTTCGC
>NZ_JBQYFW010000081.1:0-667 GCF_056313565.1 Pseudomonas sp. 3B-A001-10F
TTTGCCGTCGAGCAGCGCCAGCGGGCGGAAGGTGCCGGGTTCGTAGACGTAGCTGCGGTATTCGCTTTCGCTGCTTTCGGCGACGAGGTGGTCGCCTTGCCAGAAGAATTCGGTGATCTCGCCGTTGACGGTTTTGCGGATACGCCGGCCAAAGGCGTCGTATTGGTAACTGGCGGTCTGGCCGTCGGGGCGGGTCAGGCCGATCAGGCGGTGCTGGCTGTCGTAGCGGTATTCGGTGACGAGTGTCTGCGCGCGGCCGCGACGTTCGCGGATCAGGTTGCCGAAGGCGTCGTAGTCGTAATGGCGGTCGCCCTGCATGAGCAGGCGATTGCCTTTTATCTGGCTCGGACCTGGGCGGTCCTGCATCAGCAGGTTGCCGGCCGGGTCGTGGGCGAAGGATTCCGGCAGTTCGTCGCGTGAGTGACGGACGCGGATCAGCCGGTCGAGGGCGTCGTAGCCGTAGGTGCGCTGGCCGTGGCGGCTGTCGGCGATGTGCGCGAGATTGCCGTTGGCGCTGTAGGCATAATCGCGGCGGTACAGCGCATCGCGCTGATGGCCTACGGCGTGGGCGAGTAATCGTCCCTGATCGTCGTAGGAGTATTCGCTGAGCAGCAGACCTTGTTGGCGTTGCAGTTCGCGACCGGACTGGTAGACATGGCGGGTCAGC
>NZ_JBQYFW010000082.1:0-648 GCF_056313565.1 Pseudomonas sp. 3B-A001-10F
CGGATGAGGCGCCCACGTCCTACGAGTATCGCAACGGTTTCCTGCACAAACGCTCTCGCGAAGAGGCGGTGTGGATCTACCGGCGCAATGCCGAGGGCGATGTCACCGAAGCGGTCGACCCCGACGGTCAGGTCACCCATTACTACTACGACACCCGGGGGCAGTTGCTGTCGATCCGTTATCCGGACAGCAGCCGGCATCGGCTGGTGTGGAATGCCCTCGGCCAGTTGACCGAGGAAACCCTGCCCGACGGTGGCGTGCGGCGTTTTTCCTACGACGCGCTGGGGCGACGGACCACGACTGCGGACGAACACGGTGCAGTCACCCGTCAGCACTGGGACGCCGTTGGCCGACTGATTCAGACGACATTTCCTGGCGGCAGCACCCGCGCCTACAGCTACGGCGCCTACGGTCAGGTCACCGCCGAGCGCGATGAACAGGGGCACATCACCCGTTACGAATACGATGACGATCTGCACCTGGTTTCGCGGCGGATCAACCCCGACGGCACGCGGGTGCAGTACCGCTATGACCATGCGCAACTGCTGCTCACCGAGATTGAAAACGAATCCGGGGAAAAGTATCGGCTGGATTACACCTCCACCGGGCTGATTCGTCAGGAAAGCGGTTTTGACGGCCGCCGCACCG
>NZ_JBQYFW010000083.1:0-639 GCF_056313565.1 Pseudomonas sp. 3B-A001-10F
GTGTTTGCCGATGTCGATACCCAAAAGCGTGATGGTATTCATGAGAGATCCTCCTTCGGTAAAAAGAGAGCCTCGGCAAGTTTAGACCCGCCGAGGATCTCACCGGGCTGACCATCTCATTAAGGCTGGGCCCCGGCGTTCGGCCCTCGCCGTGGCTCGGGTTCCTTCGTTCCGGGATCTATCCGGGGGGCATCGCCTACGGTTTGCTTCGCTGCACCTCCTCTCGATGTGTTTGGCTTCGCCAAACGGTCGCTGCGCTCCCACCCCCGGATAAATCCCTCCACTCAGCCTGCCGAAGGGGCCAGCAGATCAAAAGCTGCAGCCGAGCTAACGCTCATCCTGTTGAGTGGTTAGGAGCGGGTGAGGGGCTTTTGATCTGTTTCAGAGTCTGAATTCGACTCGGTCTTTCACGTCGGCGTAGCCCTCCCAAACGACTCGGTCAGTCCCCTCTCCCTCTGGTAGAGGGCTAGGGTGAGGGGCTTTTGATCTGTTTCAGAGTCTGAATTCGACTCGTGCAGTGGTCTAATTTCCCCGGACACCCCGATAGGTGGAAAATACATCTATCGAGGAGTTATTCATGACTAAAAAACGCAGGGCATTCGACGACAGCTTCAAGCTGCAAGTCGTGAAGATGATCAA
>NZ_JBQYFW010000084.1:0-631 GCF_056313565.1 Pseudomonas sp. 3B-A001-10F
CATCGCGCTGATGGCCTACGGCGTGGGCGAGTAATCGTCCCTGATCGTCGTAGGAGTATTCGCTGAGCAGCAGACCTTGTTGGCGTTGCAGTTCGCGACCGGACTGGTAGACATGGCGGGTCAGCGGTGTGCCGTTGAGGTCGATGTCGGTCAGCGCGCCACCCTTGGCGCGGCGGTAGTCGAGCACGCTGTTGTCCGGCAGGCGCATGCGCTTGAACTGGCCGCAGGCGTCGTAGCGGTAACGCAGGGTGCCCCAGCCCTGATGCTCGGTGATCAGCCGATCCTGACGGTCGTACTCGAAGGCCAAAGGATGTTGCTGGCCGTCATCGACCCCAATCAAACGACCGAGGCGGTCGTATTGGTAGGTGACCTTGATCCCGTCGGGCAGGGTTTTGACCAGCAGGCGGCCGGCAGCATCGCGCTCATAAGCAGTGACTAACTGTGAACCGTCATCGCCGAACTCGGTCTTTTCCAGCAAATGGCCGTTAAGGTCATAGGCGTACGCGGTGCGGCGGCCGTCAAAACCGCTTTCCTGACGAATCAGCCCGGTGGAGGTGTAATCCAGCCGATACTTTTCCCCGGATTCGTTTTCAATCTCGGTGAGCAGCAGTTGCGCATGGTCATAGCGGTA
>NZ_JBQYFW010000085.1:0-571 GCF_056313565.1 Pseudomonas sp. 3B-A001-10F
CTTGATCATCTTCACGACTTGCAGCTTGAAGCTGTCGTCGAATGCCCTGCGTTTTTTAGTCATGAATAACTCCTCGATAGATGTATTTTCCACCTATCGGGGTGTCCGGGGAAATTAGACCACTGCATCTGAAACAGATCAAAAGCCCCTCACCCTAGCCCTCCCGAAACGTCGGACCGCCCGGAGGGAGAGGGGACTGACTGCAGTGTTTGGGAGAGCTACGCCGACGTGCGATACCGCGTCGAACTGAGGCTTTGAAAAACACACAAATCGGCCCCCTCTCCCTCGGGAGAGGGCTGGGGTGAGGGGGAAATCCACCACAAATCCAAAGCCGACCACGCCCCGCTCTTCACCACTCAACAGGATGAGCGTTAGCTCGGCTGCAGCTCTTGATCTGTAGGGCGACGTCGGAAGGCTGAGTGGAGGGATTGATCCGGGCGTGGGAGCGCAGCGACCGTTTGGCGCAGCCAAACACAGCGGGAGTAGGTGCAGCGAAGCAAACCGGAGACGCTGCGCCCGGATCGATCCCGCAGCGAAGGAACCCCGAGCCCCAGCGAGCGGGCCGCACGTA
>NZ_JBQYFW010000086.1:0-537 GCF_056313565.1 Pseudomonas sp. 3B-A001-10F
GTGAAGTCGTAACAAGGTAGCCGTAGGGGAACCTGCGGCTGGATCACCTCCTTAATCGACGACATCAGCTGCTCCATAAGTTCCCACACGAATTGCTTGATTCATTGAAGAAGACGATAGAAGCAGCTTTAAGCTCCAAGCTGATAGCTCCAAGCTAACAGTTGCGCGCTCGAAATTGGGTCTGTAGCTCAGTTGGTTAGAGCGCACCCCTGATAAGGGTGAGGTCGGCAGTTCGAATCTGCCCAGACCCACCAATTTTGTTATGGGGCCATAGCTCAGCTGGGAGAGCGCCTGCCTTGCACGCAGGAGGTCAGCGGTTCGATCCCGCTTGGCTCCACCATATAACTGCTTCTGAAAGCTTAGAAATGAGTATTCCGTTGAGAATATTGATTTCTAGTCTTTTGATTAGATCGTTCTTTAAAAATTTGGGTATGTGATAGAAAGATAGACTGAACGTTACTTTCACTGGTAACGGATCAGGCTAAGGTAAAATTTGTGAGTTCTCTTAATTGAGAAATTCGAATTTTCGGCGAATGT
>NZ_JBQYFW010000087.1:0-521 GCF_056313565.1 Pseudomonas sp. 3B-A001-10F
CTAACCGACTGAACTACCGCTGCGCAAAACGCTTGAAACGAATGGTGGGTGATGACGGGATCGAACCGCCGACATTCTGCTTGTAAGGCAGACGCTCTCCCAGCTGAGCTAATCACCCTTCGCTTCGTTACGGGACGCATTATGCCACAAGTTTTCGTAAAGTGTTGATTTAATTGAAGTTTTTTTCAAATAAATCCGAAAACCAGTAAAACGACACATCCCGCGGGTACAACCTTGGAGCAGAAAAAAACCCGCCTTGGCGGGTTTTTCCGTGGTGACCTGGCGTTCAGTGGTCCAGGTTACCGAATATGGCGCAGCGGACGGGACTCGAACCCGCGACCCCCGGCGTGACAGGCCGGTATTCTAACCGACTGAACTACCGCTGCGCTAAACACTTGAAACGAATGGTGGGTGATGACGGGATCGAACCGCCGACATTCTGCTTGTAAGGCAGACGCTCTCCCAGCTGAGCTAATCACCCTTCGCTTCGGTGTGGCGCGCATTCTACGGAGCGACCCAAC
>NZ_JBQYFW010000088.1:0-475 GCF_056313565.1 Pseudomonas sp. 3B-A001-10F
GTAATGCAGCCCTGCCAGAGTGGATCAACGCGCTAAAGCTGCGGTCAGTGCCGGAAGGATCTTCACGGCATCGCCAACAATGCCGTAATCCGCGTACTGGAAGATCGGCGCATTTTTATCTTTATTGATGGCGAAAATGGTTTGCGATGCATTAGCACCAACCATGTGCTGGATCTGCCCGGAGATCCCCACCGCCAGATACAATTCAGGTTTCAGCATCAGGTTGGAGATACCGACATAGCGTTCGTGCTCCATCCATTTTTCGTTTTCCGCCACCGGACGAGAACAGGCCAACTCCGCACCTATCGCCTTGCAAAGCTGTTCTGCCAGCGCAATGTTCTCTTTGCTGCCAATGCCGCGACCGACGCTGACTACCAGACGGGCTTTGTCGAGATCGACGCTGTTGCTCTGGCGCGCCTGGGTTGCCGTGCGGGTAATCGCCACAGCCGGAGCCTGCCACTCCACGGTGTGCGTT
>NZ_JBQYFW010000089.1:0-463 GCF_056313565.1 Pseudomonas sp. 3B-A001-10F
TCCCATATCGTTACAACTAACCAAATTTTCAACCAATGCCGCCACTGTAGCGGCTTTTTTTATGCCTAAAAAGGAGTCGTTATGAGTTCAGGCGCACGCGTTATTACCTCTATTGCAGAGCAAACAGACCCAAAAGTAATACCTCAAACTGGCTGGACTATCCTGCCAAACATCACCAACGGCTTAACTGTAGCCAATGATTTTACCAATAGCGAAATGTTAAACGGTGGGCGCATCGCTGCGGCTGGTATGGTAACTGGCGGCTCAATCAGTGGCGATATTGAAGCAGAATTACAATACGGCACTTATGACAAATTACTAGCGGCTGCGTTTTTTAATAACTGGATTGTTAATGCAGATGCACCCGATACGTTAGTTGTTGGTGATATCAAAAAGATTTTTGCAATCACAAAAGATTTTACCGATGTGAATGTCAATCACTTATTTACTGGCTGTGTCGTTA
>NZ_JBQYFW010000090.1:0-454 GCF_056313565.1 Pseudomonas sp. 3B-A001-10F
GCTTGAGCGAGCGCTCCCAATGGGCGGAGAGCTCCGGCCCCAGGTCCAGCTCCCGGAGCCGGCGGGGCGAAACTTCCTCGATGAGCAGCTGGTCGAGCGTGGCGGCGAGATCGCCGGCGAGGCGGACGGCCTCGGCGGCGTCGTGGCGGGGCTCGGCCTCCTGGATCAGGCGCGCGAGGAGCAATTGGCGCTGGAGCGGCTGGACCGCGGGCGGCACGAGGTCGGGATCGCCGGCCGCATCGAACACCGCCTCGTCCAGCTCGGGATCGCCGACCGCGACGAGCCGCGGCAGGAGCAAGCCGCCACCGCTGGCGCGGACAAAGGCGTCCTGGATCGCCCTCTTGGCACGGTTGTTGGGGAGCAGGACCAGCCCGCGTGCCAGGCCCATCGGGTCGCCGCCGAAGCGCCGGATCAGCCCGTTCGCCAGCGCGTCCGCAAAGGCGCGGTGCGGGGG
>NZ_JBQYFW010000091.1:0-440 GCF_056313565.1 Pseudomonas sp. 3B-A001-10F
CTTTGCAACCGCTGCGTCGCTACCCGCTGGATGCGGCGATCCTCTTTTCCGATATCCTCACCGTGCCGGACGCGATGGGGTTAGGGCTCTATTTTGAAGCCGGAGAAGGTCCGCGTTTTACCTCGGCAGTCACCTGCAAAGCCGACGTCGATAAACTGCCAATTCCGGACCCGGAAGATGAGCTGGGTTACGTGATGAACGCGGTGCGTACCATTCGTCGCGAACTGAAAGGCGAAGTGCCGCTGATTGGTTTTTCCGGCAGCCCGTGGACGCTGGCAACCTACATGGTGGAAGGCGGCAGCAGCAAAGCCTTCACCGTGATCAAAAAAATGATGTATGCCGATCCGCAGGCGCTGCACGCTCTACTCGATAAACTGGCGAAAAGCGTCACTTTGTATCTGAATGCGCAGATTAAAGCCGGTGCTCAGGCAGTGATGATT
>NZ_JBQYFW010000092.1:0-409 GCF_056313565.1 Pseudomonas sp. 3B-A001-10F
TCGATGCGGTCGGCGCCGCTGGCCGCGCCATCCGCGCCGGCGAGATCGATTTCGCGATCGCGGGCGGCGTCGAATCGATGACGCGCGCACCGTTCGTGATGGGCAAGGCCGCGGAAGCCTTCTCGCGCTCGTCCGATATCTATGACACCACGATCGGCTGGCGCTTCATCAATCCGCTGATGAAGGCGCAGTACGGCGTCGATGCGATGCCGGAGACCGGCGAGAACGTCGCCGAGGAATTCCAGGTGTCGCGCGCCGATCAGGACGCGATGGCGATCCGCTCGCAGCAGCGCGCCGGCGCGGCGATCGCGTCGGGCTATTTCGCCGAGGAGATCGTCCCGGTCCAGGTGCCCGGCGGCAAGGCCGGCCCGATCACCGTCGACAAGGACGAGCATCCGCGTCCCGAGAC
>NZ_JBQYFW010000093.1:0-399 GCF_056313565.1 Pseudomonas sp. 3B-A001-10F
GTTGTAATAAGAAAACCAATATAGATATTTTAGGAATTATTGCTACAAAAGTAGTAACAACTGTAGGTATTGCATCATAGACATCGGGACTTCAAAAATGAAAAGGGGCAGCTGACATTTTAAATAAAAAACCAACAGACATTATAATTAAAGAGATGTTTATATATAATGGTTTATATAGATCTAAAGTGTTAGTTAATAATTCGTTTGCTATGTTGGATAAGCTTGTTATTATATAATAAGCTTCCAGATTTGTTGTACCAGAATTGACATATAATAAACTTGTTCCTAAAACAATAAAACAAGAAGATAAACCTCCTAATAAGAAATAAGTAAGACCAGCTGAAGTGGATAATTCAGAGTCTCTATAAAGTGTTGCAAGTAAGTACAAACCATAGC
>NZ_JBQYFW010000094.1:0-387 GCF_056313565.1 Pseudomonas sp. 3B-A001-10F
GTGGAGAGGCGTCTTAAATTCAGTTGCCAACGGACATAATCTTGAATATTTCCTTGCGTGGCAAGCTTATAATCATCCTGACTGTCTTCGCTATCAATGCCCATGGCTGCCGAAGATTCATAGCTATAGATATCATCCCACTGCGCATCCACCGGCATGTCGATTTGCTGGCTGCTAAGATGCTCGCTACTATCAATGCCATCTAAGCCAAATTCCTCATCATAGCGATAATCGCTGTCTGCATAACTGTCACTATAACTATCACTTGCATACTCATGCACTGCCGAGGGTTCACTGTTCGGGGGATAATCTTGGCTAGCAGAAGCAGGATAAAAATCATCCGACGCTAGATAATCTTCCAACACCTCAGTTTCATGACGGGTATAG
>NZ_JBQYFW010000095.1:0-373 GCF_056313565.1 Pseudomonas sp. 3B-A001-10F
TGTCGCGGGCGGCGATCTTTCTGGGGGATGAACCGGAGGAACTGATCCTCGCGCTGGCCGGGGAAACGGTGCGGTTCTATCACTTTCGCGCGGGACGGCTGACGGCGATCAGCGATGCCTATGGCAATCGTCTGACGGTGCAGCGCGATCGCTCTGACCGGGTGCAGCGACTGGACAACGGCGCCGGGCGTTCGCTGCTGTTGCGCTATGACCGCGCGCAGTTGGTTGGTGTGGATTACCAGGTGTTTCGCGACGGTGCCTGGGGCACCGAACAGGCGCTGGTCAGTTACCGCTACGACGCCTATCAGCACCTGATCGAAGCAAGCAACGCCGTCGGTGACAGCGAGCGCTACGACTACGACGACGCTCACGT
>NZ_JBQYFW010000096.1:0-337 GCF_056313565.1 Pseudomonas sp. 3B-A001-10F
TCCAAAACCAGGCAAGCCGCATCCCGTTTGAAATCTGTCGAAAAATATCTTCTGGTCAAATCACACCTCTTCGTTGGGCGTAGATTAACGCCCTTTAGGGGTGTCCAGAATCATTAAGCCAGATCAGTCGGCCCCCTCTCCCTCTGGGAGAGGGCTGGGGTGAGGGGCTTCTAGGGATTCTGATTCAAACAAAAAAACCCGGCCGAAGCCGTAATGCTGTTCACTTAAGCGGAGCAGCCTTACGGTCCACCGGAAACCGGGTTTTTGAGATCTTCACCGTCCTTGGCCTCGAAGGCCTTGGGCGGTGATCCAGAAACAGCCCGCCAACGCCTTTTCT
>NZ_JBQYFW010000097.1:0-311 GCF_056313565.1 Pseudomonas sp. 3B-A001-10F
CCGAATCCGGCGCCACTGGCGCGGGACAAGTCTGGTGCTTCGAGCCGGTTGGAACGGCATGAGCCTCACGACGATTCGCCGGATCAGGCGAAAAACCCCAACGGCGACAGCGCCGATTGTGTGCCGCACACCTGCACCAACGGCTGCCCGGTGTCGATGGTCACCGGTGAAGAACTGCTGACTCTGAGCGATGCGGTGCTCGATGGCGTGTTGCCGTTTGAGTTCACCCGTTTGTATCGCTCCAGCGCCGCCGAAATCGATGTTGGGTTGGGGTTTGGCTGGAGTCATTCGCTGGCGCATCGGCTGGAGTT
>NZ_JBQYFW010000099.1:0-255 GCF_056313565.1 Pseudomonas sp. 3B-A001-10F
TCGTTTCACTGCTGAGTTCGGGATGGGATCAGGTGGTTCCAACGCTCTATGGTCGTCAAGAAATTCGGGTACTGACTCGTGACCAGATGGCCTCGCTTCAGCAAATTGGGTATGTGACAGCTTTCGGCGTTTGTGAACATCGAACTTTCGGTTCGTTTCGTCTTCACACACCGCAATCTGGTCTCTTCGACGCAAATTGCTTGGGTGTTATATGGTCAAGCCTCACGGGCAATTAGTATTGGTTAGCTCAACGCC
>NZ_JBQYFW010000100.1:0-255 GCF_056313565.1 Pseudomonas sp. 3B-A001-10F
GGGGGGGGGGGGGGGGGGGGGGGGGGGGGGGGGGGGGGGGGGGGGGGGGGGGGGGGGGGGGGGGGGGGGGGGGGGGGGGGGGGGGGGGGGGGGGGGGGGGGGGGGGGGGGGGGGGGGGGGGGGGGGGGGGGGGGGGGGGGGGGGGGGGGGGGGGGGGGGGGGGGGGGGGGGGGGGGGGGGGGGGGGGGGGGGGGGGGGGGGGGGGGGGGGGGGGGGGGGGGGGGGGGGGGGGGGGGGGGGGGGGGGGGGGGGGGG
>NZ_JBQYFW010000101.1:0-255 GCF_056313565.1 Pseudomonas sp. 3B-A001-10F
CGCCCTCGGCATTGCGCCGGTAGATCCACACCGCCTCTTCGCGAGAGCGTTTGTGCAGGAAACCGTTGCGATACTCGTAGGACGTGGGCGCCTCATCCGGTGGAATCAGCGCGATCAGCCGTCCGACGTCGTCGTAGCGGTATTCGGTGACAGCGCCCAAGGCATCCTGCTCGGCGATCAACCGCCCCGATGAGTCATAGGCCTTGAGCTGTTCACCACCGTCCGCCGAGACTTTACGCACCAGCCGCGCACGCT
>NZ_JBQYFW010000102.1:0-255 GCF_056313565.1 Pseudomonas sp. 3B-A001-10F
TCGTTTCACTGCTGAGTTCGGGATGGGATCAGGTGGTTCCAACGCTCTATGGTCGTCAAGAAATTCGGGTACTGACTCGTGACCAGATGGCCTCGCTTCAGCAAATTGGGTATGTGACAGCTTTCGGTGTTTGTGAACATCGAACTTTCGGTTCGTTTCGTCTTCACACACCGCAATCTGGTCTCTTCGACGCAAATTGCTTGGGTGTTATATGGTCAAGCCTCACGGGCAATTAGTATTGGTTAGCTCAACGCC
>NZ_JBQYFW010000103.1:0-255 GCF_056313565.1 Pseudomonas sp. 3B-A001-10F
AAAAGAGGTGTTGACAGCAGCGTGTAACGCTGTAGAATTCGCCTCCCGCTGACGAGAGATCGGAAGCGCAAGTGGTTGAAGTTGTTGAAGAAATCTTCGAAAACTTCTGAAAATAATCACTTGACAGCAAATGAGGCTGCTGTAGAATGCGCGCCTCGGTTGAGACGAAAAATCTTAACCAATCGCTCTTTAACAACTGAATCAAGCAATTCGTGTGGGTGCTTGTGGAGTCAGACTGATAGTCAACAAGATTAT
>NZ_JBQYFW010000104.1:0-255 GCF_056313565.1 Pseudomonas sp. 3B-A001-10F
AACGGGCCAAAAATGATCCCTGCGATGCACGCGTGCTCGCGCGTTATTTGACGAATGAGCAAAGCAAATTGCGGCTTTGGAACCCGCCACCCAAGGCCTATACCGTACTGAAAAGCTTGCTGCACAGACGCGCGACGTTAATTCAGAACCATACGGGGCTAATGTTGAGCTGGGCGGATGAACCCTTGCTGAAAAAAGAACGTACCGCCCAGCAAAAGGCCTTCGAGCGATCCGATCAGGTCATTCAGAAACTAC
>NZ_JBQYFW010000105.1:0-255 GCF_056313565.1 Pseudomonas sp. 3B-A001-10F
TCATGAGGCTGGCCTGTGCCAGTGATTCGCAGGCGTGGACCAGCAGGCTTTCGCTGTCCTGTTCCGGTGCGACCTGGAACATGGTGCTGGGTTTGTGGAAGCGCAGGGTTAACGCGTTGGGTTTGAGATAGTGGTCGAGGGCGCGCTCGGCGGCTTCGTGGAATTTCTTCGAACCGGGGAATTCGTAGGGGGTGGTGTCGTCGGTTTCAGGTGGATTAGGTGTTGGTTTGAACATGGTGAAACTCCATTCGGGAT
>NZ_JBQYFW010000106.1:0-255 GCF_056313565.1 Pseudomonas sp. 3B-A001-10F
GCAGGCTGTGGCTGATCTGCGTGAAGATGATGTTCTGTTTAAAGTTAGCGCGATGGCCGCAGCCGGACTCACGTTCTGCCCGCTGGATGGGAAGACACTCGCTTGGCTTTTGTTTCGCGGTGAATTTCCCCCTCACCCCAACCCTCTCCCGAGGGAGAGGGAGCCGATTTATGGGCTTTTCAATATCTGAGTTCGACTCGGTATCGCACGTCGGCGTAGCTCACCCAAACACCTCGGTCAGTCCCCTCTCCCTTT
>NZ_JBQYFW010000107.1:0-255 GCF_056313565.1 Pseudomonas sp. 3B-A001-10F
TGTCGCGGGCGGCGATCTTTCTGGGGGATGAACCGGAGGAACTGATCCTCGCGCTGGCCGGGGAAACGGTGCGGTTCTATCACTTTCGCGCGGGACGGCTGACGGCGATCAGCGATGCCTATGGCAACCGTCTGACGGTGCAGCGCGATCGCTCTGACCGGGTGCAGCGACTGGACAACGGCGCCGGGCGTTCGCTGCTGTTGCGCTATGACCGCGCGCAGTTGGTTGGTGTGGATTACCAGGTGTTTCGCGACG
>NZ_JBQYFW010000108.1:0-254 GCF_056313565.1 Pseudomonas sp. 3B-A001-10F
GAGCTATGGCCCCGTATTTCTACAGGCGTTTCCCACACAAAATTGGTGGGTCTGGGCAGATTCGAACTGCCGACCTCACCCTTATCAGGGGTGCGCTCTAACCAACTGAGCTACAGACCCAATTTCGGGCTGCTTCTTTCGTCTTCTTCAATGAATCAAGCAATTCGTGTGGGAACTTATGGAGCAGCTGATGTCGTCGATTAAGGAGGTGATCCAGCCGCAGGTTCCCCTACGGCTACCTTGTTACGACTTCA
>NZ_JBQYFW010000109.1:0-245 GCF_056313565.1 Pseudomonas sp. 3B-A001-10F
GTGAAGTCGTAACAAGGTAGCCGTTGGGGAACCTGCGGCTGGATCACCTCCTTAATCGAGGACATCAGCTGCTCCATAAGTTCCCACGCGAATTGCTTGATTCATTGATGAAGACGATAGAAGCAGCCTGTATCGGTTTGTAGCTGAGTTGGTTAGAGCGTACCCCATGCTTTGTGGTAAAGAGCAGGGTGAGGTCGGCCTTAGTAGCTCGAAATTGGGTCTGTAGCTCAGTTGGTTAGAGCGCA
>NZ_JBQYFW010000110.1:0-217 GCF_056313565.1 Pseudomonas sp. 3B-A001-10F
GAGAGGGTTAGGGTGAGGGGCTTTTAGCTGTGTGCCGGGGATTTTGGGATTTCGTGATTATCCAGCACACGATTCACCGCCAGTTCAGCGAGCATGATGATCTGCTGAATCGCCAGAATCGTCCGTCTTTGCGGCAGGTCGATGTACGCGGCGATGTCGCTGGTCATGAGGCTGGCCTGTGCCAGTGATTCGCAGGCGTGGACCAGCAGGCTTTCGC
>NZ_JBQYFW010000111.1:0-216 GCF_056313565.1 Pseudomonas sp. 3B-A001-10F
CGGTGCGGCGGCCGTCAAAACCGCTTTCCTGACGAATCAGCCCGGTGGAGGTGTAATCCAGCCGATACTTTTCCCCGGATTCGTTTTCAATCTCGGTGAGCAGCAGTTGCGCATGGTCATAGCGGTATTGCACCCGCGTGCCGTCGGGGTTGATCCGCCGCGAGACCAGGTGCAGATCGTCGTCATACTCATAACGGGTGATGTGCCCCTGTTCAT
>NZ_JBQYFW010000112.1:0-213 GCF_056313565.1 Pseudomonas sp. 3B-A001-10F
TGATTACCATCGAAGCTGGCAAAACCACTGGCACCGTGTCTGTTCCAGCGCCAGCCGATGACGTCTACAAAGACGCCGGCAAGGTTGAAGCGACGATCTCCACCGCTACCGGTGGCAACTTCGAAAATCTGGTGCCGAGCACTGTTCCGGCCGTGACCGAAGTCACCGACACCATAGACACCTCGACCGTCAAACTGACGGCCGATACCTCCG
>NZ_JBQYFW010000113.1:0-212 GCF_056313565.1 Pseudomonas sp. 3B-A001-10F
GAAGGTCAGCGTGCCTGCGGTGGACACGGTCTGGATCGGCGCATCACGCAACGCCACACCGGTCAGGCGTACACCGACGGTGTCCTTCGCTGCCAGGCTCGGATAACTGACCTGGACGTTGGCTTCGGTGCCGAGCGTGTCGACGTTCAACTCACCCGTCGGTGCTTCGACCACCTTGAATACGTTCTGGCCCTGAGCACTGACCACGCGAA
>NZ_JBQYFW010000114.1:0-200 GCF_056313565.1 Pseudomonas sp. 3B-A001-10F
CTCAAACCCAACGCGTTAACCCTGCGCTTCCACAAACCCAGCACCATGTTCCAGGTCGCACCGGAACAGGACAGCGAAAGCCTGCTGGTCCACGCCTGCGAATCACTGGCACAGGCCAGCCTCATGACCAGCGACATCGCCGCGTACATCGACCTGCCGCAAAGACGGACGATTCTGGCGATTCAGCAGATCATCATGCT